>NZ_JBHWIQ010000002.1:1810-210442 GCF_042732055.1 Streptomyces sp. NPDC059816
GGGGCGCCGCGGACGCCCTGGACGCCGACAGCAAGTAGGGGCAGCGGGGGCGCGCCGCCCGCCGCCGGCGCGCCCCCGGTTCCCGATCGCGCCACGGGTGCCCTACCTTCGCGTCCATGATCCACGAAGCCCCTCCGAACGCCCCGGACCTCCGGTCCGCCTGGACCGCGCTGGGCGGCGACCCCGCGCTGCCGTCCCGGGTCACCACCGTCGTCCGGGCCGGCGCCCTGCCCTCGCCGCTGCCGGTACGGGAACTCGCCCGCGCCTGTGTCGGGGCCGCCTCGCTGGCTGCGGCCGAACTCGCCGCGGAGCGGGGCGCGCCCGCCGGGGTGCCCGCCGTCGAGGTGGACGACGGGGCGGTGGCCACCTCGTTCGTCAGCGAACGGCACCTAAGGGTCGGCGGTCGGGCGCCGGTGGCGTTCGCCCCGCTGTCCCGCTGGTGGCGGACGGCCGACGGCTGGCTGCGCACCCACGCCAACTACCCCCACCACCGGGCGCGCTTGCTGACCTCGCTGGGGCTGCCCGCGGACACCGGCGACGAGGACGCCGTGGAGCGGGTCGCGCAGGTGCTGGCCCGGTGCGACGGCCCCCGCGCGGAGGACGCCGTGTACGCGGCCGGAGGTCTGGCGGTGGCCCTGCGCACGCCCACCGCCTGGGCCGCGCACCCGCAGGGCGCCGCGGTGGCCCGGCTGCCCCTGGTGGACCGCGCGGTGCTCCCCGGCCGGCCGGACGGGGCACGCCCGCTGCCCCCGCCGGACGGTGTGCCGCTGCTGCCCGCCGCCGGGGTGCGGGTCCTGGACCTCACCCGGGTGATCGCCGGGCCCGTCGCCACCCGCACCCTCGCCCTGCTCGGTGCGGACGTGCTGCGCATCGACTCCCCGGAGCTGCCCGAACTGCCCGACCAGTACGCGGACACGGGGTTCGGGAAGCGGTCCACGGCCCTGGACCTCGCCTCCCTCTCCGGGCGCCGGGCCTTCGACGCCCTGGTGGAACGGGCCGACGTCGTCGTGACGGGGTACCGGCCCGGCTGTCTCGACCGCTTCGGGCTCGACCCGGCCGCCCTCGCCGCCCGACGGCCCGGGCTGGTGGTGGCCCGGTTGTCGGCCTGGGGTCCGACCGGTCCGTGGGCACGGCGGCGGGGCTTCGACAGCCTGGTGCAGGCCGCCTCGGGCATCGCGGCCACCACGGGGTCGCCCGAGCGGCCCGGCGCGCTGCCGGCCCAGGCACTCGACCACGGCAGCGGCCATCTGCTGGCGGCCGGGGTGCTCCGCGCCCTGACCCTGCGCCAGCGGGACGGCGCCGGACGGTCCGTCGAGGTGTGCCTGGCCCGCACCGCGGCCTGGCTCACCGGCACTGCTCCCGGTGCCGTGGCCAAGACGGCCCCGGGTCCGTCCCGTACGGTCGGCGCGCCGTACCGACCGCAGGCGCCGGGCGGAACGGACCGGTGGCTGACCGAACGGGACGGGCCACAAGGGCGACTGCGGTACGCGCTGCCGCCCGTGCGCTTCGCGGGCGGCCCCGCCGACTGGGCGACCCCGCCCGGCCCGTGGGGAACGGACCCGGCCCGCTGGCGGGGCGATCCCGCCTGACTTGCCCCGTCCGTCCCCGGTGGTGAAGATTCGGTGTGGACTCCCTACCCCCGATACCCGGGGCGGACGACGCGGCGTTGGCCCGGCCCTCGCCCCTGTCCGCCGCCGCCCGGCCGGCGTGGCGCGCCCCCCTCGCCCGTACGGTCACCGTGCTCCTCCTGCTGCTGCTCGCCGGTCTGATCCCGCTGCTGGGACCGTCGTTGGCCCTCAGCGGCACCGGGGAGGACCCGGCCCCCGGAACCGCCGGCATCGGCCTGTTGCGGACGGTCCTGTTCGCGGCGCTGGCGATCCAGTGCGGGGAACTCTTCGGCGGGCTGCTGGCGCGCCGGGTACCCGAGGTGCCGGAAGCGGGCCCACCGCCCCCGTGGTCGGGGTACGCGGCGCTCGCCGGGACGGTGGCCGCACTGGGCCTCGCCTCGATCGTGGCCACCGGGAACCTGGTGCCCGGCCGGCTGTCGGACATGGACGTCGGAGGGCTCTACCAGACCCGGGACGGGGCGCTGGCCCTGGTGGAGGTGAACGCCTTCCTCGTGGCGGGGTTGCTGTCCCGGTCGCGCAGGACCGCGGTGCGGGCGCTGCCGCTCGTGGCGGTCGTGGTCGCCGAGGCCCTGCGGGCGCACCCGGTGACGGAGTTGCGGCCGCTGGTCGGGGCGGGGCTGACCCTGGTGCACCTGACGAGCGCCTCCCTGTGGGTGGGCGGTCTGGTGTACGCGGTGCGGGTCGGCTGGCGGTGGCGGGAGCGGGACCCCCGTGCGGGCACCGTACTGCTGGCGCTCTACGCGCGGGTGGCGGTGGTCCTGCTCGCCGCGGTGACGGCCACGGGACTGGTGAGCACGGTGCGCCGGATGCCGCCGGACACCCTCTTCGAACAGCTGCGGACCACCGCCTACGGGCGGGTGCTGCTGGCCAAGGCACTGCTGATGGTGGTGGTCACGGTGCTGGCGCTGGTCGCCCGGCGCCGGTTGCTCCGGGCGACCCGGCCGCGCCGTAGAAGGGCCCGGCCGGCCGATCCGCTGGGCGCGTTCGCGCCCGCGCGCGTCGAGGTCGTCGTCCTGGGCCTGGTGGTGGCGGTGTCGGCCCTGCTGACGGCCCTGCCGGTGCCGATCCGGTGGGGTGCGCTGTGGTGGTGAGGCGGCGCGGCGGGTTCACGGGGTGACGAGGACCTTGAGGGCGGTGCGCTCGTCCATCGCCCGGTAGCCGTCGGCGATCTGCTCCAGACCGACCGTCAGGTCGAACACCGGTGAGGGGTCGAGGGTGCCGTCGAGGACGTCGGGCAGCAGGTCCGGCAGATAGGCGCGGACGGGGGCGACACCGCCGCGCAGGGCGATGTTCCGGGCGAACATGACGCCGAGGTCCACCCCGGAGGCGCTGCCGTGCGGCACGCCGACGAAGCCGACCGCCCCGCCGTCGCGGGCGATGCCGAGGGCGGTGCGCATGGACTGTTCGGTGCCGACCGCCTCGACCACCGCGGGGGCGCCCTCGCCACCGGTGAGCTCCCGGACCGCCTCGACCGCGGCCTCCCCCCGCTCGGCGACGACGTCGGTGGCACCGAAGCGACCCGCCAGCGCGGTGCGTCGGTCGTGTCGCCCCAAGGTGACGATCCGTTCGGCCCCGAGCCGGCGGGCGGCCAGCACCGCGCACAGGCCGACCGCACCGTCCCCGACCACGGCGACCGTCACACCGGGGCGCGCGCCCGCGCCGAGGGCCGCGTGGTGGCCGGTGCCGAGGACGTCGGACAGGGTGACGAGCGCGGCCAGCAGCCGGTCGTCGTCGAGCGCGTCCGCGGGCAGGGTGACGAGGGTGCCGTCGGCGTACGGCACGCGCACCGCCTCGCCCTGACCCCCGTCGTACCCGGGACCGCCCCAGGCGCCCCCGTGCACGCAGGAGGACGTCAGCCCGTCCCGGCAGTACGCGCACACGCCGTCGGACCACAGGAACGGCGCCACCACCAGGTCCCCGGGACGCACCCGGGTCACTTCGGCGCCGGCGTCCTCGACGAGGCCCAGGAACTCGTGCCCCATGCGCTGCCCCGGCCGGCGCCGCGCGGCGCCCCGGTAGGCCCACAGGTCGCTGCCGCACACGCACGCCCGGACGACGCGGACGACGGCGTCGGTGGCGTACTGGACGCGGGGCGCGGGCACGTCGTCCACCCGGATGTCACGGGTGCCGTGGATGGTGGTGGCGCGCATGGGCGAGTCCTGTGCCGTGCGGGCCCCCGGACCGGGTCCGGGAACCGCCGTTCAGATCCGTTCCTCACGGTACGCCGGGTTGCCGCCGGGGTGCGCGGTGGCGGCGGCGAGGACGCCGGTGGTCAACAGGAACTGGGCGGTGAGGTAGGTGAGCATGACCCAGAAGTCGGGGCGCGGCAGCTGGGGCCAGTCGGCGATGCCGGTGGCGATGAGGGTGTCGGACAGCAGGAAGAGCGCGCCCCCGAGCCCGGTGACCGGCCCCAGGAGCCCGGCGCGGAACGCCATCACGGTCAGGAGCACGCTGTAGAGGGCCACCGGGACGCGCAGCCCGGCCGGGAGGTCCGGCCACAGCAGGGCGACGGTGCCGACCAGGGCGAGGGCGTACGCGGCGCCGAGGGCGGCGCGCCCGTTCCGGGCCCGGGGGTCACGGCCCGGGCGGCCGTAGCGGGCGAAGAGCGCCAGGTAGCAGAGGTGGCCGACGGCGAAGGAGGCCATGCCGGCGAGGAACGCCAGGTCGTGGTCGACGAGCAGCAGGACGTCACCGCCCCAGCCGAACAGCAGCGCCACGGTGAGCAGGCGCGGGCCGCCGCTGAGGGCTGCGTAGGCGGCGAGCAGGAGCAGCAGTACGGGTTTGACGGCGGTGTGGCCGGCGGGGGACCCGGCGAGCAGGGCCACGAGGTCGGCGGTGGCGGCCACGGCGTAGGCGGCGAGCAGTCCACGGAGCAGGGTGGCGTGCCGGGCGGTCGGCTCGGCGGGCAGGAGGCGCGGGATCACTCGGGGTCTCCGGGGGACGGGACGGGAGCCGTGGGGGGTCGGGCGGCATCCGTCAAAGGGGGCATGGATGCACCGTAGGGGGCGTTCCGGGCCACCACCAGACGTGATTACCCACAAGTATTACCGCTGAGTAGGTCGCCACTTCTGTGCACTTCGCCCCTTGTCAGGACGGTGCCGGGGCCGGCCGGACCGGCGCAGGCCCTGCCGGGGCGGGCCGGGTCAGACGCCCGCCGCGCCGAGCAGCGAGCCGACCGCGTAGGTCACGCCCATCGCGAGCGCGCCGCCGACCACGTTGCGCAGTACCGCGCGCCGCGGGTCGGCGGCCCCGAGGCGGGCACTGGTCCACCCGGTGGCGACGAGCGCCGCCAGCACCGACAGGACGGTCACCGCGAGGCGCCAGTGCGCGGGCGGCAGCACCATCGCGAGCAGCGGCAGCAGGGCGCCGGCGGTGAAGGCCAGGAAACTCGCCCAGGCCGCGTGCCAGGGGTTGGTCAGCTGGTCCGGGTCGATGCCCAGCTCCACCCGTGCGTGGGCCCGCAACGCATCGCGCGCGGTGAGTTGCTCGGCCGCTGCCCTGGCGACGGCGGCGCTCATTCCGCGGTCGGTCAACAGGCCCGTCAGCTCCGCGAGTTCGGCCTCCGGCTCGTCCCGCAGCTCCCGACGTTCCTGGGCGAGCGCCGCCTGCTCGGAGTCCCGTTGGGTGGACACCGACACGTACTCGCCCGCGGCCATCGACATCGAGCCCGCGAGCAGTCCCGCGAGGCCGGCCGTGAACAGGGCCGACCGGTCACCGGTGGCGCCCGCGACGCCGACCACCAGGCCCGCCGTCGAGACCACGCCGTCGTTGGCGCCCAGGACGGCCGCCCGCAACCAGTTGAGGCGCCCGCCGAGCGCACCGCCGTGGGCCTCGTCGTGCGGCGGCTGACCGCCCGGGGGTGTCGGTTCGCTCACCGCTGGAGCGTCTCACCCCCGGGCGACGGCACGGGGACGCCGCTCCGGGGCGCCCGGCGGCGTCAGCCCTGCTTGGGCGCGGCCTGCTGGACGACCTCGAAGGACCACACCGTCGAACCGGACGCGGCGGGCTTGGGCCGCTCACCCGGGGCGGCGCCGCCCCGGTGGGCCGCCTGCATGGGCCCGTCCATCCACTTCTGGAAGTCCTCCTCGCTGCGCCAGCGGGTGTACACCAGGTACTGGTCGGTGCCCTCGACCGGGCGCAGCAGCTCGAACCACTCGAAGCCGTCGGAGCCCTCCACCGATCCCGCGCGGGACGCGAACCGCTGCTCCAGCACCTCGCGCTGTTCAGCCGGGACGGTCAGGACGTTGATCTTCACGATACTCATGCGTCCATCCTGCCGTGCCCCGATCCGGGGGTGACGGAGGGGGGCTCTCCACGGCACGGTGCCGACCGGTGCGCGCCCGCGCCGGGTCGCCCACGCGCGCCCGTTCGCCCGGGAGCGGGCGGCCCGTCCCGTGGCGGGGCGTGCACGGCGCCCCATAGAATCCCCCTTCGCGGGGGCGGCTCCGCGGCGTGCTTCCTTCTCCTCCTCTGCACGAGATCCGTAGTGCGCCCGCTCTCCGCCCCCGCTCATCACGTCCCGGGGGGCCCAGATGACCGAACTCGCTCTCGTGCTGCTCCGCCGGATGCGCACCGTCTACCTCGACGCACCCGCGCCCGCGACGGGCCACGAGCCGGTGGCGGACTCGTCGACGATCGTGGCCGGCGAATCGCTGTTGCTGGAACGGGGCCACACCCTCAGCAAGCCGCTGCGCGACGCACTGGCGGGGCTCGGCCGGCTCCGGCAGCGGATGGCGCTCAACACGCTGGTCAAGCAGCTCGACTCGCTGGTGGGCGCCGACCGTCCGCACTTCCCGCTGTTCCGTCGTTTCCCGCTGTCCCCGCCGGACGACACGCACGAGCTGTACGTGCAGCGGGTGTTCACGCTGCTCCTCCAACACCCCGAGCAGCCGTGCGTGCGGTGCGCGCGGGCCGGCTCGGTGCACCCGGTGTCGCCGTGCGCCCATCTGGTGTGCCGGTCCTGCTGGGACGGCGCCGACTACACGGGCTGCCCGTTGTGCAACCGCCGCATCGACCCGGACGACCCCTTCCTGCTGCCCGCCGCTCCCCCGGACCCGAAGCGGTTCACCGTTCCCGTCGGGCCGCTGAGCCCGCTGGTGCTGGGGGGTGACCGGGCCGCCGACTGCGGGCGGGCGCTGGCCCGGCTGCTGGCCCGCCGCACCCCGTTGTCGCCGCAGGACCGGGACGACCTGACGGTGCTGCTCGCGCACGCACCGTGCCCCTCGCGGTGGCTGCCCCTCGACATCCCCGTCCGGGAGACGAAGGCCCTGGTCCTCGGCACCCTGCTGCGCGAGCCCGCCACCCGCGAGGCGGTGCGCCCGCTGCTCGACGGGCGGCTGACCACCGCCACCGACGTGCTGCGGCTGCTGCGGGTGTGGTCGGACGGCGGAGGCGACCTGATCGGCGGGCATCCGCTGCGGTCCCTGCCCCGTGCGCTGCGCCGTGACCTGTTGGCGGCCCTGGACGGTCTTGAAGTGTCCTCGTCGGTCGAGGACATGGCCCGGCACCCCGGTCTGTGGAAGGCCGCGGGGCAGGTGCTGCACCCCTTCGAAGGGCACCAGCGGCATCCGCGGGCGGCCCTGGCGTTCGCCGTCGTGCGCGGCACCCCGCTCCGGGACGACGCGCTCGGTCGTGCACTGCGCGCGACGGCCCACGCGCACCCGGACGCGGTGCGGCGCGACGGGCGGCGGCTGCGGCCCGTGCGGTTCGGCGCAGGGGTGGAACGGGCGCTCGCCGCACGGGACACCGGGGAGGCGTTCGCCCTGCTCGCCCGGCGGCCCGGCGAGCTGCTGCGCCGGCTCGACCACCTGCTGCGGCTGTCGGGCGACCCGGAGCTGCCCGGGGCGACGGCCGATCTCCTGCGTCAGGCGCTGCCCCGGGCGGGCGCGGGACCGCTGCTCGCCGCGTACGGGCGGTTGCGGGTGCGCCACCTGCCCGGCGGACGGCGGGTGTTCCTGCCCCGGGGCCGGGCGACGCACGCCTTCACGATCTCCGACACCAGGGCGCCGCTGCCGGCGGAGCTCACCGCCCGGGTGGGCGCGCTGCTGGAGGACGAGGTGCTGCGCAGGCTGTCGCGGGCGCCCGGCGTGGACCTCGCGGTACTGGACGCCTCCCTCGTGGACCTCCCCGTGCCGGCGGCCGAACACAGCGCGGCGAAGAGCCTGGTGTCCCTCCCGCGCGGCAGTGTGCGCCCGCTGCCGCAGGGGCCGATCGTCCGGCTGTTCCTGCACTGGCGGCAGCGCGGGCAGCAATCCGTCGACCTGGACCTGTCGGTGGCGCTGTACGACGCGGACTGGGCGTTCACCGGCCTGTGCGACTTCACGGAGCTGACGTTCGGTGAGCGCGCGGCCGTGCACTCCGGTGACCTGACCTCCGCGCCCGCGCCGCACGGCGCCACCGAGTACGTGGACCTGGACCCGGTGGCCCTCGCCCGGACGGGGGCGCGTTACCTAGTCCCGGTCGTGTTTAGCTTCGACAACACCCCCTTCGACGCGTTGGCGGACGGGTTCGCCGGGTTCATGGCCCTGCCGTACGAGGGCCGCAATGCGCGCTTCGAGCCGGGGGCGGTGCGCCAGCGCTTCGACCTCGCGGGTCCCGGTCGGGTCCAGCTGCCGATGCTGGTGGACCTGGAGCGGAGGGTGAGCGTGTGGACGGACGTGCAGGTGCCGACCTCCGAGGGGTACCACCACGTCGCCCGCCACCGCTTCCGGTTGGGCCGCGTGGGGCGGGACCTCCAGGCGCACCTCGGGGCCGGCCGCACCACGCTGTGGGACCTGGCGGTGTGGCACGGTGCCGCGCGCGCCGAGGAGGTCGCCGTGGTCCGCCGGGCGCCGGGGCCCGAAGAACCGGACGAGCTGTGGGTGTACCGCAGGGCGGACAGGGAAGGGCGTGCCCGGTTCGCGGCCCGGATCCGCGACGGCGGCCCGCCCGAGGAACGCCGCCCCGGTGCGGTGGACGCGCTGGCCGCCGCGGCGGCCCGGGGCAAGCGGGTCCTGCTCGCCCTGGTGGAGGGGGACGTCGCGCCCGACGAGGTCAGCGGGGAGGTGTACCGACTGCTTCCGGGGCCCGTCGACGGGTGCGGTCTCGACCGGCTCGCGGCCCAGGACCTGGTGGCCGCACTCGGTTGACCCGACGTCGGGACGAGCACGCGGTACCGGGTGGGCCGTCAACCTCGTGCCGCACCGCGCCAGTTGTACGTCGACCGGGCGGGGCGCCGCGTTCCGGGGCGCGGCCGGGTGGCGCCGGACGCGGTGTCAGCCGCGGGACGTATCCTCAATGACCATGCTCGACGACCGTACGACCGCAGCGCACCCGCCCGAGTGGCCGACCGCGTACCCCGAGGGGTACGCGGTGGTCGACGTCGAGACGACCGGTCTCGCCCGGGACGACCGGATCGTGTCCGCCGCGGTGTACCGGCTGGACGCGCGCGGGGACGTCGAGGACCACTGGTACACGACGGTGAACCCCGAGCGTGACCCGGGACCGGTGTGGATCCACGGTCTGACGAGCGAGGCACTGGCCGACGCGCCGCTGTTCGTGGACATCTCCGAGGAGTTCGCCGCCCGGCTCGACGGCCGGGTGCTCGTCGCGCACAACGCGGTGTTCGACTGGTCGATGATCGCCCGGGAGTACGCGCGCGCCAGCCGGACTCCCCCGGTGCGCCAGCGGCTGTGCACCATCGCCCTGTCCAAGGAGCTGGGCCTGCCGTTGCCCAACCACAAGCTGGAGTCGTTGGCGGCGCACTTCGGGGTCGTCCAGCAACGGGCCCACCACGCGTTGGACGACGCACGGGTGCTCGCGGAGGCGTTCCGCCCGAGTCTGCGGGCGGCGGCGCGGGGCGGTCTGCGGCTGCCGCTCTTGGAGTGCCGTCCGCTGACCGAGTGGTCCCCGGGCTCAGCGGCCCCGGCGGCGGTGATCGGCCGCCAGGCGTCGTACGGCGGTTCGTCCGGGTACGCCGGGAGCTGGCGGCAGTCCCGCAAGCGGCCCCCGTGCCCGTACCCCAATCCGGGCCGTTACGCGGTGGGCGGGGCGTTGAAGCAGGGCATGCGGGTGGCCTTCTCCGGTGACACCTCCGTCGATCGGGAGCTGTTGGAGGACCGGGCGATCGAGGCGGGGCTGCACATCGCGACGAGCCTGTCCCGGCTGACGAGCCTGTTGGTGACCAACGACCCCGATTCGGGCACCTCCAAGACGGTGAAGGCCGCGCAGTTCGGCACCCCCGTGATCGACGAGGCGGCCTTCGGGCAGTTGCTGCGGGACGTGGAACCGGCCGATCCGGTGCCCGCGAAGACCGCGCGCCCACGAGCGGCTGACGGCTGACGGCACCCCTGTGCGAGCACTGCCGCGTCCAGCTCATCGGGCAGGGCGTCGAGGGCGAGGGGCGCGGGTCCTGCGGCGCCCACTGCTCCCGGGCGGACGGCCGCACGGGCATCGTGGACCGGGTCCGACGCCGACGCCGGGACCCTGACGCGGAACGACGCGGGGGCGAGTTGTACGGTCGTGGGGTGTACCGCTTCCTGTTGTCCCGGCAGTGGGTGATCCTCACCCTCCTCGCCCTCGTCCTCATCCCCGTGATGATCGAGCTGGGCTTCTGGCAGTTCCACCGGCACGAGAACCGCGTCGCCCACAACAAGCGGATCGAAGCAGCGATCACGGCGGCTCCCGTGGCGGTCGGGGAACTGACCTCACCGGGGCACGCGGTGACCGACGCCGAACGGTACCGCCGGATCACGGCGACCGGCAGCTACGACGACGAGAACCAGTTCGTGGTGCGCCGCCGCACCAACAGCGACGACCAGGTCGGCGTGCACGTCCTGACTCCGCTCGTCCTCGACGACGGCAAGGTGCTGCTGGTCAACCGGGGCTGGATCGCCGCCGACGGACCGCAGACCCAGCTGCCGCGCATCCCCGCGCCGCCGGGCGGCGAGGTCACCGTCACCGGGCGGCTGATGCCCGACGAGACCACGGCGAAGAGCGGCATCAAGGACCTCAAGGGCCTGCCCGACGGAATGATCATGCTGATCGGCAGCGCCGCGATGGCCGAAGTCCTGGATCGGCCGGTGCTCGGCGGCTTCGTCGAGCTGTCCGCCCCCGACCCCGCCGGCGGCACACCGCAACTGCTGTCCGCCCCCGACCACGGCAGCATCGGCGCCCACATGGCCTACGCCGTGCAGTGGTGGCTGTTCACCGCCGCCGTTCCGGTGGGGTGGGTGATCCTGGTCCGTCGGGAGTTGCGGGACCGGGCCGCGGCGGCGGCGAAGGAGTCCGGCACCACCCCGACCGGGCCGCCCGCGACCGCGACGGTCTGACCGGCGGGACGACGGGGACCGGCCCCGACTGCCGGGGTCGGTCCCCGTCGTCCCGCACCCCGGGGCAGGATGGGGCCATGGATCTTGGACTGAAGGACCGTGTCTACGTCGTCACCGGCGCCACCCGGGGACTGGGCAACGCCACCGCCCGTGCACTCGTCGCCGACGGCGCCAAGGTGGTGATCACCGGGCGCGAGGAGTCCGGCGCCGTCGAAGCCGCGACCGCACTGGGCCCGAACGCGGTCGGGGTCGCCGCGGACAACGCCGACCCCGCCGCCGCGGACCGCCTGGTCGCGACGGCCCGGGAGTTCGGCGGCTTCGACGGCATCCTCATCAGCGTGGGCGGACCCGCACCCGGGTACGTGGCGGACAACACCGACGACGAGTGGCGGGCCTCCTTCGAGTCGGTCTTCCTCGGTGCGGTCCGGCTCGCCCGGACGGCCGCCGCCGAACTCGGCGAAGGCGGGGTGATCGGCTTCGTGCTGTCGGCGTCCGTGCACGAGCCGATCCCCGGTCTCACCGTCTCCAACGGACTGCGCCCGGGCCTCGCGGGCTTCGCCAAGTCGCTCGCCGACGAACTCGGGCCCCGGGGCATCCGGGTGGTGGGCCTGCTCCCCTCGCGGATCGACACCGACCGGGTGCGACAGCTGGACGCGCTGTCCGCCGACCCGGAGGCGACCCGGGCCGGCCACGAGTCGAAGATCCCGCTGCGCCGCTACGGCACGCCCGAGGAGTTCGGCCGGGTGGCGGCGTTCACCCTGTCGCCCGCGGCCTCGTACCTGACGGGGATCATGCTGCCCGTCGACGGGGGCGCCCGGCACGGCTTCTGAGCACCGGCCGGTCGGGCGCGCGGGTCAGCTCACGCGTTCCGCGTGGTGCCGGACCGTGCGCAGTCGGACCGTGGCGGGCAACCGGGCCAGGCCGGTGGAGGTCCGGGCGCCCGCGAGGACCTCGTCGTCGAGCCGCCGCAGGGTCCCGCGGGGCGCGGCGTGCGGCTCCAGGGTGAGTCGTACCCGGGCCGCCGGGGTGGTGCGGCGGCCGGTGAGGGTGACCTCGGCGCGCTCCACCCCGTCGAGGTCCTCCGCCTCGGCGGCGAGGGCGGCCTCCAGGGCGCGGCCCCGCACAGTGGCGTCGTCGCCGTCCCCGGTGTCGACGAGGACGGCGGCGAGACGGCGGCGACGCAGCACCGAGGACAGCCACCACAGGGCGAGCAGGACGAGGACCGCCAGGACCGCGATCACCGTGGGCCACCACCAGCCCTCGTCCCGCCAGCGGGTTCGCCGGGCGGTCGTGAGCAGGACGTCGTGACGGTCGTCGTACACCCACCAGGAGGGCGGCCGCACGCCGAGTCCGACGGCGAGGACGGAGCCCCCGCCGAGCAGCAGGACGAGTCCCAGCGCGCCGAGGAGCACCCGGTTGACGGTCCTGAGCACGGGCCTCACCTCTTCTTGCCGGGTCGTCGCACCCGTAGCCGGAGCGCGGGGGGACGGCCGAGGCCGAGTTCGTCGACGCCCTCGGCGAGGGCGGATTCCAGGTCGGCGCGGACGTCGTCCAGTTCGCGGAAGTGGGAGACGGCGCGGACCTCCGCCTTGCGGCGCCGCACCCGTACCCGTACCGACTGCACCCCGGACACCTCGGCGGCGCGGTCCCGCAGCGCGGTCGCCGCGGCCTTGCGGTGCAGTGCGGCCCGCAGGTCCGGGTCGGTGCCGCGCATGGGGAGCAGGGAGCGTTGACCGGGGGTGAGCGCGAGGACGAGGAGCAGGAGGCCGAGTGCGGCGGCGACGCCCGCGCCGGTCAGGACCCATGGATCGTCCAGGGGGCGGGTGGCGAGTCCGTCGGCGAGGGTGCGGCGCCAGCCCATCGCGGGGCGGCCCGCGCGCACGGCGGCGACGTCGTAGAGCAGCAGGCCGGTGCCGGCGACCAGGAGCAGGGCGACGATCCCGGCGGGCACCCGGCGGGCCGACCAGAAGCGGCGGGGCCCGGCGCTCTCGGAGGGGTCCGTGGCGTGCGGGGCCGGGGTGTCGGCGGGGTCGTGGGGCCGGTCGAGCACGGGGGTCCGGCGGGGGCCGCCGGTCGCCTTCGGGGGCGGCTCGGGCTCGCTCATCGAATCCTCTCCCGCGCTCCGCCCGCCGAGGGCGGGTGCAACCGTTCCACGTGCACCGTGACTTCGGGGACCTCCATGCCCGCCAGCGCCCTCACCCGTTCGGTGACCCGGCGGCGCACCGCGGCGCACTGGGCTCCGAGGTCGCCGGGGTAGTCGAGTTCGAGGGTGACGCGGACCCGGGCGCTGTTCTGGTGGACCTCGACCGTGGTGTGCGGGGCCCCGCCCGCGGGGACGGCCCCCAGCGCCTCGCGGGCCGCTCGCGCGGCGATCTTCGCGATGACGCGGTCGGCGATCCGGGTGGCCCCGCGCTCGGCGGCCTCGACGACCTGAGCGGCCACCCGTCACCCCCGCCGGTCGCCGCGGGAGCGGAAGAACTCGCCGGGTTCCAGGTCGCCGTCCAGGAACCGGCCCGCCACGAAGCCGACGGCGCCGAGCGCCGCCACCAGCAGGAAGGCTCCGAAGCCGCCGAAGTACCCGGCGAAGCCCAGTGCCATTCCGGCGATCATGCCGACCAGGGCCATGCTCATCGTGCGCTCCTCTGCGCGAGTTGCGGTGCTGCCGACGTGTGGACTCCCCCGCCCCGCCCGGTGGCCCGGTGGGCTCACTGGAGCCGTGACTCGGGTTCTTCGTCCTCTTCGTCGGGCAGCTTGACGTCGCTCACCGCGATGTTGACCTCGACGACCTCCAGTTCGGTCATCCGCTCCACCGCCGTGACGACGTTCTCCCGCACGGCACGTGCCACCTCCGCGATCGACACGCCGTACTCGACGACGATCTCCAGGTCGAGGGCGGTCTGCACCTCGCCGACCTCGGCCTTGACCCCGCGGGACACGGACTTGGAGCCGCCGGGCACCCGGTCGCGGACCGCGCCGAAGGTGCGGGAGAGTCCGCTGCCCATCGCGTGGACCCCGACGACGTCGCGGGCGGCCAGCCCGGCGATCTTCTCGACCACTCCGTCCGCGATGGTGGTGCGACCGCGGGTCGCCGGGTCGCCGCCGCCCCGCCTCGTCGTCGGGGACTTGCGCAGCGACTCGCGCTGCTCGTTCGAGGACTGTGCCGGATTGTCCGGGCCCTTCCGCTGCGTGGTGTCGGTCATCGCCGTTCCCTCTCCACCGGGGTCGTGGTCCTGGAGCCCACACTAAGCGCGGTTGCCGGCTCGCGCGTCCGGGATGGGGCAGGGTGGAGCAATGACCGCTGACGGGTGGACGCAGGTGGTACGGGAGCAACTGGGACTGGGGGCTCTGCTGCCCTTGGGCGGGCCGGGTGACGGTGTCTGGATCGCGGAGTCGGCGGCCCGTGCTGGGGTGCGCCGTCAGGTGGGGGCGCTGCCCGGGGCACGGCTCGGTGCGCTCGGTTTCTCCGCCGTGGAGGACCGGGTGGCGGCGGACACGGAGACCGGGGTGCCGGCGCCGCCGACCGCGTTGCCGCCGGGTCCGTTGCGGATCACCGGGGAGCTGACGGCGACGCTCGACGCCCCGCTGCCGGTGACGGTGGCCCGGGCGAGGGCGGCACTGGCAGCGGCGGCCCGGGTCGTCGGGCTCGGGGTGGTGGAGGTGGACCTCCGGGTGACGGAGGTGCTGGATGCGGGCCCCGGCGGGGCACCGGAGCCGTCCGAGGGGGCGGCCCACCCCTCCGGGGCCGCTTCGCCCGCCCCGGACGCTCCCGACGACTCGGGTGATGCCGGTCATTCAGGTGATGCCGGTGACGATGTGGCGCGGGTTGCGGCGGTGGCGGTCCGGGTGCCGGGGGTCGCACGGCTGACCGGGGCCCTGGGCGGGCTGGCCGCCCCGGTGCGGATCACCGAGCCCACCGCTGCGGAGCCGGGCGGTGCGCCGGCGCTGCCCCGCCGTCACGTCCGGGTCGAGCTGGCGGTGGCGGCGGACACGGGTCCGTTGGAGGTGGGGCGGGCGGTGCGCCGGGCCGTCACGGACGCCTTCCCGGACCATCCCTCGGTGGCGGTGCTGGTGACGGCGTGGGGCTGACGGCCCCGTGCCGGCGCGTGGCTCGGTCGCCGCGGCCGGTCAGTCGCCCAGGCCGGTGAGGTCGCGCAGCCGCCGGGCCTGTGCGGCACGCTCCGCGGCCCGCTGTTCCTCGTAGCCGCGCGCGGCGGCGCCCTGGAGGAGGGCCTTGGTCTCGATGACGGCGTCCCGGGGGGCGGCGAGCAGCGCGGCGGCGAGGTCGGCGGTCGCGGCGGACAGCTGACCGGTCGGGACGACGAGGTTGGCGAGGCCGACCCGTTCGGCTTCGGCGGCCTTGACGAAGCGGCCGGTCACGCACAGTTCGAGGGCGCGGGCGTAGCCGACGAGCTCGACCAGGGGGTGGGTACCGGTGAGGTCGGGCACCAGTCCGAGGCTCGTCTCGCGCATGGCGAACTGCACGTCCTCGGCGACGACCCGCAGGTCGCAGGCGAGGGCGAGCTGGAAGCCGGCGCCGATGGCGTGCCCCTGGACGGCCGCGACGGACACCAGGTCCCGTCGCCGCCACCAGGTGAACGCTTCCTGGTACCCGGCGATGGCGGCGTCGAGCGCCGCATCGGTGCGGTGGGCCAGATCGGTGAAGGACGGTTCGCCCGGAAAGCCCTCCGGGGTGAACGCCTGCCGGTCGAGCCCGGCGGAGAAGGACATGCCCTCGCTGCGCAGCACCACGACCCGGACGGTGCCGGGCAGCGCGCGGCCGACCTCGGTCAGGGCGCGCCACAGGGCGGGGCTCTGGGCGTTGCGCTTGGCCGCGTTGGTCAACGTGACCGTGGCGAGTTCACCGTCCACGGTCAGCCGAACGCCGTCCCGGTCGAGTAGGGGTTGCGGTGACCGGGGCAGTGACTGTGACGACACGGGGCGCCTCCGAGGTGCGGTCCGGTGGTGCCGGACATCACACTCGGTACTCGGCACACGAGGCGCGCCGTGTGACCGGTGTACGCGGGCACCCGTAAGTGACTGCACAGTAACCACCCGGTCGGTCGGACGACCGACCGGGTGGCCACACCGGAGCCGAGGTAGAGCCGGTGGAGCCGCCCGGACGTCAGCCGGCGGCTGCCTTCTTCCCTCGTGTCGCCCCGCCGCGTCCCCGCAGCGTGACGCCGGACTCACTGAGCATCCGGTGGACGAAGCCGTACGAGCGGCCGGTTTCCTCGGCCAGCGCTCGAATGCTCGCACCGGAGTCGTACTTCTTCTTCAGGTCTGCCGCGAGCTTGTCGCGCGCGGCGCCGGTCACCCGGCTGCCCTTCTTCAGAGTCTCGGCCACCCGTGCCTCCTCATGGGAAGTGCGCTCTGGACTTCTCATGATCACCCCTCCCGCGCTTCCTGGCCACCCATTCGGCAAGGTCGGTACGACACCGGGAGCCGTTTGGGAAGCGATCAGCACGGGGGGAACCTTTGCCTCCGCTTCATCGCGAGCGGGACCGCATGCGGAGCCGTCGGCGAATCAGCAGGTCAGGAGGGTCGCCCACGCGAGAAGCGGAACCTTTTCCTCCGTCCACAAAAATCCGTGTAGGACGCACCGCTGCACTAGGCGATCTCACACCATTGATGGATCACCACTAGGCCGAATGATCCATACGCAGTGGATCACCCTTTCGATCAAGCACGTTCCCGCCCTCACTCGTCCGGGGTTCGGGTGCCCGCCGGCGGAGGGAAACGCGCGATCGGGCACCCACCCCGATCGGCGGGTGCCCCACGGGCGGGATCAGGCGAGGCTGACCAGGTCCGCGTAGTCGGCGCCCCACAGGTCCTCGACGCCGTCCGGCAGCAGGATGATCCGCTCGGGCTGGAGCGCCTCGACGGCACCCTCGTCGTGGGTGACGAGGACGACAGCGCCCTGGTAGGTGCGCAGCGCGCCGAGGATCTCCTCGCGGCTCGCCGGGTCGAGGTTGTTGGTGGGCTCGTCCAGGAGCAGCACGTTCGCCGCGGAGACGACCAGGGTCGCGAGGGCGAGGCGGGTCTTCTCCCCGCCGGAGAGCACGCTCGCCGGCTTGTCGACGTCGTCGCCGGAGAAGAGGAACGAGCCGAGCGTCTTGCGCACCTGGACCAGGTCCAGGTCGGGGGCGGCCGAGCGCATGTTCTCCAGAACCGTGCGCTCCGGGTCCAGCGTCTCGTGCTCCTGGGCGTAGTAGCCGAGCTTGAGGCCGTGGCCCTCGACGACCTCGCCGGTGTCGGGCTTCTCCACCCCGGCGAGCAACCGGAGCAGGGTGGTCTTGCCGGCACCGTTCAGGCCCAGGATGACGACCCGGGAGCCCTTGTCGATGGCCAGGTCGACATCGGTGAAGATCTCCAGCGAGCCGTACCACTTGGACAGGCCCTCGGCGGTGAGGGGGGTCCGGCCGCAGGGCGCGGGGTCGGGGAACCGCAGCTTGGCGACCTTGTCGGACTGCCGGACGTCTTCGAGTCCGGACAGCAGCCGCTCGGCACGGCGGGCCATGTTCTGCGCGGCGACCGTCTTGGTGGCCTTGGCGCGCATCTTGTCGGCCTGCGCGTTGAGTGCGGCGGCCTTCTTCTCGGCGTTCTGGCGCTCGCGCTTGCGGCGCTTCTCGTCGGCCTCGCGCTGCTGCTGGTAGAGCTTCCAGCCCATGTTGTAGACATCGATGGCGGAGCGGTTGGCGTCCAGGTAGAAGACCTTGTTGACGACCGTCTCGACCAGGTCGACGTCGTGGGAGATCACGATGAAGCCGCCGCGGTACGTCCTGAGGTAGTCGCGCAGCCAGACGATGGAGTCCGCGTCGAGGTGGTTGGTCGGCTCGTCGAGGAGCAGGGTGTCGGCGTCCGAGAAGAGGATGCGGGCCAGCTCGATCCGGCGGCGCTGGCCGCCGGAGAGGGTGTGCAGCGGCTGACCGAGGACCCGGTCGGGCAGGTTGAGCGCGGCGGCGATGGTGGCGGCCTCGGCCTCGGCGGCGTACCCGCCCTTGGTGAGGAACTCCGTCTCCTGCCGCTCGTACTGCCGCAGGGCCTTCTCGCGGGTGGAGCCCTGGCCGCTGGCGATGCGCTGCTCGTTCTCGCGCATCTTGCGGATCAGGGTGTCCAGACCTCGGGCGGACAGGACGCGGTCGCGGGCGAGCATGTCGAGGTCGCCGGTGCGGGGGTCCTGCGGGAGGTAGCCGACCTCGCCGGAGCGGGCGACCGTGCCGGCGGCGGGGATGCCCTCCCCGGCGAGCACCTTGGTGAGGGTGGTCTTGCCGGCGCCGTTGCGGCCGACGAGGCCGATGCGGTCGCCCTTGGCGATGCGGAAGGTGGCGGACTCGATGAGGACGCGGGCGCCGGCGCGCAGCTCGATACCGGAAGCGGTGATCACGGACGGACTCCTGGGCGGATGGACGGCGAGATGGGCGGCGAGGGCGGTGACGCCGTCTAATGCACGAGGAGAACAGCCATGGGACAAGTCTAACGGGCGTACGCAAGCGGATTCCCCGCCGCGGGGCGGGCTCCCGAGGTGCGCGGGGGTGTGCGGCCCGTGGCAGCGGGGGCCGACCGGGAGGGGCCGGGGGTGGCGGGCGGCGGCTCGACAGGGCGTTGTCGGACCCCGGTGCCAGACTGGTCAGCAGTCACGTTTTCGACGACGGGACCGGCCCGGGAGCCGGGTCGGTCCGGCCGAGGAGGGACTTCCCATGGCGCGCACGAACGACGGCCCCCCGACCGTCTACCCGTCGCTGCTGTACGCGGACGCGCACGCGGCGATCAAGCTGCTCACGGAGGCGTTCGGCTTCACCGTGGTGAGCGTCTTCGAGGGGGAGGACGGCCGGGTGCTGCACGCCGAGCTGTCGTACGGCAACGGCGCGGTGATGCTCGGTTCCCTGGGGCGCGGCGGACCCTTCGACCAGGCGTTGTCGGGTGCCGGCCCGTGGGGGACGTACGTGGTGGTGGACGACGTCGACGCCCACCACCGGCGGGCGGTGGCGTACGGCGTGCAGATCGTGCTGCCGCCCACCGACCAGGACTACGGGTCGCGGGACTACCTGGCCCGCGACCACGAGGGCAACGTGTGGAGCTTCGGCACCTACGCGCCCTCGATCGGCGGCTGAGCGCACCGCAGCCGGCCGGTCAGCCGCCGCCGGTGTGCACCTGGAAGGCCGCCCGGCGCACCGCCTTGGCGAGGGCGGGGTCGGGGTGGGCGGCGGCGAGCGCGACGAGCACCTGCACGGTGCGCGGATGTCCCACGCCCCGGATGTCCTCCAGCAGCGCCGGGACGGTGGGGTGGGGCGCGGACTCCAGGTGGCGCACGAGCAGTTGGGCCTCGCCGTGGTCGGCGACGGCCGCCGCGGTGTCGACCCAGAGCCAGACCTCCTCGTCGTGGGTCAGCACGGCGTGCGCGTCCTCGGGGTCCACCCCCTCTATCTCGGCGAGCCAGAGCAGGGCGTACGGCCGGAGCGAGGGCTCCTCCCGGACCTGGCGGACCTCCGCTTCGGCGGGTGCGCCGACGACCCGCAGGGCGTCGAAGGCCAGTCCGCGCAGCAGGGCGTCCTCACCGCGGGCCGCGGCGATCAGCTCGGTGACGGCACTGGAGACCGTCCGGGCGGCGAGCCAGGCGCGGTACTCGGCGCGGGCCTCGCTGGGCCGCAGTCGGGCACAGCCGCGGAGCATCGCCTCGGCGGAGTGTTCGATGTTGCCCCCGGCGGTGCTCTGGGCGGCGACGCAGATCTGTTCCAGCTTGACCCACACGGCCCAGCTGCCGAGCGGGGTGAGGGTGGCCTGGCCGGCGGAGCAGGTCAGGGCGCCGACGGCGGTGAGCGCGTGCAGGGCCCAGTCGAGCAGTGCCGACACCCGCGGCGGGGCGACCGGGTCCGGCGCGGTGCCCACGGGTTCGGGTCCCGGTCCGTAGGGGATCTCGCAGCGTTCGGTGCGCAGTTCGGTGACCCGCTGTTCCAGCAGGTCGAGCAGTTGCGGCACCGGGACGGGGCCCGCGGACAGCTGGAGGAACGACAGGACCTGCGGCATGGCCTCCACCACCTCGGCGACGGCCGCCGCCTCGGGCTCCCCGGGGGCGGGGTGGGCGAGCGACCAGGCGTCGAACAGGGCCACCCAGCCGCGGAGCACCGCGGCGTCGTCCCGGTCCCAGGCCCGTAGCCGCCAGCCGGCGCGGGCGTAGTCGCCGTGCACCTCGACGAGCCCGGACAGTCGGGCGGTGTCCCAGTCGGCGCGGACCTGACGCGGGGACAGCCCCAATTCGGCGGCGGCGCGTTCGGCGGTCGCCGCCGAGAGGTTGCCGCCGCCGTCGGGGAGGGTGGCCAGGGCCGGGGAGGGGACGTCCGGGGCCGGTCCGGTCGGCTGGGCGGGGACGCTGCGCGGGGCGCCGGCCCCCGGGTCCCGGTGGGCGGAGGGGCGTAGCGCGGCGTCCGCCCAGCGGGCCACCCGTACGGCCCCGGCGAGGCCCGCCCGGGCGGTGCGGGCCAACTCCCAGGGCGCAGGGGTGCCCTCGGGCGGCCTCGGTGCGGGGCGGCGGGAACGCCTTTCCCCGACCGCCGGGGTGGCGGCGGTCAGGGAACGCGGACGGACGAGTCGGAGCCTGGAGTCGCGCGGGGTACGGGACGTCACAGGGGCAGTCTTCCGGTTGACGGTCCGAAAACCCAAACGGAATGCCCCGCGAGGAGCGGGTGAACCCCTGTGCGGTGGTCCGTGTCCTGTTCGAGAGAGCCGAAGCGGAGCCGCCCGGGAGGTGGGGCGGGTGGGGCTGAGGGGGCTGGTGCGGGCAAGGCGTCGACCACAGGGGGTATGGGGCCCGGTCGCCCGGGCTGAGGACGACGGGGAGCAGGGGTCGGCCCGGGGGACGGGACGTCGGGGTCAGCCCAGAGGGGTGAGGAAACGACGCAGCGCCTCCTCGTACCCCGTGGGGTCCGCGTTCCACATGGCGCCGTGCGGGGCGCCGGGGACGGCGTGCAGGGTGACCAGTTCGGGGCGGCTGCGGGCGAAGGCCCGGGACAGCGCCCAGGGCGCGACCGCGTCGTCCGGGCCGTGCACCACCAGCGCGGGCACCCGGAGGTCACGGATGTCGGCCCGTTCCCGTACCCGGTGCGGGCGCAGTCCGGTGCGGCCCTGGGCGGCGCGGACGGCCAGCGGCAGCAGGGCGTCCGGCACGTGTCGCGCGGTGGCGAGGGCACGGACGGTGGCCTCCCAGTCGAGCACGGGCGAGTCGAGGACCAGTCCGGCGACGCGGTCGCGCAGCGCGGAGTGGGTGGCGGCGCGCAGTGCCATGGTGGCGCCGGTGGACCAGCCGTGCAGGACGATGCGCTGCGCGCCCTGGCGGACGGCGTGGCGCATCGCGGCGTCCAGGTCGCGCCATTCGGTCTCGCCCAGGTGGCTGAGGCCGTCCGGGGCGCGGGGCGCGCCGCGGTCTCCCCGGTAGGCGAGGCACAGCACGGGGAAGCGGCGGCGGTGCAGGAAGTCCATGACGACCATCGGGTGTTCACGGGTGGTGCCCAGGCCGTGCACCGCGATGACCCAGGTGTCGCGGGCGGAGGGCACCAGCCAGGCGGGCAGCGGGCCCGTCTCGCCGAGGATCTGGACGTCCTCGTGGTCCAGGCCGAGGGCGGTGCGGGGGTCACCGACGTGGACCTGGGGGGTGAGCCGGACCTCGGCGCCCGCGTCCAGGGTGCCGTGGGTGACGCGTTCCAGGCGGCGCACGACCGTGTCGGCGGTGTGGGGGGCGTCCGGGAGGACCGGGCCCACCACCGCGTGGACGCCGTGGCCGGTGAGGCCGTAGGTGCCGGGGCGCAGGCTGGAGAGGTCCCGGGTGAGGGTGACCCGGTCGGCGGTGACCGTGTGGACGGTGAGCCGGGGGTCGGTGGGCAGCGGGTGGCCGGGACGGGGTCTGAGGGCGGCGTTGCTGGCGAAGCGGCCCGCGGCCAGGGCCAGCAGGGCGGTGGTCGCTGTGGTGGCGGTGGCGGCCGCGGCCGCCACTCGGGCTGTACGCACGTCTCCCAGTGTCGGGGTGGGCGGGGCCCGCGGCCAGCGGGGACGCGCCGCGGCGGGGGGTGCGGGCGGGGTGTGATCGTCGGGTGGGAGGGTGGGGTGATGTTCCTTACTTATTTGGGGCAAAGCGGATCGTCGGGTCGCCGGGTGGAGTGAGGGTCGTACAGTCGGATGAGGTGGTGAACCGACCCCCCGGCAGAGTGCGGCAACCGCTTGCGCCGGGAGCCCCGGAGCCCACCGTTCCGGCCTCGCGGCACCGCCCGATCATCCGGTCCCCCCATGCGGAATAGCCTTGCTCCAGATTGAGACACCGCGATGCCCGCCTCAGTTCATCTTCCGTTCACTCAGGTTGCCTACGTTCCAACCGCCACTGTCGTCCAACAGAAGCCTGGGTAAATGGAAAACATCACGCTCCTCCTCGGAATCGTGATCGTCACCGCTCTCGTGTTCGATTTCACGAACGGTTTCCACGACACAGCCAACGCGATGGCGACGACCATCTCGACAGGCGCAATGAAGCCCAAGACGGCGGTGGCCATGTCCGCCGTGCTCAATCTGGTCGGAGCCTTCCTTTCGGTCGAGGTCGCCAAGACGATCTCGGGCGGCATGATCAACGAAGACGGCATACAGCCAGAGGTGATCTTCGCGGCGCTCGTCGGCGCCATCCTCTGGAACCTGTTCACGTGGCTCCTGGGCCTGCCGTCCAGCTCTTCGCACGCCCTGTTCGGTGGCCTCATCGGTGCCGCCGTCATGTCGGCCGGCTGGGACTCGGTGAACGGCTCGACCGTCGTCACCAAGGTCCTGATCCCCGCCGTCGCCGCTCCGCTGGTGGCCGGTCTGGCCGCGATGCTCGCGACCCGCCTGACCTACAAGATCGGCAAGAAGGCCGACGACAAGTCGACCTCCAAGGGCTACCGCATCGGGCAGATCTCCTCGGCCGGACTCGTCTCCCTCGCGCACGGCACCAACGACGCGCAGAAGACCATGGGCATCATCACCCTGGCGCTGGTCACCGGTGGTGCCCTGGCTCCCGGGTCGAACCCGCCGGTCTGGGTCATCGCCTCCGCCGGTATCGCCATCGCGCTCGGCACCTACCTCGGCGGCTGGCGCATCATCCGCACGATGGGCCGCGGTCTCACCGACCTCCAGCCCCCGCAGGGCTTCGCCGCCCAGACCAGTGCCGCGACGGTCATCCTGGCCTCCTCGCACCTGGGCTTCTCGCTCTCCACCACGCAGTCCTGCTCCGGTGCCGTGATGGGCGCGGGCCTCGGCCGCAAGGGCGGGGTCGTCCGCTGGTCGACCGCCACCCGGATGTTCGTCGCCTGGGGTCTGACCCTGCCGGCCGCCGGTGTGGTCGGTGCGCTCGCGGAACTGCTCACCAAGCAGGGCCCCTGGGGCATCGCCGTCACGGGCGCGCTGCTCGTCGCCGGGTCGACCGCGATCTGGCTGATCTCCCGCCGGGAGGTCATCGACCACACCAACGTCAACGACGTCGACGAGCCCGCGGGCGTCGTCACCACCGCCATCGCCGCGGTGACCCCGCCGCCGGCCGGTCCGGTCGCCGACGCCACCGCCCTGGGTGACCTCACGGCCACCCTCCCGGCGAAGCAGGACCCCTCGACGGAGTCCGCGCCGCGGACCGCCAAGGTGTAAGGAACCTCCATGAATATCGACTGGGCAGCACTCGCCTCCGTGTTCGGCGTCAGCCTCGTGGTCACGGTGGCTCTCGTGGGTCTCTTCACCCTCGGCATCGTCGGACTCTCCAAGCGGGAGGCGGCGCTCGCCGCGGAGGGCGGTCCCAAGGGCGGATCGGCGGCCGTCGCCGCCACCGGCGCCTACGCCTGCTTCGCCCTGTGCGTGGCCGCCGTCACGTACGGCATCTACCTGATCGTCGCCTGATCACCCCCTGATCCACCGGACCCGCACGGGTCCTGACGGTCCGGCCGGTCACCGCTCCCCCGCGGTGACCGGCCGGACCGTTCGCATGTGGGTCTTCACACACTGCCCCGCCGCAGGTCAGCGCGCGGTTGACGGGTGTTCTCGGGGCGTGGTGGACTTCCCGAGCCATTACGGCGGCAGCAGAGGAAGCCGGTGCGAATCCGGCGCGGTCCCGCCACTGTCACCGGGGAGCGCTCCCCCACACCGGACGTCACAGCCCCAGCGGCTGGAAGACCGGGGGAAGCGCCGATCCGGGAGCCAGGAGACTCTCGCCGACGTATCCGTCGACCCAGGGCGCGGACCCTGAGTGAGGACCACCACGATGCCGGGGCGCCCGTCTCCCGGTCCCGTACGCCACGGCGCGGGACCCCTCCACCCTTCGAAGGTCCTCCGGGGCACGGCGGACTGAGCCGATGCGGGCCGGGCGAACCTTCGCGTACGGCGCCACCGCCGGACTGATCGGCGACCTGTTGTTCGGTGACCCCCGACGGGGCCACCCGGTCGCTGCCTTCGGTCGTGCCGCGGGCGCCGTCGAACACGTGCTGTGGCGCGACCACCGCGGCTGGGGCGCACTGCACACCGCGCTGTGCGCCGGGGGCGTGACGGCAGCTGCCGCGCTGGCCGCCCGCGCGGCCGACCGCTCCCCCGCCGCGTCCGTCGCGCTGACCGCCGCCGCCACCTGGACGGTGCTCGGCGGGACCAGTCTGGGCCGGGAGGCCCGGGCGATCGGCGCCGCGCTCGCCGCGGGCGAGGTGGCGGCGGCCCGCGCACGGCTGCCGCACCTGTGCGGGCGCGACCCGCGGTCCCTGGACGCCGACGGGATCGCCCGCGCGGTGGTCGAGTCGGTCGCCGAGAACACCTCCGACGCCGTGGTCGGCGCGCTGGTGTGGGGGGCCGTCGGCGGGGTGCCCGGACTCGTCGCCTTCCGGGCCGTCAACACCCTGGACGCCATGGTCGGCCACAAGTCGCCGCGCCACCGCCGCTTCGGCTGGGCCTCGGCGCGGCTCGACGACGTCATGGGCTGGCCCGGGGCCCGACTCACCGGTGCCCTCGCGGTACTGGCCGGCGGCGCCCCCGCGGCCTCGGCCCGGGCCTGGCGCGCCGATGCGGGACGCCATCCGAGCCCCAACGCGGGCGTCGCCGAAAGCGCGTTCGCCGGCGCCCTCGGCGTCCGGCTCGGGGGCACCCTGTCCTACGGCGGGCGGATCGAACACCGACCGGTGCTGAACGGCGCCGGACGGGCCGTCGCGCTCGGGGACGTCGAACGGGCGGTACGGCTGTCGCGGCGGGTGGGCTGGCTGACGTTGGCCGTGTGCGCGGCGGGGCGCGGGCTGCTCACGGCCCGCCGCGTCCGGCGCACCGGTACGGGCACCGGACGGGAGCGGGGATGATGCGGGGCGGACTGCTGGTCGCGGGGACGACGTCCGACGCGGGCAAGAGCGTGGTGACCGCCGGGATCTGCCGGTGGCTGGCGCGCCAGGGCGTGAAGGTCGCGCCGTTCAAGGGACAGAACATGTCCCTCAACTCCTTCGTCACCCGGGACGGCGCCGAGATCGGCCGGGCCCAGGCCATGCAGGCCCAGGCCGCCGGGGTGGAGCCCAGCGCGTTGATGAACCCGGTGCTGCTGAAGCCGGGGGGCGACCGCACCAGTCAGGTCGTGCTGAAGGGGCGCCCGGTCGGCGAGATGAGCGCCCGCGGCTTCTTCGGCGCGCGCGGCGGGCCGACCGAGGGCGAGCCGGTGCCCGGGGGGCGCGAGGCGCTGCTAGGCACCGTCGTGGAGTGTCTGGAGGAACTGCGGGCCACCCACGACGTGGTGGTCTGCGAGGGTGCTGGCAGCCCCGCCGAGATCAATCTGCGGCGCACGGACATCGTCAACATGGGGATCGCCCGGGCGGCGAGGCTGCCGGTGCTCGTCGTCGGCGACATCGACCGCGGCGGGGTGTTCGCCTCGTTCTTCGGCACCACCGCGCTGCTGGCCCCCGAGGACCAGGAACTCGTCGCCGGCTACCTGGTGAACAAGTTCCGCGGCGACGTCTCGCTGCTGGAGCCGGGGCTCGACATGCTCCGCAGCCTCACCGGCCGCCCCACCTACGGGGTGCTGCCCTTCCAGCACGGGCTGGGCATCGACGAGGAGGACGGCCTGCGGGTGTCGCTGCGGGGCACCGTCCGCGAGTCCTCGGCCGCTGCTCCGGTCGGCGCGGAGGTCCTGCGGATCGCGGTGTGCGCGGTGCCGTTGATGTCCAACTTCACCGACGTGGACGCGCTCGCCGCCGAACCGGGCGTCGTGGTGCGCTTCGTCGACCGGCCCGAGGAAGCGGCGGACGCCGACCTCGTGATCGTCCCCGGCACCCGGGGGACGGTGGCCGCACTGCGCTGGCTACGGGAGCGGGGGCTCGCCGAGGTGCTGCTGCGGCGGGCCGCCGAGGGCCGGCCCGTGCTCGGGATCTGCGGCGGGTTCCAGGTGATGGGCGAACGCATCGAGGACGAGGTCGAGTCCCGCACCGGCACCGTGGACGGGCTGGGACTGCTGCCGGTACGGATCCGGTTCGCCCGCGAGAAGACCCTCGCCCGGCCGTCGGGCACGGCGCTCGGCGAGCGGGTCGACGGCTACGAGATCCACCACGGCGTCGCCGACGTACGGGGCGGGGAACCCTTCCTCGACGGCTGCCGGGTGGGCTCCGTGTGGGGCACCCACTGGCACGGTTCGCTGGAGTCGGACGGCTTCCGGCGGGCCTTCCTGCGGGAGGTCGCCGCGCGCGCCGGCCGCCGCTTCGTCCCCGCGGCGGACACCTCGTTCGCCGCGCTGCGCGAGGAGCAACTCGACCGCCTCGCCGATCTGATCGAACACCACACGGACACCGACGCACTGCGCGACCTCATCGTCTCGGGCCCGCCGCCCGGCCTGCCCTTCGTTCCGCCGGGCGCCCCGTGAGGCGCCCGGCCGGCGGACCGGCCACGGCGGCCCGCGGACGCGGGGCGCCCGGCGCAGGAGCACACCGAGCCCACGGGGCGACGGACACCGAAGCGGGGACGCGGGCCGACGCCCATGCACCCGGGACACCGTCCGCGCCCCGCGGGAACCCGATCGACCCCATCGACCCCATCGACAGGGAGGGCCACGGGTGACCACCCCGTATCCATTCACCGCCATCGTCGGCCAGGACGACCTCCGGCTCGCACTGCTGCTGAACGCGGTGTCACCCGCGGTCGGCGGCGTCCTGGTGCGCGGCGAGAAGGGCACCGCCAAGAGCACCGCGGTCCGCGCCCTGGCCTCGCTGCTGCCCGAGGTGGCGACGGTCACCGGCTGCCGCTTCTCGTGCGCGCCGCACGCCCCCGACCCGGGCTGCCCGGACGGCCCCCACGAGCCGGGCCCCGCCACCGACCGGCCCGCCCGCATGGTGGAACTCCCGGTCGGCGCGTCCGAGGACCGGCTGGTGGGCGCCCTGGACATCGAACGGGCCCTCGCCGACGGGGTGAAGGCGTTCGAGCCGGGGCTGCTGGCCGACGCCCACCGCGGCATCCTCTACGTGGACGAGGTCAACCTCCTCCACGACCACCTGGTGGACCTGCTGCTGGACGCCGCCGCGATGGGCGCCTCGTACGTCGAGCGCGAGGGCGTGTCGGTACGGCACGCGGCACGGTTCCTGCTGGTCGGGACGATGAACCCGGAAGAGGGCGAGCTGCGCCCCCAGTTGTTGGACCGGTTCGGTCTGACCGTGGAGGTGACCGCGTCCCGGGAACCGGAGCAGCGGGTGGCGGTCGTCAAGCGGCGGCTCGCCTACGACGACGCGCCCGGGGCCTTCGCCGAGCGCTGGGCGGGGGACGAGTCCGCGCTGCGCGAGCGGATCGTCACGGCCCGCGCCCTGCTGCCCGAGGTGCGGCTCGGGGACGGCGCGCTGTTGCGGATCGCGGCGGCGTGCGCGGCCTTCGAGGTCGACGGGATGCGCGCGGACATCGTGATGGCGCGCACCGCGACGGCACTGGCCGCCTGGGCGGGCCGCCGGGACGTGCGCGCCGAGGACGTCCGGCAGGCGGCGCTGCTCGCGCTCCCGCACCGCAGGCGCCGCAACCCCTTCGACGCGCCCGGTCTGGACGAGGACAAGCTCGACGAGGTGCTGGACGGGTTCGGACCGGACGAACCCGAACCGGAGCCGGAGCCGGAACCCCACGCAGCGCAGGACGGCGCCCCCGACGAGGAGGAGCCGGAACCCGACCCGGACGGCCCCGAAGGTCCCGACGACGGCGGACCCGGGGGCGGCCCCGGTGCGCCGCCCCCGCCCCGGGACGCCCCGGACGATACGGCGGCACCCGACTCGGCGGGGACCGACCCGGGCGACGCGCCCCGACCCACCGAGGCACCGGACGCCCCCGCCGGACAGCCGGTGGGCGTGGCCCCCGAGCAGCCCGCGGCGGCGGCCTCGGAAGCCTTCCGCACCCGGACGCTGACCGTGCCCGGCCTCGGTGAGGGCGCCGCAGGTCGGCGTTCCCGGGCCCGCACCGAACACGGCAGGACCACGGGGGACCGCCGGCCTCGGGGCGCCCTGACGAAGCTGCACCTCTCGGCGACCGTCCGGGCCGCCGCCCCGCACCAGCGGGCGCGCGGCCGGTCGGGTCCGGGCCTGCTGGTGCGCCGCGACGACCTGCGCCAGGCGACCCGGGAGGGTCGGGAGGGCAACCTCGTGCTGTTCGCGGTGGACGCGTCCGGTTCGATGGCGGCCCGGCGGCGGATGAGCGCCGTCAAGGGTGCGGTGCTGTCGCTGCTGCTCGACGCCTACCAGCGGCGGGACAAGGTGGGGTTGGTGACCTTCCGGGGCGCGGACGCCGCGCTCGCGCTGCCGCCGACCTCGTCGGTGGACACCGCGGCGACCCGGCTCGCCTCCTTGGCGACCGGTGGTCGCACCCCGCTGGCGGCGGGGCTGTTGCGGGCCCGTGAGGTGCTGCAGGTGGAGCGGCTGCGGGACCCGGCGCGACGGGCGCTGCTGGTGGTCGTCACGGACGGCCGGGCGACCGGGGGCGTGGAGCCGGTGCGCCGGGCCTCGCGCGCGGCGGGACTGCTGGCGGCCGACCGGGTCGCCTCGGTGGTCGTGGACTGCGAGTCGGGTCCGGTGCGGCTGGGGCTCGCCGGACGGTTGGCCGCCGACCTCGGCGGCACCCCGGTGACGTTGGAGGAGCTGCGGGCCGATGCGCTCGCGGGGCTGGTCAAGGACGTACGGGGCGCCGCGGGCGCCCGGGGAAGGGTCGCGTAATGCCACAGGGACAGCCGTCCGTCGTCCCGAAGGACGGACTCACCACGCGTCAGCGCCGCAACCGGCCGCTGGTGATGGTGCACACGGGCATCGGCAAGGGCAAGTCGACGGCGGCGTTCGGGATGGCGCTGCGCGCCTGGAACCAGGGCTGGCCGATCGGGGTGTTCCAGTTCGTCAAGTCGGCGAAGTGGAAGGTCGGCGAGGAGAACGCGCTCCGGGTGCTGGGCGCGAGCGGCGAGGGCGGCACCGTCGACTGGCACAAGATGGGCGAGGGCTGGTCGTGGATCCAGCGGGCGCCCGTCGCCGAGGCGGAGGGCGTCGACTCCAACCAGGTCAACGCGGAGAAGGCCCGGGAGGGCTGGGAGCAGATCAAGCGCGACCTCGCGGCCGAGACCTACCGGCTCTACGTGCTGGATGAGTTCGCGTACCCGCTGCACTGGGGCTGGATCGACGTGGCCGAGGTGGTGTCGGTGCTGCGGGACCGGCCCGGCAACCAGCACGTGGTGATCACCGGACGCAACGCCCCGCCCGCGTTGGTGGAGTTCGCGGACCTGGTGACGGACATGTCGAAGGTGAAGCACCCGATGGACGCGGGTCAGAAGGGTCAGCGGGGCATCGAATGGTGACGCGAACGGTGACCCGCACGTGATCGACGTACCGAGGCTGGTCGTCGCCGCGCCCGCGTCGGGCACCGGCAAGACCACCGTGACCACGGGCCTGATGGCGGCGTTCGCGCAGCGCGGGCTGCGGGTGTCGCCGCACAAGGTCGGGCCCGACTACATCGACCCCGGGTACCACGCCCTCGCCACCGGTCGCCCGGGCCGCAACCTCGACGCGTACATGTGTGGAACCGACCTGGTGGGGCCGCTGTTCGCGCACGGTGCGCAGGGCTGCGACCTCGCCGTGGTCGAGGGGGTGATGGGTCTGTACGACGGGGCGTCGGGGCAAGGCGAGCTGGCGTCGACGGCACAGGTCTCCAAGCTGCTGCGGGCGCCGGTCGTGCTGGTGGTGGACGCGTCCTCGCAGTCCCGTTCGGTGGCCGCGCTGGTGCACGGCTTCGCGTCCTTCGACCCGCAGGTGCGGATCGGTGGCGTGATCCTCAACAAGGTCGGCTCCGACCGGCACGAGGAACTGCTGAGGGACGCCCTGGAGGAGGCGGGCATGCCGGTGCTCGGCGCGCTGCGGCGGGCCGAGGGGGTGACCACCCCGTCCCGGCACCTGGGTCTGGTGCCCGTCGCGGAGCGGCACCGGGACGCGACCGCGGCGGTGGCGGCCATGGCCGAGACGGTGCGCCGGGGGTGTGACCTGGACGCGCTGTGGGCGCTCGCCCGGACCGCTCCCCCCGTGGACGCGACCCCCTGGGACCCCGCCGGCGCGGTGCCCGTGCGCCCGGTGGACGGCGCCCGGCCGGTGATCGCGGTGGCGGGCGGCCCGGCGTTCTCGTTCCTGTACGCGGAGCACCCCGAACTGCTGACCGCGGCGGGCGCGGAGGTCGCCGTCTTCGACCCGTTGCGCGACGAGCGACTGCCCGAGGGCACGACGGGCCTGGTGATCGGCGGCGGCTTCCCCGAGGTGTACGTGGGCGAACTGGCCGCGAACGAGCCGCTGCGGGCGGCGGTCGCCGCACTGGCTGCGTCGGGCGCCCCGCTGGCCGCCGAGTGCGCGGGCCTGCTGTACCTGGCCCGGTCGCTGGACGGGGAGCCGATGTGCGCGGTGGTGCCCGGGGACGCGCACATGTCGGGACGGCTCACCCTCGGGTACCGGGACGCGGTCGCCGTGTCCGACAGTCCGCTGGCGGCGGCGGGCACCCGGATGCGGGGCCACGAGTTCCACCGGACGGTACTGGAGCCGGGTGCCGGCGCCACGCCCGCGTGGGGGCTGCGCGGGCCGCAGCCCCGGGTCGAGGGCTTCGTCATCGGCGGGGTGCACGCGAGCTATCTGCACACCCACTGGGCCGCCGGACCGGGCGTGGCCGCACGGTTCGTGGAGCACGCCGACCGGTTCCGGGCGGCGGGGCCGACGGGCGCCGGGGCGGTGCCGCAGGGGCGGGCGCGGTCGTGCGCGGGCTGAACGCCTGCGGCCCCCGAACAGCGGGGGCGGGCGCGGGTTCGGGTGCGGTTCTAGTGCACGGCCGATCCGATCACCAGCCACATCAGGGCCGCCCCGGCGACCGTGCACAGCAGCGTCGAACGGGCGGGGTGGCGGTGGCTGGCCTCGGGCAGGATCTCGGCCGCCGCGATGTACAGCAGGGCCCCGCCGAAGAAGCCGAGGTACCCGGCCAGGGCCCCGGCCCCGATGGTGAACAACAGGGTGGACGCGGCTCCCACCACGGGGGCCACGGCATCGGCGAGGAGCATGGCGAAGGCCTTGCGCCGGTCGTTGCCGTAGGCGCTGGTGACGGTGTACGTGTTGAACCCGTCGGCGAAGTCATGGGTGATGACGGCGATCGCGACGGTGGCCCCCATGGCCGCGTCGACCTGGAACGACGCGCCGATGGCGATGCCGTCGGCGAGGCTGTGCGCCACCATCGCGGCTCCCGCGCCCAGCCCGACCTGCGGCACCCGGTCCGGCTCGTGCGCCCCGTGCTCGGCCTGCCGCAGGGCCAGCAGCCGCTCCCCCACATGGGCGGTGAGGAACCCCCCGACGAACAGGAGCAGCGCCAGCGGGACGCCGTGCACGGGCCGGGCCGCGCCCTCCAGTGCTTCGGGCAGCAGGTCGAAGCCGACCACGCCGAGCATCAGCCCGCCCGCGAAGCCGAGCACCAGGTGGCGCCGGTCGACGACCCGGTGCGCCGCCCACCCCCCGACGAGCGTCATCACGAACGAACCCAACGCCACCAGCACGGCCATGGTCCCTTGCTAGCGGATGCGCGGCCCCGAAGCACGGACGCGATCCGCTGATCACCCGACCGGCGCCCGTTCCCCCCACCACCACGCACCCCGAGAGGAGCCCGCGGATGACCCGGTCCCGGTTGCCGGACGGCGTCGGTGTCGTCGCCGGGGTCGGCGCGGCGCGCGGAGTTCCGTACGCGGAAGTCCTGGCGCTGGTGCGCCGGGTGCTGGCCGAGGCCGGGGTGTCGCCGGCCGCGCTGGTGGCCCTGGCGACGGTCGACCGGCGGGCCGAGGAGCCGGGGGTCGTCGGTGCCGCGCGGCGACTCGGGGTGCCCCTGTGGGGTCATCCGGCGGCGGACCTGGCGCGGATCGCGGTCCCGCATCCGTCGGACGCGACCCTGGCGGCGGTGGGCACGCCCTCGGTGGCCGAGGCCGCCGCGCTGCTCGGGGGCGGTGAACTGCTCGGGGGCGGTGAACTGCTCGTCCCCAAGCGGAAGTCGGTGGGCGCGGACGGGCGTCCGGCGCGGGCGACCTGTGCGCTGGCCCGGCACGTCCGGGGCGGCGCCGCGCGCGGCCGGGGCCCGGGCGCGCATGTGACCATGGCGGGCACGGCGCCGGAACCGATCGGTGTCGGACGGGAACGAGAGGCCGGTGGCGGACGACCACCGGCGGCGGGCGGGAGCACGGATGTCCACTGAGGTGAGGCCGGCGGGACGGGGCACGGCCGGGTACGACCTGCGCCACCACGGGGACGCGGAGGTGCGCGGCGACGGGCGGTCCCTGACCGATCTCGCGGTGAACGTCCGGGCGGGGACGCCGCCCCCGTGGCTGCGGGAGCGGATCTCCGGTGCGCTCGACGGGCTCGCCGCCTATCCGGACGGGCGGGCGGCCCGGGAGGTGGTCGCCGCGCGGCACGGGGTGGCGGCCGAGCGGGTGCTGTTGACCTCGGGGGCCGCGGAGGCGTTCGTGCTGCTCGCGCGGGCGTTGTCGCCGCGGCGGGCCGTCGTGGTGCACCCCCAGTTCACCGAGCCGGAGGCGGCGTTGTTGGACGCGGGGCACCGGGTGGGCCGGGTGCTGTTGCGGGCGGAGGACGGGTTCCGGTTGCGGGACGGGGCGGTGCCCGAGGACGCGGACCTCGTAGTGGTCGGGAACCCGACGAACCCGACCTCGGTGCTGCACCCCGCCGACGCGTTGCTGCGGCTGGCGCGCCCGGGGCGGACGCTGGTGGTGGACGAGGCGTTCATCGACGCGGTGCCCGGGGAGCGGGAGGCGGTCGCGGGGCTGGACGTGCCCGGGCTGGTGGTGTTGCGGAGCCTCACCAAGACCTGGGGGCTCGCCGGGCTGCGGGTCGGGTACGTGGTCGCCGGCGCAGAGACGGTGCGGCTGCTGGAGCGTGCACAGCCGCTGTGGCCGGTGTCCTCGCCGGGGTTGGTGGCGGTCCAGGCGTGTCTGTCGGAGCGGGCCCGGGCGGAGGCGGCCGGTTTCGCGGAGGCGGTGGGCGCGGACCGGGCCGGGCTGCTCGCCGGGTTGGCCCGGCTCGCGCCCGCCGGGGTCCGGGTGTACGGGGTGCCCGAGGCGCCGTTCGTGCTGTTCCGGGTGCCCGACGGGCTCGACGTGCGGGAGCGGTTGCGGGGGCACGGCTTCGCGGTGCGGCGGGGGGACACGTTCCCCGGGCTGGGGCCCGACTGGCTCCGGGTGGCCGTCCGGGACGGCGCGACCTCCGCTGCGTTCCTCGCGGTGCTGGAACAGGTGCTCTCCCCCGCCGGGGCGTGAGCGGTCCCGACGGGGGGCGTCGTGCACGGTTGTCCCGCGGGGTCCCGGCGGGCGCTCGGTCGTGACCGAGGGGCCGCCGGGGCCGGGTGGCGCCGGGTGGCGCCGGGCGACGGTGCGGCGCCCCGGGGGCGGGGCGTCGGGTGCCGCTCGGCGGCCACGGCGGGGATCAGGACTGGCGGCGGGCCCGCCGGGTGACGTACAGGGCGCTCACGCCGCCGGCCAGCAGGAGGGCCGCGCCCCCGGCGATGTAGGGCGTGGCCGAGCTGCCACCGGTCTCGGCGAGGTCCTCACCGGGGCCGGTCTGGGGCTTGGTGCCCTGGTCCGCCGGCTTGACCGACGCCTCGGGCTCCTGCCGCGGCGGCGTGGACGGGGCGGCCGACGCGGGGGCGGCGGGCGTCTCGCAGGTGGCCCGGGCCAGGGTGACGGTGCCGTTCACTTCGGCGACGTTCAGCTTCAACGGGTTGATGGACACCTTCAGTTCCAGTGCCGTCGCGGCGGCGGTCCGGGTGGTCGTGGCCCGCCGGGAGAGGTCGAGCCGCACCTCGCCGACCCCGGGCACCTCGACCTCGGTGGTGCCCCGGGCGGTCAGGGTGACCGTCTTGCCGAGCACGGTGACGTGACCGAGGACGTTGGCTTCGGCCACCGGCTGCCGGCCGACCGCGCAGACGGCCTTGGCGGTGACCTTCTCCACTTCGATCAGGGACAACAGCGGCAGCCCCGGGACGTTCACCCGGGCCCGTACGAGGTTGCTGGACCCCTCGGCGCGCCCCCGTTCGACGGTGGCCCGGGCCTGGGCGGCGGCCGCGCGCAGAACGGTGAACGGCTTGCCGCCCTCCACCCCGTCGAGGCGTGCGGTGAGTGCGGTTTTGTCGGCGCTGGCCGGCGCCTGCACGTCGTTCAGGGAGACCGTGAGCGGCACGTTCACGGTCTTGTTGAGCAAGGAGACGTCGAGTCCGGTGCGGAGCACGACGGCGCTCGCCTTGCCCTCGCCGCCGGTGGCGTGCGCGGAGCCGGCGCCGACGAGGACCGTGGACGCGGCGGCCAGCGCGGTGGCGGCGGCGGTCACGCCGAGACGGCGCGCGGGCAGGCGAAAGGCGTTGCTGTTCAAGGTGGTGGGACCCCCACGAGAGACATCGGAACTGAACGGCGGGGTCGCTCGGGGCACCGCGACGGGGACCGAAGCGGGCGGCGACCGTGCCGTTGGAGTGAATACTCGCGCACCGAGAGTGAACAGCCGGCAACCTGGCGTGAGTTCACCCCAAAGTGGGGTTTTCGTGCTCTTGTTTGAATATTCGGGCACGGATGTGCACGTCCGTCACCCAGGTGACCGCCCACCTGCGGCGTCCCGGCCGATCAGCGGACGCCCCGCCCCTCGGACGCACCCCCGGCCGGGAGGGTGGATGACGTCACGTCAACCACCGTCCCGGAGCCGGGAGATGATCGGCTCAGCCGACGATCCGGCCGCGCAACACGATCCGGCGCGGCACGGCGAGCATCCGCACGTCCGCCCGGGGGTCGCCCTCGTACACGACGAGGTCCGCCGGGGCCCCCTCGGTCAGCCCGGGGCGGCCCAACCAGGCGCGGGCTCGCCAGGTGGTGGCGGAGAGCGCCTCGACGGGCGGGATGCCGGCGCGGACGAGTTCGGCGACCTCCGCGGCGACCAGGCCGTGGGCGAGGGAGCCGCCCGCGTCCGTCCCGACGAAGACGGGCACCCCCGCGTCGTAGGCGGCGCGCACGGTGTCGTAGCGCCGGGCGTGCAGTCGACGCATATGGGCCGACCAGCGTGGGAACTTGGCCTCGCCGCCGTCCGCGAGCCGGGGGAAGGTGGCGATGTTGACGAGGGTCGGCACGATGGCCACGCCGCGCTCGGCGAACAGCGGGATCGTCTCCTCGGTGAGGCCGGTCGCGTGCTCGACGCAGTCGATGCCGGCCTCCACCAGGTCGCGCAGGGAGTCCTCGGCGAAGCAGTGCGCGGTGACCCGGGCGCCCCACCGGTGGGCCTCGGCGATCGCCGCCTCGACGGCGTCCCGGGGCCAACAGGCCGTGAGGTCGCCCGCCTCGCGGTCGATCCAGTCCCCGACGAGTTTGACCCAGCCGTCCCCGCGCCTGGCCTCCCGGGCGACGTACGCGACGAGGTCGGCGGGTTCGACCTCGTGGGCGTAGTTGCGGATGTAGCGGCGGGTGCGGGCGATGTGACGGCCGGCCCGGATGATCCGCGGCAGGTCCTCGCGGTCGTCGATCCAGCGGGTGTCGGAGGGCGAGCCGGCGTCCCGGATCAACAGGGTGCCGGCCTCCCGGTCGGCCAGCGCCTGCCGTTCGGCGGTCTCGACGGAGACCGGGCCGTGGGCGTCGAGCCCGACGTGGCAGTGCGCGTCCACCAGCCCGGGCAGGGCCCAGCCCTCGACGGTGGTCACCTCGCGGGCCCCGGCGGGCCGCTCGTAGGTGACCCGGCCGCCGACCACCCACAGTCCGTCCCGCACGTCCTCGGGGCCCGCCAGTACCCGCCCCCTGACGTGCAGCACCGTGTGATCCGTCATGTCCAGCACCCTAGTGTCCCCGCCCGGGCCTGCCGCCCGGGCCGGGCGGGGAACCCGAGGGTGCCTACGGGCGCCTCACAGCAGCAGTCCCAGGGGCAGCGCCGCGGCATCGGCGGCGGGCCGGGACAGGTACAGGTCGGCGTGGTAGTAGCCGTCCGCCTCCCGGTCCGCGGTGCGCAGCCCGATCCCGGCCAGGGCGTCGAACGCCGCTTCCCGTTCGGCGTCGTCCGCGAAGCGGCGCTGGCGGAAGGTGCGGGCGGGCAGCTTCTCCGTCACCAGCCCCGAACGGGCGAGGAGATCGGCGATCGCCTGGTAGGGCACGGTGCGCAGCACGAACGCGGCGACCCACGGCGGGTGGGCCACGCAGTCGAGGAGGGTGTGGAAGGTCCGGGTGCGGACGTAGCCGATGCCTCCGGTCACGGTGATGAGGTCCGTGGCCGCCAGTGCGCGGCGCAGGGCGGGGCTCGCCGCGGCGACTTCGAGGTTCTCCGCGAAGGAGTGGTCGTGCAGGCCGGTGTCGCGGGCGTACCCGACGGCCCGGGGCGCCGCGTCGATGCCCGTCACCGACACGGCTGCGGGTGTGCGGCGCGCGTCGAAGAAGGCCCGGTCCTCGATCGCCAGGTCCCGGGAGGACAGTGCGGCCACCCGGGGGGAGGCGTACCGGGCGTACAGCTCGGCCAGGGTGACCCGGTGGTTGAGGAGCGCCGCGTTGATCCCGTACGAACAGCACAGGTCCACCACGGTCAGGGGCGTGCGGCCGGGGTGCAGACCGTGCAGGGCGTCGACCAACACCCGGAAGACGGCCTGGCCGTGGTGGGGTATCTGGTACCCCAGCGGGCGCAGCGTCTCGAAGTACGGGCGCGGGTCGGGACAGTCGTAGATGCTGCCGAAGTTCGCTTTGCCCCAGTCTGCACTTGCGGGAGGACTGCTCGGCCCTGCCGTCACGGGAGGTCCCTCCTGACGTGCGTCGCCATGCAAAGGACTCGACGTTCCGCAGAACTGCGGAATCTGTGCGCCGGTGCGCCACGGCTCCTGCTTCCGCCTTCGCGGCGGCGCCCGGGGAGGGGCGGGCCGGGCGGGGCTGCACGCCCACAGTGTCACCAGCCCCGCCGGGCCGGTGCCAGCGGGAAACCGGCCAACACACCGGCGGCCCCCGACGGGGGCCGCCGAACGGCTGTTTCCCCGCCGGTCGGGCTCCCGCCCGGTCCCCCGTCACCTGCGGTTACGCTCATGAAGTCCGCTGGCGATCCGCGGGCCTTCGTTGACCGGAAAGAGCACCGCCGTGACGCACCCCCTTCTCGACCTGGCGCCCCTGACCGCCGACCGCTTCGCCGCGATCGAGCGGCGCGTGGCGGGGTTGCTGGACACCGAACAGGACGTCGTGATCACCCAGGGCGAGGCCCTGCTCCCCCTGGAGGGCTGCATCCGCAGCGCGGCCGGCCCGGGCACCACCGCACTGAACGTCATCACCGGGCCGTACGGTCAGACGTTCGGCGACTGGCTGCGGGACTGCGGTGCGAAGGTCGTCGACCTCGCGGTTCCGTACCACGCGGCGGTGTCGCCCGAGCAGGTCGAGGAGGCGCTGGCCGGCCACCCGGAGATCGACTTCGTGTCGCTGGTCCACGCGGAGGCCGCGACCGGGAACACCAACCCCGTCGCGGAGATCGGCGAGGTCGTGGCGCGGCACGGCGCGCTGTTCATGGTGGACGCAGTGGCGTCGGTGGCCGCCGAGCCGCTGCTGCCCGACGCGTGGGGGGTCGACCTGTGCGTGATCGGGGCGCAGAAGGCGATGGGCGGGCCCGCCGGGGTGTCGGCGGTGTCGGTGAGCGAGCGGGCGTGGCAGCGGATGGCGGCGAACCCGCGCGCGCCGAGGCGTTCGTACCTGTCGCTCCTCGACTGGAAGGAGCGGTGGATCGACGCGGGGCGCAAGGCGCTGCTGCACGCCCCCGCCCAGTTGGAGATGCTGGCGCTGGAGGCGTGCATCGAGCGGATCGAGGCCGACGGGCTGGACGCCGTGACGGCGCGGCACGCGACGGCCGCCCGCGCGGTCCGGGAGGGTGCGGTGGCGCTGGGCGCGGGGCTGGAGCCGTACGTCCACGAGGCCCGGCACGCGGCGCCGGTGGCGACCACCTTGCGGGTGCCGGACGCGGTGGACGCCTCGGCCGTGGTGGCGCGGGCGCTGGCGCTGGACCCCGGGCTGCCGCTGGTCGCCGGGGGCGGCGCTCTGGCCCACGAGATGATCCGGGTGAACCACTACGGCCCCGCTGCCACCGCGGAGACCGTCGAGCGGTCGCTGGCCGCGCTGGGCCGGGCGCTGGCCGCCTGAGCCGGTCGGCACGGCCGTCGGAGCCGGTCAGCACGGCCGTCGGAGGTCCGGGCCGAGGTCCGGGCCGAGGCTGGTCGGAGGCTGGCCGGTGGGCTGCGACACGGCTGCCGGGTCGGATGTCGGGGGCGGGCGTCGGGCACCTCCCGGAACCGCCCCGGCGCCCCCGCGCACGGCCCGGTGCGCGGCGGTCTTGACACGAATCACCTGCGTGGGACGTAATTCATGGAACTTCGGTTGCCTCGTCGCCCATAAATTCAGAGTTATTTTCCAGGCAATGGGCCCCTATTCTTCTGCCCGGTTCCACAAAGGCTAAACGCTAAGATTTCGCGAACATCGCGTAACACCGATCGGCGTAATTCCGACAGCTTCCCCAGGTGTCGCGACCCTGTGACCCATTCCACACCAAGCCCGCTTCGTACGCATAAATCCCGTACAAAGCGGGCTTTTCGCTGCCTTCTCGCGCGGACCCACGCGCCCGCGTGATAACACAGCACCCCGTTCGCCGTAACCCCGCAGGGCCATGCAATCCAAAGAATTGGTCGGTAAATTAAATCCGCATGACCGCTGCACGAGCAGACCTGAAAGAACAATTCCGAGAAATGCCCGCCGGATTGCGGATGGACCGTCCAGAGGTGGCTGACGGTGCCGCCGTATGGCGGATAGCCCGCGACTCGGGGACCCTCGACCTCAACTCCTCGTACAGCTACCTCCTGTGGTGTCGGGACTTCGCCGACACCTCGGTGGTGGCGCGGGACGGGAGCGGGCAGCCGGTCGGATTCATCACGGGTTACGTGCGCCCCGCCCACCCGGGCACCCTGGTCGTGTGGCAGGTGGCGGTCGACGCGGCGCACCGGGGCCGGGGCCTCGCCGCCGCCCTGCTCGACGGGCTCACCGCACGGGTCGCCGCGGACCTCGCGTCCGCGCCCTTCGCCCTGAACCGGGTGGAGACCACCATCACGCCCGGCAACACGGCCTCCGAGCGGCTGTTCACCTCCTTCGCCGCACGCCACGACGTCCCCGTGAACCGTGAGGTGCTGTTCGACTCCGGTGCCTTCCCCGACGGCGGTCACGCCCCGGAGATCCTCTACCGCATCGGCCCGTTCGGCACCTGACCCGTACCGGACGGGGGCCGCCTCCCCACGGCCCCGCACCGCGACCGCTCGCCCCGCCCCTGTCACCCCGACCAGCCAGGAGAACCCCGTGAGCATCACCCAGCCCGACCTGAGCGTCTTCGAGACCCTGGAGTCCGAGGTGCGCAGCTACTGCCGCGCCTGGCCCACCGTCTTCGACCGCGCGCAGGGCAGCCGCATGTACGACGAGGACGGCCACGCCTACCTCGACTTCTTCGCCGGTGCCGGTTCGCTCAACTACGGGCACAACAACCCGGTCCTGAAACGCGCCCTGATCGACTACCTGGAACGGGACGGGGTCACCCACGGCCTGGACATGTCGACGTCCGCGAAACGGGCGTTCCTGGAGTCGTTCCAGAACCTGGTGCTGCGGCCCCGCGACCTCCCGTACAAGGTGATGTTCCCCGGCCCGACCGGGACCAATGCGGTGGAGTCCGCGCTGAAGCTGGCCCGCAAGGTGAAGGGCCGGGAGTCGATCGTGTCGTTCACGAACGCCTTCCACGGGATGTCGCTGGGCTCGCTCGCGGTGACCGGCAACGCCTTCAAGCGGGCCGGTGCGGGCATCCCCCTGGTGCACGGCACCCCGATGCCGTTCGACCACTACCTCGACGGCCGCGTCCCGGACTTCCTGTGGTTCGAGCGGCTGTTGGAGGACCAGGGGTCGGGGCTCAACCAGCCCGCCGCGGTGATCGTGGAGACCGTGCAGGGCGAGGGCGGCATCAACGTGGCACGGGCCGAGTGGCTGCGCTCGCTCGCGGACCTGTGCGCCCGCCGGGACATGCTCCTGATCGTCGACGACATCCAGATGGGCTGCGGACGGACCGGCGCGTTCTTCTCCTTCGAGGAAGCGGGCATCGTGCCGGACGTCGTCACCGTGTCCAAGTCGATCAGCGGCTACGGGCTGCCCATGTCGCTGTGCCTGTTCAAGCCGGAGCTGGACATCTGGGAGCCCGGGGAGCACAACGGCACCTTCCGCGGCAACAACCCGGCGTTCGTGACCGCCGCGGCGGCCCTGGAGACGTACTGGTCGGACGGGCCGGCGATGGAGAAGCAGACCCTGTCGCGCGGGCAGCAGGTCCAGGAGGCGCTGGGCTCGCTGGTCGACGAGCACCGCGACGAGGTCAAGGACTACCGGGGCCGCGGCCTGGTGTGGGGCGTGGAGTTCCACGACCGGGGTCGGGCCACCCGGGTGGCCCGACGCGCCTTCGAGCTGGGGCTGCTGATCGAGACGTCGGGCCCCGAGGGCGAGGTCGTCAAGCTGCTCCCCGCACTGACCATCACGCCGGACGAGTTGGAAGAGGGTCTGCGCACCCTCGCCCGAGCGGTGCGCGAGACCGCCTGACCGACCCGGGCCCCGGGCGCCCCGCCCCGCTCGGCCGACGCCGCCCGGACACCGGCCGGCCGAGCCCCCCGTACCGCACGGGACCCGTAGCCGCGGGAAACCCGTAGCCGCAGAACTCACAGCACACACAGAAGGGCAGCACACCAAGTGATCGTCCGATCGTTCAAGGACATCGAGGGAACGGACCGGCACGTGAGGTCACGCTCCGGGACCTGGGAGAGCAAGCGCATCGTGCTCGCGAAGGAGCGGGTGGGCTTCTCCCTGCACGAGACGGTCCTGTACGCGGGCACGGAGACGTCGATGTGGTACGCGAACCACATCGAGGCCGTCGTGTGCGTCGAGGGCGAGGCGGAACTCACCGACGACGAGACCGGCGAGACGCATCTGATCACCCCCGGCACGATGTACCTGCTCGACGGCCACGAACGGCACACCCTGCGACCGCGGACGGACTTCCGGTGCCTGTGCGTGTTCAACCCGCCCGTCACCGGGCGCGAGGACCACGATGAGAACGGCGTCTATCCGCTGCTGACCGAGGAGGCATGACCCCATGACCACCACGACCCCCGGGCGAGTCGACCTGTACCCCAGCCGAGGCGCCTCGGAGGTGTCCGTACCGCGACGGGACCCGGTCGTCTGGAGCGGCCCGGACACCCCGGGTCCCGTCGCCCGCGAGGACCTGGCCTCGTACGAACGGGACGGCTTCCTGACCGTCGACCAGCTCATCACCCCCGCCGAGGTGGCGGTCTACCGCGCGGAACTCGACCGCCTGGTGACCGACCCCGCGATCCGCGGCGACGACCGGTCCATCATCGAACCGTCGTCACGGGAGATCCGCTCGGTCTTCGAGGTGCACCGGATCAGCGAGGTGTTCGCGGGCCTGGTGCGCGACGAACGGGTGGTCGGCAGGGCCCGGCAGATCCTCGGTTCGGAGGTGTACGTCCACCAGTCCCGGATCAACGTGAAGCCGGGGTTCGGGGCGTCCGGGTTCTACTGGCACTCCGACTTCGAGACCTGGCACGCCGAGGACGGGCTGCCGAACATGCGGACGGTGTCCGTGTCGATCGCGCTGACCGAGAACCGCGACACCAACGGCGGGCTGATGATCATGCCGGGTTCGCACCGGACGTTCCTCGGCTGTGCGGGGGCCACCCCGGAGGACAACTACAAGAAGTCGCTCCAGATGCAGGACGCGGGCACCCCGTCGCACACGGCGCTCACGGACTTCGCCGACCAGCACGGCATCCGGTTGTTCACCGGCGCGGCGGGCTCGGCGACCTGGTTCGACTGCAACTGCATGCACGGCTCCGGGGACAACATCACCCCGTACCCGCGCAGCAATGTGTTCATCGTCTTCAACAGCGTCGAGAACGCGGCGCAGGAGCCGTTCGCGGCACCGGTCCGACGTCCGGAGTACATCGGCGCCCGGGACTTCACCCCCGTGCACTGACCCCCGGCCGGACGCACGTCCACCCGGGCGGTGCACCCCGAAGGGGCGCGGGACCCGCGCGCCCGCGCCCCGCCCCGGGTCACAGCCGGTCGAGCAACTGGTCCACGTCCGCCTCGGTGTTGTACAGGTGGAAGGCCGCCCGCAGGTTCCCCGCCCGGTCGGACAGCTCGATGCCCGCCCGGCTCAGCTCGCCCTGCCGCGCCCCCAGACCCGGCACCGCCACGATCGGCGAGCCGGGGGACGGGATCGGTTCCAGACCGCGGGCGGCCAGTCCGGCGCGGAAGCGGTCGGCGAGGGCCAGGTCGTGGGCCCCGATCCGCTCGGTGCCCAACTCCTCGATGAGGGCCAACGAGTGGCGCGCCGCGGCGTACGCCAGGGTGCTCGGGCTCTCGTCGAACCGGCGGGCCGAGCGGGCCAGTTCGGTGACGGGACCGTAGCAGCTGTCCCAGGGGTTCTCGCCGGACGCCCAGCCCGTGAAGACGGGCCGCAGCCCGCCCAGGTCCTCCGGGACCACCAGGAAGGCGACTCCGCGCGGGCACAGCAGCCACTTGTACGCGACGGCGGAGACGAAGTCGTACGCCCCGGCGTCCAGCGGCAGCCAGCCCAGGCCCTGGGAGGCGTCCACATAGGTGCGCGCCCCGTGGGCGAGCGCGGCCTCCCGCACCGCCGCCAGGTCCGCGACCCGGCCGTCCGCCGACTGGACCGCGCTCAGCGCGACCAGGCTCGTACTGGGGCGGACCGCGTCCGCGACCCGCTCCAACGGGACCTCCCGCACCAAAAGGTCGCCCCGGGTGTGGAACGAGGCCACGGTGGAGCTGAAGTCCTGCTCGACGGTGAGCACTTCGGCGCCCGGCGGCAGCGCGGCGGCGATCAGCCCCGTGTACACGGCGACGGACGCCCCCGCGGCCACCCGGCTCGCCGGCACCGAGACGATCCGGGCGAAGCTCTCCCGGCTCCGGTGCACATCGCCGAACAGGTCGGTCGGCCGGCCGGTCGTCGCGGCCTCCACCGCCGACCGCAGCGCCGTCACGGTCCGGGCCGGCGACAGCCCGGTGCTGGCGGTGTTCAGATAGGTCGTCTGGGGGGCGAACTCGGCGCGGACCGTGGTTTCGTCAAGCTTCTCCATGCTCCTCACTGTGCCCCTCCCGGGCCGTCCGGTCCATGCCGCGCCGGCCGAACGGGGCTCCCCTCCCCCCACGCGACGGAGCCGGGCACCGGGCCGGTGGGCGGTGAACGGGCCCCGGCACACGGCGGGTTGGGTCCAGCGGCGTCGACGCCGGTGACCTGCTGCTCGCCTACGCTGGGCGGATGTTCCGTGCCGCCCTCGCCGCCGCCCCGAAGGCACTGTTCGGCGGCCGTGCGCGCCGCCGTTGGACGCATCTGGTCCTCGGTGGCGCGCTCGCCATGCCCTTCCTGCTGGCCGGTTCGGTCCTCCTGGTCCTCCTCGGGGTCGGCGGGGGGACGGGGCTGCTCGACACGCCCCGGAACCAGGTGCTGTCCCTGGCCGTGGGGCTGTCGTTCGTCCCGTTGGTCGCGCTCTTCCCGGTGGCCCGGTCGGTGGCGGTGGCCGCGGTGCGCGCCCTGCGCGTGGCGGGGTCGGGGGACGGGCTGGGGGACGGGCCCGCCCGCTCCTGGGCCGCCCGCGGACGCACCTCGGCCTGGTTCGCCCTGCACCTCGTCCTCGGGGTGGCGGTCAGCGGGGCGACCCTCGGGGTCGTTCCGCTGGGGCTGGCGCTCGTGGTGCTGCCCCCCGTGTCCGCACTGCGCGGGGAACCGTTCGGGGATTCCCACCCCGCGTTCTCCGGCTGGGGGTACGTCCTGGCCCCGTTCGGGGGGTTGGCGGCCTTGGTCGCGCTGGCCGCGTGCGCGGCGGCGGCCGGGGCGGTGCTGGCCCGAGCGGTGCCCGTACTGCTCGGCCCGGGGCCGGCGGACCGGCTCGCGGCGGCCGAACGTCGGGCCGCCGACCTCGCGGTGCGCAACCGGCTGGCCCGTGAACTGCACGACTCCGTGGGGCACGCGCTCAGTGCGGTCGGCCTCCAGGCCGCGGCGGCCCGCCGGGTCCTGGACCGCGACCCGGAGTTCGTCCGCACCGCCCTCACCGCCATCGAGGAGACGACCCGGCGCACCGTCGGCGAGCTCGACGCCGTGCTCGGGGTCCTGCGCGAGGGTGACGCCGGTGCCCCGACCGCGCCGGCGCCGACCCTCGCCACCGACCTCGACGGGCTGCTGCGGCGAACCGGGGCCACGGGGCTGCGCGTCGAGACCGCCCTGGAACCGGGGCCGCACGGCCTGGCCGCGTTGCCGCCGCAGGTGTCCCGGGAGGCGTACCGGATCGTGCAGGAGGCGCTGGGCAACGCACTGCGGCACGCGGGCACCGGGACCGCGGTGGACCTGCGGGTGACGGTCACCGCCGCGGGGCTGGAGATCACGGCGGAGAACCCGTTGCCGCCCGCCCCCCGGCCGGCTCCGCGCACGGGGGGCGGCCACGGGCTGCCCGGGATCGCCGACCGGGTCCGGCTGCTGGGCGGCACGGTGACGGCGGGCGCTCACGACGGCCGCTGGTCCTTGTGCGTGCGGCTGCCGCTGCGGGACGGTGCGTGACGGCGGCGCACCCCGGGACGGAAACGACCGCCGCACCCGCAGGAGTCGGGTGGGACCCACCGGACACAGGAGACGAACAGGCATGACGACGCTGGCGCCGACGACCTCGCCCGAAGGGACCCGGCCATCCGTCCGGATCGTGCTCGCCGATGACGAGGCCATGGTGCGCACCGCGCTGCGGGTGATCCTGGAGGACGAACCGGACTTCACCGTGGTGGGTGAGGCACGGGACGGCGTGGAGGCGGTGGCCGTGGTGCGCGAGACCCGGCCGGACGTGGTCCTGATGGACGTCCGGATGCCGGGGATCGACGGCATCCGGGCCACCGAGCTGATCGTCGCGGGGGGCGACGCACCGCCGCGGGTCGTGGTGGTCACGACCTTCGAGAACGACGCGTACGTGTACGAGGCGCTGCGCGCCGGGGCGTCGGGGTTCCTGCTGAAGCGCAGCGACCCCGAGGTGCTGGTGCAGTCGGTGCGGCTGGTGGCGCGCGGCGACACGCTGCTGTTCCCGGCGGCGGTGCGCGCCCTGGCCGGGGAGCACGCCCGCACCGCGTCGGCGGCCCCCGCCTGGGTGTCACGGCTGACCGGGCGGGAGGCGCAGGTGCTGCGGCTGATGGCCCGGGGGCTGAACAACGCGGAGATCGCCCGGCGGATGGAGGTGGGGGCCGCGACCGTGAAGACCCATGTGGCGGGGGTGCTGGCGAAGACCGGGGCCCGGGACCGGACGCAGGCCGTGATCGCCGCCTACGAGGCCGGGCTGGCCGGTCGGGAGTGAGGGGGCCCGGGACGCGGGCGGGCTCCGTGAGACGGGGCACACCGGCCGGGGCCCGGGCGCGGGCAGGAACTGCGGGTGCCGCCCGTTCGTCCTTCCCGACAGGATGAACAAGACGATCAGGCGTGCCTCGGTCTTCTCGCTGCTGCTGGTCCTGGCCCTGTTGGGCCGGGCCACCTGGGTGCAGTTCTACGAAGGCCGGGCCCTCGCGGACAACAAGGAAAACCGGCGCAAGGCGATCGAGCAGTACGCCTATCCGCTGGGCGACATCATCGTGGCCGGGGAGGCGATCACGGGTTCCGAGCGCACCGAGCACAGCGATCTCGCGTACAAGCGCACCTACCGGGACGGCGCGCTGTACGCCCCGGTGACGGGCTACAGCTCCCATGTGTACGGGGCGAACCTCCTGGAGGGGGTCTACCAGGACGTGCTGGACGGCACTGCCGTGGAGCTGCGGAGTCCGCTGGACACGATGACCGGCAAGCGCGGCGAGCCGGGCAACGTGGTGACGACGATCGACCCGGACGTGCAGCGGGCCGCGTTCGAGGGGCTCGGCGACAAGAAGGGCGCCGCCATCGCGTTGGAGCCGGCGACGGGCCAGGTGCTCGGCATGGTGTCCACGCCCTCGTACGACCCGTCCCGGATCTCCGGCTCCGGCAGCTCGGACGCCCGTGCGTGGGCCGGGTTGAACGAGAAGGCCGAGAAGGGCACGGAGGCCGACGAGCCGCTGGTGAACCGGGCGATCCGCAAGCCGTTGGCACCGGGCTCGACGTTCAAGCTGGTCGTCGCGGCGGCGGCGCTGGAGAACGGACTGTACGACTCGGTCGACGAGCGGACGAAGAGCCCCAGCCCCTACACCCTTCCGGACTCCAGCACCGTCCTGGAGAACCTGATCCGCACCGCCCCCTGCGAGGACGCCTCCCTGCGGACGGCCCTCCAGTACTCGTGCAACAACGTCTTCGCCAAGGCCGCGGTCGACCTGGGGCAGGACAAGGTGCGGGCCATGGCGGAGAAGTTCGGCTTCAACGACGCCGAACTGGACGTTCCGGTGCGGGCGTACGAGAGCGTGTACCCGAAGGACATGGACCGTCCGTCCACCGCGTTGACCGGCATCGGCCAGTTCGAGGTGACGGCGACCCCGCTCCAGGTCGCCATGGTGACGGCCGCGATCGAGAACGGCGGCGAGTTGGTCACCCCGAACCTGGTCAGCCGGGTCACCGACGCCGACGGGAACGTGCTGGAGGACGTCGACCCGGCGTCCGAGCGGGTCCTGAGCGAATCCACGGCCCGGCAGTTGCGGTCCGCGATGGAGACGGTGGTCGAGGACGGCACCGGAGGCAACGCCCGGATCGCCGGGGCGAAGGTCGGCGGCAAGACGGGCACGGCCCAGCGCGGGGTGAACAACAGCGAGACGCCGTACGTGTGGTTCACCTCGTACGCGCAGGACCCCGACAGCGGCAAGCAGGTCGCCGTCGCGGTCCTCATCGAGCAGTCGGACGCGGCGCGTTCGGAGGTCAGCGGCAACGGCCAGGCCGCGCCCATCGCGAAGGCGATGATGGAGGCCGCCCTGCGCTGACCGGACGACGACCGCGCGCCGAGGGGCGGACCCCGGGGCGCGGTCAGTCCAGGGACTTGCTCATGAACAGGGCGATCTCCCCTTCCGCGGGGGTGCCCACGTAGAGGCTGGTGTCGAGCCCGCACACCTCGAAGCCGAAGCGTCGGTAGGCCCGTACCGCGGGGGCGTTGACGTGGGTGACCTCCAGCCAGAGGGTGCGGGCGCCCGCCTTGCGGCCGTAGGACTCGGCGCGGGCCATCAGCGCGCCGCCGAGGCCCTTGCCGCGGTACTCGGGGTCGACGGTGATCTGCTCGATCCGGGCGCGCTGGTTCCACTCGGCGTAGGAGACGGTGACGAAGCCGAGGATCCGCTCGCCCTCCACCGCGACGACCGTGTGGTGGCCGTCGTCGACCTCGTCTTCGTCATCTCCGAGGTCGGCCTCCGGGTCCGCCGGGTACTCCTTGCGCAGCGGCGGTTGCACCGCCACGCTGCGGATCTCGAAGCCGGAGTCGCCCCCCGTGACGTGGAAGATCCGGTCGGTGGTGAAGGAGTCGTCGAGGGCGTCGATCCGGTCGTAGTCGGCGCTGCTGGCCACACGCATATCGATCATCGGGCCAGTTTCCCAAATTCCGGGCGGGCGTGGTGCGGTGACCGAAGCGTTGGTCACGGGGTCCAGCGGGGGTCCCGGCCGCTCAGGGCGATCACCCGGTCCAGCAGGGGCGCCCCGTCCGGTACGGGCACGGGCGGACCGAACAGTCCTCCTCCGTCGGCAGGCTCGGCGGCGGCCAGCACGAGGAAGCGTTCCGCGGCGCGCAGGGCCTCGTCGTCGGGCGCGTACTCCTGTCCGGTGGCGCGGGCCAGGTCCCAGCCGTGGACGACCAGTTCGTCCACGGCGACCAGCCCGGCCACGGCACCGGGCAGCGACACCCCGCCCGCCCGGGTATCGCCCTCCCAGGCGGCCGGGTCCTGCCACGCCCCGGCCAGCTCGCCGAGGAGCCCGAACAGCTCCCGCCGCCAGCCGGGCTCCAGCTCGGGCAGGACGTCCCCGGGCGGGGTGTCGGTGGTGGGTCCCGGCTCCTTGCGCGCGGCGTCCCGGAAGGCGGCGGCCAGCCCGACGAGGTGGGCGAGCAGATGGCTCACCGCGTAGTCGGGGCAGGGCGTGGGCGCGTCGAGTTGCTCGTCGCGGACCGCTTCGGCGAGTCGGGCGATCGTCAGGGTCTGCGGACCGAGGTCAACGGGCGGCACGGACATCATGAGCTCCTTCGGCGGGGCGGAACGGACGGGGCGACCGTCCGTGAGGGCGTCACCTTCTCCCTCCACCAGTGCAGACCCCCCGACGACCCGCAACTCATCGGTGCGCGTACGCGATGCGCGGCGCCTTTCGCGCAGTTCCCCGCGCCCCGCCAGGGGCAACGCACCCGGACCGGAGCGCCCCAAAGGGGCGCGGGGAACGGCGCGAGCAACCGAAGCGCACCCGCAGAACACCACGCAGCGGAGCGAACGAAAGGCGCGCAGGCCGTCAGCCGCCGTCCGGCACAGGACCGGCGCCCGGGCCCACCGGCGGGGTGCGGGGGCGGTCGAGGAGCAGGTCGGCAGCCCGGTCGAGCACCTGGGCACGGGTGAACCCACCGTGGTCGGCCGCGAGGAAGTGAGCACCGATCGCCGCGCAGAAGGCGAGCAGACTGCGGGCCTCGACCTCCTCCGCATCGGCGCAGAAGGTGCCCATCGCCGCGCGCAGCAGTCCCATCCGACGGTTGTCGACCCGGCGCAGGCGCTCCGCGACGGCCTCGTCGTGCCGGGCCCACGCGCGGATCGCGAGGTCGACGGGGAGCAGTCGGTCGTCGGAGAAACTGAGTTCGCCCGCCCGTTGGGCCCGGGACTTCGGGTCTCCGCCCTCCTCCTCGATGCGGTCGATCACGTCATGGGTGCTCTCCCGCTCCCAGGCGTCGAGCATGGCCACCAGCAGTGCGTTGCGGTCGGCGAAGTACCCGTAGAAGCCGCCCTTCGTGACGCCGATCCGTTTGGCGAGCGCCTCGACGCGGACGGCGTCGGGGCCGGCTTCGGCCAGTGCCCGCAGGCCCTCCTCGATCCAGCGCTCCCGCGGTGTCCGTGGCGCGCCCATCCGTTCCCCGTCCTGTTCTCCCACCGATCTGTACGGCGGCGTACAACCGAGCTAATCTGGATCTATACACTACCGTATACATCTACGGAGGACGCGCATGACCCGCTCCCGCCGGAAACCGCGATCCGCACGCCGGGAGTCCGCCCCCGACGCCCCGCGCAGAGGCGCCGTGCAGGGCGCGGCGGGCGTGCACCGGACGCCGGAACCCCTCCGTTCCCTCAGCGGACTGCCCTCCCTCGACTACGCCGACCACTTCACCCTGCGGACGGACACCGCCGCCGCGCCGGAGCGCTGGGCCCGGGCCATGTTCGGTGACGTGCCCGGCCCCGCCGAACGCTTCATCTGGCGCGGCCTGCTGGGGCTCCGGCTCAGCCGCGGGCGGTCACCGGACACCGTGGCCGGCTGGCGCGTCACCGCCCGCGGCGAGGACTGGATCCGGTTGGAGGCCGCCTCCTGGTTCCTGGCCGGCGCCCTGGTGGTCCGGGCACCCCGCAGCCAGGTGACGCTGGGCACCTTCCTGCACTACCGGCGCCGCCCCGGCCGCGCGATCTGGCCCCCGCTGTCCGCGGTCCACCGGCGGTTGGCTCCGGGACTGCTCCGCGACGCCGAAGCCCGCGTCCGTACGGTCCGGACCCCCGACGAGCCGAACGCGGCCGTGAGTTAAGGCATCCGGACGATCCTGGACGGGGGGCCTTAGCCGCACGATCAGCTCGCATGACGGCAACGGGAACGGTGACCAGGGTCCTGCGGGACCGCGAGGCTGGCTTGTACCTGGGCGGGGTGGTGGGCGGCGGCCTCGCGGGCTCGCTGCTGTGGCTCACGGCGGGCGTCTGGGTGAAGGACCTGACGGGGTCGAGCGCGCTGGCCGCACTGTGCACCTTCGCCGTGTGGGCGCCCACCCTGTTCGGCCCGGTGCTCGGCACCCTCGCCGACCGCACCCGGCGCCGCCCGCTGCTGGTCCACACCCAGCTGGCCCTGGCGCTGCTGCTCCTGACGCTGTGCGCGGTGGACTCCGCGGACGGGCTGTGGCTGCTGTTCACGGTGCTGGTCCTGTACGGGGCGACGGGCGTCGTCCAGGACGCGGCCCGGGGCGCCCTCGGCCCCCGCGTGGTGGACCGCGACCTCCTGGGCGACTTCAACGGGCTGCGGACCACCGCGGGCGAGGGCGTCAAGCTGGTCGCGCCGCTGCTGGGAGCCGCCCTGTACACGGCGCACGGCGGCGCTGCGGTGGCGGTGCTCACCGCGGCGCTGTTCGCCCTGACGGCGGGCCTGTACGCGGCGCTGCGGGTTCCCGAGCCGCACCCCGCGCCCACCACGGCCGGCTGGCGGGAACAGGTGGCCGCGGGCGTCGGGGCCCTGTGGCGGGCACCGGCGCTGTTGCCCCTGGTGGTGGGCGGCGGCGCGGTCATGCTGCTCGCCGGGGTGAACGGGGCGCTGGTGTTCGCGGTCGTCGACGAGGGGTTGGGCCGCCCGCCGGGCTGGGCGGGGGTCCTGTACGCGGCACAGGGCGCGGGCTCGGTCGTGCTCGGCCTGCTGGCCGGGCGGCTGTTGCGGCGGTGGGGCGACCACCGGTTCGCGGCGGGCGGGACGGCACTGTTCGCCGTCGGGGCGGCCCTGCGGGCGGTGCCCCACGAACCGGTGGCCCTGGTGGCGTCCGTGGCGATCGGTGCGGGGCTGCCGTGCGTGTTGATCGCGGCGTTGACGGCGGTCCAGCGGGAGGTGCCGGACGAGGTCCTGGGACGGGCGGTGGCCACCGCCCACACCCTGCTCTTCGTTCCGAACGCCCTCGCCCTGGGGCTGGGCGCGGCGCTGGTCGCGGTGGCCGACCACCGCACGGTCCTGGTCGTCCTCGGGGTGTGCGGGACGGCGGTGGCCGTGGCCCTACTGGCCCGCCGGCAGCCCGGGTGACGGCCGAACGGGGGCATTCGCGGCGCGCGGCACGTGCGGGGGAACGGCCCGGCGACACCGTTCGTTACTTCGGGCATGACAGCTATGACCCCCGGCTCGAACCTTCCCCTCAGTGCCGCCCGGGTGGCGGTCGACGTCGCCGCTCCGGCGCGGCTCGACGTTTCGGGCCTGCTGCTCACCGCCGACGGCAAGGTGCGCTCCGACGACGACTTCATCTTCTACAACCAGCCCGCAGGTCCGGGCGTGACGTACCGCTCGGGCAACGGCGCGGCGCCCGACGCGATCATCATCGACACGGCGGCCCTTCCGCCGGACATCGAGAAGATCGTCGTGACGGCGAGCCCGGACTCCGCCGGGACCTTCCAGGGGGTGGAGCCCACGGCCACGGTCCGCAACGTCGAGGACGGCTCCGTCCTGGCCACGTTCACCCCGCCGCAGCTCGGCACGGAGACCGCGCTGGTGATCGTGGAGGTCTACCGCCGCAACGGCGTGTGGAAGGTGCGCGCGGTGGGCCAGGGCTATGCGAACGGCCTCGCGGGCATCGCCACCGACTTCGGCGTCAGCGTGGAGGAGCCGGCCCCCGCCCCGGCCGCTCCCCCGGCGCCCGCCCCGGCCCCGGTCGCCCCGGCTCCCGTAGCTCCCCCGGCGGCCCCGACCCGTTCGGTGGCCTCCACCCCGCAGCAGGCCCCGCCGCCGGCCGCCGCGCCCGCCGCCGCGACCCTGGGCGCCGGCAAGATCAACCTCGACAAGGGCCGGGTCAGCCTCCAGAAGAACCAGACGGTCTCGCTGGTCAAGGGCGGTCGTCCGCTGCTCTCCCAGGTGAAGATGGGCCTCGGCTGGGAGCCGGCCTACCGGGGCAAGGACATCGACCTCGACGCCTCGGTGATCGCGTACGGGCCGCAGCGCAACCACCTCGACAGCTGCTACTTCGGCAAGCTGTCGATCCTGAACGGCTCCGTCAAGCACTCCGGTGACAACCTGACGGGCGACGGCGCGGGCGACGACGAGGTCATCGTGGTCGACCTCGGCCGGCTCCCGCAGGAGGCGACGGGCCTGGTCTTCACGGTGAACTCGTTCTCGGGCCAGAAGTTCACCGAGGTCGCGAAGGCCTACTGCCGTCTGATGGACGCGGCGACCGGTGAGGAGTTGGCACGCTTCGACCTCACCAGCGCACAGCCCCAGACGGGTGTCCTGATGTGCAAGCTGATCCGCCAGTACAGCGGTGAGTGGGAGATGACCGCGCTCGGTGACTTCGTCAAGTCCCGGACGGTGCGCGGCATGGTGAAGCCGGGCGCCCAGATCCTCTAGGCCCGCCCCGGCCCGGGAGGCCGTTCACCCGTCCGGCAGCACCGGGCGGGTGAACGGCCTCCTGGCGTACCGGTCCGCGTGGCCGGAGGTCGCTCCGCGTGGCCGGAGGTCGGGATCAGGACCGGTGGGAGCGGGCCTTGAACGCCGCCTTCCGGGCCTGCTTCGCCACCGCCTTGTCGGGGTGCAACCGCCCCATCGCCTCCAGGACGTCGGCCGTCGCCGGGTGCTCGACGCGCCACACCACGTCGAAGAACCCGGCGTGCTGCGCGGCGAGCCCTTCCACCAGCGCCTGGAGCTCCTCGGAGTTGCCCTCGGCGGCGAGTTGGGCGGCCACCGTGTCGACGGTGAGCCAGAAGATCATGTCCTCGCCGGGCGGCGGGACGTCAGCCGCGCCGTGCTCGGCGAGCCACACCCGGGCCAGGCCACCCAACTCGGGGTCGTCCAGCACCTCGCGCAGTGCGGGCTCCGCCTCGGCGCCCACCAGGGAGAGCGCCTGCTGACAGCAGAGCCGGCGCAGCGGGCCGTCCTCGTCCGAGCCGCGGGCCGCGGCGAGCAGTTCCCGGGCCGCGGCCAGCGGGACGCGGTCGGCGAGCCACAGCGAGGTCTCGGTACGGGCCGCCGCGGCGGGGAAGAAGGCCGTGCGGTCCAGCAGGACGTCCGCCCCCTTGTCCGCGAGGTCTCCGACGGCCGGGGCCTCGACGCCGGCCTCCACCATCCGGGCCCGGACGCCGTACAGCCCGAGCGGGGTGAGCCGCACCATGCCGTACCGGCTGACGTCGAGGTCGTCGTCGTCCGGTGAGGCACCGGCGGCGGCCGCCGCGTCCTGCTCGTCGTCGACCATCAGTGCTTCGTCCACCGGCTGGAAGTCGACCAGTCCGATCGGCGCGAGCATCCGGAACTGCCCGTCGAGCTTCAGCATCGCGTCGGACACTTCTTCGAGGACGTCGTCGGTGGGCTCGCCCATGTCGTCGGGCACCAGCATCGACGCGGCCAGCGCGGGCAGGGGCACCCGGCCGTCCTCGGGGCCGTCCTCGCTGGCGGTCAGCAGGTACAGGTTGCCGAGTACCCCGTCGAGGAAGTCCGCCTCGGCCTCCGGGTTCCAGTCCAGCTCGCCGAAGTCGACCGTGCCCCCGTCCTCGATGGCGTCGACCAGGTCGTCCAGGTCGGGCAGGCTGGCGTCGGCGAGGACGGCGTCAAGGGCGGCCAGCCACAGGGTGAGGACGTCCTGCGGGGAGCCCGAGGTGATGAGCTCCAGGTCTTCGGCCGGGGCGGCGGTCCCCTCGGCGGCGGCCCCGTCGTCGGCGGCCGGGTCCGGCGCCTCGAAGGTCTCGATGAGTCCGATGTCGACGGCCACCCGCCAGGCCTCACTGGCGTCGGCGAGGGCGTCCTCGACGGCTTCGGTGGCGAGCTCCGCCGACTCCGCGGAGTCGACCGGGCGCGGGTCCTCGGAGCCGTCGGGCAGGCCCACGGCCGCCGCCGGGAGGAGACCGAGTTCCACCGCGGCGGCCGGGAGCAGTTCCTCCGCGAGTTCGCCGCCGGCGCCCACCCGGCGGTCGGGGCCGGCCCACCGCGCGAGGCGGACGGCGCGGGAGAACAACGGGGAGGCGAGCGCGTCCCTGGCGAGTTCCGCCTCGGGGCGCAGCCGCACCGGGGGCAGCGGGGAACGGTCGGTCATGGGCGGCTTCTCCTCCGGGCAATGTGGTCCTGCCGCTCAGCCTAGACGGATTTCTCCCCATGCCGTCTGGTTCATGTACTCGTCAAGCGTGGTACCCCTCCGGGACCTTGACAACTCCCCCGTGGACCCAAGAGATTGACGCGCGTAGAAACCGGTCGGTAACGGGACCGGGACACCAAGTGCCCGCTCCCGAGCCGGCCGGACGGTCTCCCGCGCTCCTCCCGCACCACCCGTCACCACCCCGCACGCCGATTCGCCCCCGGCACCACCGGAGGCCGCCACGGTCCCCGCCGCGGTCGCCGCACCCGGTCGCGCCGCTTCCGTACGCCCCACCCACCCGGAGGGATTCCCTTGCCGAGCAGAACCTCGACCCGTCTGGCCGCGCTCACCGTCGCCGCCGTCTGTTCCACGCTGACGTCCGTGGCGCTGACCGTCCCGGCGCACGCGGCGGACCCCGCCCCGTCCCCGACCGCCATCCACGACGTCCAGGGCGCCACCCGGACCTCCCCGCTCGTCGGCACGCAGGTCAGCGGCGTCTCGGGAATCGTCACCGGCGTCCGGGCCTACGGCTCGTCCCGGGGCTTCTGGTTCCAGGACACCGCCCCGGACGACGACCCGGCGACCAGCGAGGGCCTGTTCGTCTTCACCGGCTCCACCCCGACGCTCACGCCCGGCGACGCGGTGCAGGTGTCGGGAACCGTCACGGAGTTCGTCCCGGGCGGGGCCGCCAGCGGCAACCAGTCGCTCACCCAGCTCAGCCGGCCGACCGTGACGGTCGTGTCCACGGGCAACCCGCTGCCCGCCCCGACCACCCTGGACCGGCGGTCCGTTCCCGACGCGTACGCCCCCACGGGTGATGCCACGGCGGGCGGATCGGTCAACGGCCTCCCCCTGCGCCCGCGCACGTACGCCCTCGACCGTTACGAGTCGTTGGAGGGCATGAACGTCCGGGTCGGCACCTCCCGGGTGGTGGGCGCGACCGCGTTCAGCGAACTGTGGATCACGGTGAAGCCGGACGAGAACGACAACCGCCGCGGCGGCGCCGTCTACGGTTCCTACCGGGACCAGAACACCGGACGGCTCAAGGTCCAGTCGCTGGTCCCGGTCGCCGAGCGGCCGTTCCCCACCGCGAACGTGGGCGACGCGCTGAAGGGCGGCGCCGAGGGCCCCCTGGACTTCAACCAGTTCGGCGGCTACACGCTGGCCGCGCGGACGCTCGGCACGGTCGTGGACCGCGGACTGGAACGGGAGCGGACCCGCCCGCAGCACGACAAGGAACTCTCGGTGGCGACGTACAACGTCGAGAACCTCGACCCGGGCGACCCGCAGGAGAAGTTCGACGCGCTCGCCGAGGCCGTCGCCACCAACCTGGCCTCGCCGGACGTGCTGGCCCTGGAGGAGGTCCAGGACAACAACGGGCGCACCCAGGACGGCACGGTCGCCGCCGACGTCACGATCGGCAGGTTCGTCGACGCGATAGCGGCTCACGGCGGCCCGCGCTACGACTGGCGGTCCATCGATCCGGTGGACGGCCGGGACGGCGGTGAGCCGGGCGGAAACATCCGTCAGGTCTTCCTCTTCAACCCCGAGCGGGTCTCCTTCACCGACCGGCCCGGCGGGGACGCCAGCACCGCGACCGGGGTGACCCGGGTGGACGGCCGGGCCGCCCTGACCCTGTCGCCGGGGCGGATCGCTCCCGCTTCCGAGGCCTGGACCGACAGTCGCAAGCCGCTCGCGGGGGAGTTCGTCTTCCGGGGCCGTACCGTGATCGTGATCGCCAACCACTTCGCGTCCAAGGGCGGGGACCAGGCGCTGACCTCGCAGTTCCAGCCCCCGGCCCGCTTGTCGGAGGTCCAGCGGCACCGCCAGGCGACGGAGCTGAACGCCTTCGTCAAGGACGTCCTGAAGGTGCAGCGCGACGCCGATGTGATCGCCCTGGGCGACATCAACGACTTCGAGTTCTCCCGGACCACCCGGCTGCTGGAGGACGGCGGCGCCCTGTGGTCGGCGGTCAAGTCGCTGCCGGCAGGCGACCGCTACTCGTACGCGTACCAGGGCAACAGCCAGGTGCTCGACCAGATCCTGGTGAGCCCGTCGGTGCGGTGGGGCCGTTTCGCGTACGACTCGGTGCACCTCAACGCCGAGTTCGCCGACCAGAACAGCGACCACGACCCGCAGGTGCTGCGACTGCGGCCCTGAGCGGGCGGGGTCCCGGGGCGGGTCGGCGTCCGCCCCGGGACCCGCGGCCGGTCAGCGCGGTGCGAACACCGGCTCCCAGTGGCCCACACCGTTCTCCGAGCGGGCCCCGCTGAGCGGGAGGGAACGGCCGGTGCGGGTGTCGACCAGGGTCAGCCTCCCGGTCGCCCCCTCGCCCTTGCAGGACTTCGGCACACAGCGCCAGACGATCGCCCGGTCACCGCCCGGCCAGGCGACGGGCTTTTCTCCGGCGTTCGGCTCTTTGGCGTCCACCGTGGGAACCTCGCCGCCCCCTTCCAGCGGGCGGCCCTCCGTGATCTTCGAGTCCGAGGGCCGGACCGGCTTGCCGTCGAGATTCCGGACCCCCGCGCCCTGCGGCCCCGAGAACACCACGTCCGGCGACACGTACCCGGGGGCCGAGTTCGGGACGTGGACCCGCTTCCCGTCGGCGGTCCAGTCGAAGTCCTGCCGTCGCTGGCTCTCCCTGGCGCGAGCGCCGAACGCGACCTCGGCGAGGGTCACTTCCTTCGTCGGGCGCCACTTCTCCTCGCCCGAGGCGATGTCGATGATGCTGAATCCGGTCCGGTCCGAGGGCCCGATTTCCTCCCTCAAGGACCCGATGTCCGGGTTCGCCCGGTACGTGGTGCCCACCAGCCGGGTCCCGTCCGGGGAGAAGGCCACGGCCGCGACCGCTTTGCGCACCGTGATCCACCGGGTGACGTTCCCGGTGTCCAGGTCGACCAGGCCGATCCGGCGGGTCGGCAGGGTGCCCTGGAGGACGGCGGCGGTGCCCAGCCCCGGCGCCACGTCCACGTACATCCACGGCACCCTCTCGTACCTGCCCGACGACCGGTCGAGCAACTGGTACGCGCGGTGGTACTCCGTTCTGCCGATCCCCTTCCTGCTCGTGCTGACGGTGTAGTGGGCGCCGACCGCCAGGCCCCCCGCGGCGATCAGTTCGCGCGGCGGGGACTGGTCCGGGCGGGCGAGCACGTCGTCGTCCGACCACTCGGCCGCCGGGGTGGAGGCCGCCGTGTCCCCGGGGAGCACCTGGCTCCCGGTGAGCCCCAGCGCGATCACCGCGGCGACCGCCGCCGCGCCCCGCAGTCGGTTGCCCCGGCGGCGGGCGGCGAGCACCCGGTCGGCGAGGTCGGCGGGGGCCGGGGCCACCACGGTGGCCTGCGCGCGCAGTGCTTCCTTCAACAGGCCCTCGGTGTTCACCGGGCCACCTCCTCGTACACGATGCCGTCAGGGGTCCACGGTGCGCTGCCGTCGTCCGGTGGTGCGTCGGGTGCGGTCGCCACCCGTGCGGTGAGTTCCGGGGCGAGGGTGCGCAGCCGGGCCAGCGAGCGGTGGGCGGTGGAGCGCACGGTGCCGACCGAGCAGCCGAGCGCGTCGGCCACCTCGGCCTCGGGCAGGTCCTCGAAGTAGCGCAGCACCAGCACGGTCCGCTGGCGCGCGGTGAGCCGGGCCAGGGCGCCCAGCAGGACGATCCGCAGTTCGGCGTTCGCATGGGCGTCGGCCGGTGCGGCGGCGTCGGGCAGGTCCGCGACGGGCAGTTCCCGTCGGGGCCACTTCAGCCGCCAGCGGTCGACCTGCTGTCGGTACAGGACGCGGCGCACGTACGCCTCGTGGTCGTCGATCCGGTGCCAGCGGGCCACGACCTTGAGCAGGGCGCCCTGGAGCAGGTCCTCGGCCGCGTGCCGGTCGCCTCCGGTGAGCAGGACCGCGGTCCTCAGGAGGGCGGAGGACCGGTTCGCCACGAACTCCCGGAACCCTCGTTCGTCTTCGGCATTCATCGACACCTTCCCCACTCGGCGGGCGACCCGGTCGGGGCGCCTCCGCTCCTGGGGACGGGGCGGCGGGCGGCCCGCTATGCGGCCCGGCCGGTACCCGGGTGCACACGACGGAGGGCGGCCCGGTCGGCGTACCACCCGCCGTCCGGACCGCCCTCGGGGCCACGGGTCAGTTGTGGCTGTGCAGGACCTCGTTCAGGCCGCCCCAGACGGCGTTGTTCGGGCGGGCCTCCACGGCGCCGGTGACGGAGTTGCGGCGGAAGAGGATGTTCGAGGCGCCGGAGAGCTCGCGGGCCTTGACGATCTGACCGTCGGGCAGCGTGACACGGGTGCCGGCGGTCACGTACAGGCCCGCCTCGACGACGCACTCGTCGCCGAGGGCGATGCCGACGCCCGCCTCCGCGCCGACCAGGCAGCGCTCGCCGATGGAGATGATGACGCTGCCGCCGCCGGAGAGGGTGCCCATCGTGGAGGCGCCGCCGCCGATGTCGGAGCCGTCGCCCACGACGACGCCCGCGGAGATGCGGCCCTCGACCATGGAGGTGCCGAGCGTGCCGGCGTTGAAGTTGACGAAGCCCTCGTGCATGACCGTGGTGCCGGCGGACAGGTGCGCGCCGAGACGGACCCGGTCGGCGTCCGCGATCCGCACCCCGGTCGGGACGACGTAGTCCGTCATGCGGGGGAACTTGTCGACGGAGGTCACCTGGAGGTGCAGGCCCTCGGCCCGGGCGTTGAGGCGGACCTTCTCGATGTCGTCGACGGCGACCGGGCCCAGCGAGGTCCAGGCGACGTTGGCGAGCAGCCCGAACACTCCGTCGAGGCTCTGGCCGTGCGGCTTGACCAGCCGGTGGGAGAGCAGGTGCAGTCGTAGGTAGGCGTCGTGGGCGTCGAGCGGCTTGTCGTCCAGGGAGGCGATGACCGTGCGGACCGCGACGACCTCGACACCGCGGCGGGCGTCGACGCCCACCGCCTTGAGCGCACCCTCACCGAGGAGTTTCGCCGCGTGCTCGGCGGTCAGCCGCTCGGTGCCGGCCGGGCCGGGCTCGGAGGTGAGTTCCGGGGCGGGGAACCAGGTGTCGAGGACGGTGCCGTCGGGGGTGACGGTGGCGAGCCCGGCGGCAACGGCGCCGGTGGTGCGTGCAGCAGTCGTGTCGGTCATGGGGAGAACCTAACCGGCGCGGCGGCGGGGAAGCGAACTCGTGCCCGGCCCGGTACGTCCCCCCGCCACGGCAGCGTTCGGATTCGGTCACGGAACGAGCAGGCGGCCCAGCATCTCCCGGGCGTACGCCTCGTCGTAGGGGACGCCGGTCAGCAGGACCTGGAGGCAGATGCCGTCCACCAGGGCGACCACGGCCCGTGCCGTGTCCGGGTCGGTGCGCGCGGCCAGGCGTCCCCCGAAGGACTGCGTCCACTGTGCGGCCACCTCGCGCAGTGCGGGGCGGCGCAGGGCCGCGAGGTACAGCTCGTACTCCAACTCGACGCCGACCCGTTCGCCGGCAAGCCACTGCCCGGTGAGCTCGGCGATGACGGCGGCCAGTTCGGCGGCCGGTCGGTCGGGCGTCCCGAGCCGGTCGGCGAAGAACGCGGCGCTGCCCTCGTTGACCTGCCGCAGCGCCGCCACCAACAGGTCGTCCAGGGTGGCGAAGTGGTAGGTGGTGGAGCCGAGGGGGACATCGGCCTCGGCGGCCACGGTGCGGTGGCTGAGCCCGCCGATGCCCCGGGCGCCGATGACCCGGATCGCGGCGTCGACGATCCGCTGTCGCCGGTCGGGGTCGTAGCGGCGGGCCATCAGTGGGCCCCGCCGACGTTGAGCAGGACGACGCCGGCGATCACGAGCGCGATGCCGCCGACCTTGGCGGCGGTCAGCGCCTCCCCGAGGAAGAGCATGCCGATGGCGGCGATGGCCGCGGTGCCGACGCCGGACCAGATGGCGTAGGCCGAGCCGACGGACATGGTCTTGAGGCACTGGGCGAGCAGGGCGAAGGCCACCAGGTACCCGGTGGCGGTGACGACGGACGGCCAGAGCTTGGTGAAGCCCTCGCTGTACTTCATCAACGTGGTGGCGACGACCTCGAACGCGATGGCCCCGGCGAGGAACAGATATCCCATGCGTACGAGTGTACGCATCGATGGGTACGCCCGTACACATCGCCTTCCCGCCTGCCCCGCAAGGCGTTTCGCCCCTGCACCGGCGGTGGAGACCTCCCGCCACTCCCCCGCCCCGTGGACGCCCCTGACCAGGCGGAACTCCCGGAACTGCCGTTGCAGGCCTCCGGGTTGGCTTCAATGGAACGCTCGAATGCATGACCTCCAACAACGCGTTGAACCCTCCTGCTGCACCCCCGGACGACCGGCTGGGCCCGGAGCACCGGGGGCCCGCCCTCCTGATGGCGGCGGGCGTCCTCGTCGGCGCCGTCAACATCTATCTGGCGTCCAGCCTGCTGCCGACCACCGTCGCGGACATCGGCGGCGAACGCCTCTACGCCTGGGGCATGACGGTCTATCTGGTCGCGATGGTGGTGGCCACCATGCTGGTCAGCCGGTTGCTGGCGCGCCGCGGCGCCGTCCGGGCGTACGTCGCCGGCTTCGCGTGTTTCCTCGCCGGCTCCCTGGTGTGCGCGGTCAGCCCCTCGATGCCGGTCCTGCTCACCGGCCGACTGGTCCAGGGACTCGGCGGCGGACTGCTGTCGGGCCTCGGCTTCGCGGTGATCCGCGCGGCCCTGCCCCGCCGGCTGTGGACCCGCGGCAATGCGCTGATGTCCGCGATGTACGGCGTCGGGAACCTCGCCGGACCGGCCCTTGGCGGGCTGTTCGCCCAGTCCGGTTCGTGGCGGGCGGCGTTCGTCGTGATGGCGGTGTTCGCCGCGGTGTGCGCGGTGGCGGTGCTCCGGGTGATGCCGCGGCTGCCGCACGGCGGTGACCCGGGCCGGGTCCCCACCGGCTCGCTGGCCCTGCTGACCGCCGCCACTGCCGCGGTGAGCATCGCCGGGGTGGTGCGCGGGCCCTGGGCGCGGGCGGCCGGGGTCGCCGGGGGGCTGGCCCTGCTGGTGCTGTTCGTCGTCCACGAGCGGCGGAGCCCCGCGCGGGTCTTCCCGGCGCTCACCTACCGGTCAGGTTCCCCGCTCGGCCCGGTGTACCTGACCCTCGCCCTGCTGTCCTTCGGGGTGGCCGTCGAGGCGTTCGTGCCGCTGTTCGGGCAGCGGCTCGGCGGGCTGGAGCCGCTCGCGGCCGGGTTCCTCGGCGCGGCCCTGTCGCTGGGCTGGTCCTCGGCACAGTTCGGGGGTGCGTCACTGGCCCGACGACCGGAGGTGGTGCCCCGGCTGCTGGTGGCCGGACCGCTGCTGCTCGGCACGGGGCTGGCGGCCCTGGCGCTGCTCCAACGGGCGGACGCCCCGCTGTGGCTGGTGGCCCTGTGGGTGCCGGTGCTGTGGGCGGCGGGGGCCGGCATCGGCATCGCGTACCCGCACCTCTCGGTGGCGGCGATGGCGTCCACCGACGATCCGGCCGAGGGTGCCCGGGCGGCGGCGGGTGTCGCCACGGTCACCTCGCTGGCCACCGCCTTCGGTACCGCGGTCGCCGGGGTGCTGGTCGCGGTCGGCGGGCCGCAGCCGCTGGGCCAGGCCCGCGGAACGCTGCTCGGGTTCGCGGTGATCTGCGCGGCCGGGGCGGTGAGCGCGCGGGCCGCCGTGGCCCGGGGCCGGGCCCGCGCGCGGTCCGGCGGGCGGGCCGCCGCAGGCGCGGAGGACGCGCAGATCGCAGACGGGGCCTGATCGGGCGGGCGACGGGCCCGGACACGCGTCGAGGGGTGCCACCGGATCGCGGTGGCACCCCTCGCGGTACGGCGGGGACGGGCTCAGACGTTGAACCCGAGGGCCCTCAACTGCTCACGGCCATCGTCCGTGATCTTGTCCGGACCCCACGGCGGCATCCACACCCAGTTGATGCGCAGTTCGCTGACCAGGCCTTCGGTGGCCGACTTCGCCTGGTCCTCGATGACGTCGGTGAGCGGACAGGCCGCCGAGGTCAGCGTCATGTCGATGGTGGCGATGTTGGCGTCGTCCACGTGGACGCCGTAGATCAGCCCCAGGTTGACCACGTCGATCCCCAGCTCGGGGTCGACCACGTCGAGCAGCGCCTCGCGGACCTCTTCCTCCGAGGCGGGCTTCATCAGGGTGTCGTTGTCCGTCATGCGGTCTTCGCCTCCTCCGCGAGGGCCTGGGCCGTCGCATCCTTCCAGGCCATCCAGCTCAGCAGGGCGCACTTCACCCGTGCCGGGTACTTGGAGACCCCGGCGAACGCGACCGCGTCCTCCAGGAGCTCTTCCATCTCGTCGTCCGGTTCCACCCGGCCCTTGGACTGCATCAGCTCAAGGAACACGCCCTGGATCTTCTGGGCCTGGGCGAGTTCCTTGCCCACGAGCAGGTCGTTCAGCACCGATGCGCTGGCCTGGCTGATCGAGCAGCCCTGGCCCTCGTAGGAGATGTCGACGATCCGCTGCCCGTCGTACTTGACCCGGAGCGTGATCTCGTCGCCGCACGTCGGGTTGACGTGGTGCACCTCGGCGTCACCGTCCCTCAGACCACGCCCGTGCGGGTGCTTGTAGTGGTCGAGGATGACGTCCTGGTACATCGAATCAAGCTTCACCGTGTGACCCCTAGCCGAAGAAGTTCCGTACGTGTTCCAACCCGTCGACCAGTGCGTCGATCTCGGCCGGAGTGGAGTACAGATAGAACGACGCCCTGGTGGTCGCAGGAATTCCGTACCGCAGGCAGACCGGCCGCGCACAGTGGTGGCCGACCCGGACCGCGATGCCCTCCTCGTCGAGCACCTGACCCACGTCGTGCGGGTGGATGTCGCCGAGGGTGAAGGAGATCGCTGCGCCCCGGTCCTCGGCCGTGGTGGGGCCGATGATCCGCAGGTCGGGCACGTCCAGGAGCCGCTTGACGGCGTACTCCGTGAGGGCGTGCTCGTGCTGGGCGATCCGCTCCATGCCGATGCCGCTGAGGTAGTCGACCGCCGCGCCCAGCGCCACGGCCTGGGCGATCGGCGGGGTGCCCGCCTCGAACTTGTGCGGGGCGGGCGCGTAGGTCGAGGAGTGCATGGACACCGTCTCGATCATCTCGCCGCCGCCGAGGAACGGGGGCAGGTCCTCCAGGAGCTCCTGGCGACCCCACAGCACCCCGATGCCCGTCGGTCCGCACATCTTGTGGCCGGTGAAGGCCACGAAGTCGGCCTGGAGGGCCTGGACGTCCATCGGCATGTGCGGGGCGGCCTGGGAGGCGTCGATCAGGACCAGGGCCCCGACCTCCTGAGCACGGCGCACGATCGCCTCGACCGGGTTGACGGTGCCGAGGATGTTGGAGACCAGCACGAAGGAGACGATCTTCGTCTTCTCGGTGATGACCTCCTCGATGTTCGACAGGTCGAGCCTGCCGTCGTCGGTGAGGCCGAACCACTTCAGCTTCGCGCCGGTGCGCTGCGAGAGCAGCTGCCAGGGCACGATGTTGGAGTGGTGCTCCATCTCCGTGATGACGATCTCGGTGTGCTGGTCCACCCGGTAGGGCTCGTCGGCCCAACCGAGCATGTTGGCCACCAGGTTCAGCGACTCCGAGGCGTTCTTGGTGAAGATCACCTCGTCGCGGCTGGGCGCGTTGATGAACGCGGCGACCTTGTCGCGCGCGCCCTCGTACAGCGCGGTGGCCTCCTCGGCCAGCACGTGCACACCGCGGTGGACGTTGGCGTTGTGCTGTTCGTAGTACTCGGCGATCACGTCGAGTACCTGGCGCGGCGTCTGCGAGGTCGCCGCGTTGTCCAGGTAGACGAGCTTCTTCCCGTCGTGGATCACCCGGTCCAAGATCGGAAAGTCCTTGCGGAGCGCCTCAGTGTCGAGGAGACCGGGGAGCCCCTGTCGGGCTGCTGTCACGCGGACGCGCCTCCCTTCACGTATGCCTCGTAGCCTTCGTTCTCCAGCTTGTCGGCGAGTTCGGCGCCGCCGGACTCGGCGATCCGGCCGTTGGCGAAGACGTGGACGTAGTCCGGCTTGATGTACCGCAGGATGCGGGTGTAGTGCGTGATGAGCAGGGTGCCCACCTCGCCGGTCTCGCGGACGCGGTTGACGCCCTCGGACACCACGCGCAGGGCGTCCACGTCGAGGCCGGAGTCGGTCTCGTCGAGGATGGCCACCTTCGGCTTGAGCAGTTCGAGCTGGAGGATCTCGTGGCGCTTCTTCTCGCCGCCGGAGAAGCCCTCGTTGACGTTGCGCTCGGCGAAGGCCGGGTCCATGTGGAGGCGCTCCATGGTCTCCTTGACCTCCTTGACCCACGTCCGCAGCTTGGGGGCCTCACCGCGGACGGCGGTGGCGGAGGTGCGCAGGAAGTTGGAGACGGAGACGCCGGGGATCTCGACCGGGTACTGCATGGCGAGGAACAGGCCGGCGCGGGCCCGCTCGTCGACGGACATCTCCAGGACGTCCTCGCCGTCGAGGGTGACGGTGCCGGCGGTGATCTGGTACTTGGGGTGACCCGCCAGCGAGTAGGCGAGGGTCGACTTGCCGGAGCCGTTGGGGCCCATGATGGCGTGCGTCTCGCCCTGCTTCACGGTCAGGTCGACGCCCTTGAGGATCTCCTTCGTGGCGTTGTCGGCCTCGACGGTGACGTGCAGGTCTCGGATTTCAAGCGTTGCCATGGGTGCCTCAGGACTCCTGGGTGAGGGAGACGAGCACATCGTCCCCTTCGATCTTTACGGGGTATACGGGGACGGGGCGCGTCGCGGGAAGGCCGGACGGCTTGCCGGTGCGGAGGTCGAAGCTGGAGCCGTGCAGCCAGCACTCGATCTGACAGTCCTCCACCTCGCCCTCCGACAGGGAGACGTTCGCGTGGGAGCAGATGTCGTAGATGGCGAACACCTCGCCTTCGGTGCGTACGACCGAGACGGGCAGGCCGTCGAGCTCCACCCTCATCGGGGTGTCGTCCTCCAGCTCGCTCAGTCCGCAGGCGCGTACGTACGTCATGCGACGGAAGCCTCCAGCTCTTGTTCGATCTTGGCGATCAGCCGCTCCTCGACGTCGGGCAGTCCGATCTGCTGGACCAGCTCGGCGAAGAAGCCGCGCACCACGAGGCGCCGGGCCTCGTGCTGGGGGATGCCGCGGGCCATCAGGTAGAAGAGCTGCTCGTCGTCGAAGCGGCCGGTCGCGGAGGCGTGTCCGGCACCGACGATCTCGCCGGTCTCGATCTCCAGGTTGGGGACCGAGTCGACCCGGGCGCCGTCGGTGAGGACGAGGTTCCGGTTCATCTCGTAGGTGTCGGTGCCCTCGGCCGCGGCCTGGATGAGCACGTCGCCGATCCACACCGCGTGCGCGCCCTGCCCCTGGAGCGCGCCCTTGTAGACGGCGTTGGACTTGCAGTGCGGCGTGTTGTGGTCGACCAGGAGGCGGTGCTCCTGGTGCTGCCCGCGGTCGGTGAAGTACAGCCCGAACAGCTCGGCCTCGCCACCGGGAGCGGCATAGGCGACCCGGGGGTGGAGGCGGACCAGGTCGCCGCCGAAGGTGACCACGACGGAGCGGAAGGAGGCGTCCCGACCGATCAGCGCGTTGTGCTGGGCGACGTGGACGGCGGTGGCGTCCCAGTCCTGGACGGAGACCACGGTGAGCTTGGCGCCGTCCCCGAGGACGTAGTCCACGTTGGAGGCGAACACGGCGTCACCGGTGTGGTCCACGACCACGACGGCTTCGGCGAAGGCGCCCAGCTCGACGACCTGGTGGCCGTAGGCGGTGCCGCCCTCGCCGTGCACGGCGATGCGGACCGGCTCGGTCAGGACGGTGTCCTTGGGCACGGTCACCACGGTCGCCGTGGTGAAGCCGGAGTACGCCTGCGCGGCGACCCGGTCGACGGGGGTGCCGGCCCGGCCGAGACGGGCGTCGCCGCGGCCCACCGTCTCGACGGTGACGGCGGCGGGCGCGTCGACCACGACCTTGACGCCCGAGTCGGTGGCGACGGCGGTGCCGTCGTGCAGCCCGCGCAGTCGGTTCAGCGGGGTGAACCGCCACTCCTCCTCCCGGCCGTGCGGCACGGGGAAGTCCGCGACGTCGAAGGACGGGGGCGCGCTCATGCGGGTGGCGACGGTCGACTCCGCCGCCACCGCGATGGCGCCTGCGGTGGTGGACCCCACCGGGGTGTTCTGAGCCTCAGCCATGGCTGTCTTGGTGCTCGCTTTCTGATGAAGACGTGACGCTGCGGGGGCCGCGCGGGCCCCGGGGGGCGGGGGCCGGGTCAGCCGACCGCGCCCTCCATCTGGAGCTCGATCAGCCGGTTCAGCTCAAGGGCGTACTCCATGGGCAGCTCCTTGGCGATCGGCTCGACGAAGCCGCGCACGATCATCGCCATCGCCTCGAACTCGGTGAGGCCGCGGCTCATCAGGTAGAAGAGCTGGTCCTCGGAGACCTTGGAGACGGTCGCCTCGTGGCCCATCGACACGTCGTCCTCGCGGACGTCCACGTAGGGGTAGGTGTCGGAGCGGGAGATCGTGTCCACGAGCAGTGCGTCGCACAGCACGTTCGACTTGGCGCCGGGCGCGCCCTCACCGATCTCGATGAGGCCGCGGTACGAGGTGCGTCCGCCGCCCCGGGCCACCGACTTGGAGACGATGTTCGAGGAGGTGTTGGGCGCCATGTGGACCATCTTGGCGCCCGCGTCCTGGTGCTGGCCCGCGCCCGCGAAGGCGATCGACAGGGTCTCGCCCTTGGCGTGCTCGCCCATCAGGTAGACGGCCGGGTACTTCATGGTGACCTTGGAGCCGATGTTGCCGTCGACCCACTCCATGGTCGCGCCCTCGTAGGCCACGGCGCGCTTGGTGACCAGGTTGTAGACGTTGTTCGACCAGTTCTGGATCGTCGTGTAGCGGCAACGGCCGCCCTTCTTCACGATGATCTCGACCACCGCGGAGTGCAGGGAGTCCGACTTGTAGATCGGCGCCGTGCAGCCCTCGACGTAGTGGACGTAGGCGTCCTCGTCGACGATGATCAGCGTCCGCTCGAACTGGCCCATGTTCTCCGTGTTGATGCGGAAGTAGGCCTGGAGCGGGATCTCCACGTGCACGCCCTTGGGGACGTAGACAAAGGAGCCGCCGGACCACACGGCCGTGTTCAGCGAGGCGAACTTGTTGTCACCGACGGGGATGACGGTGCCGAAGTACTCCTTGAACAGCTCCGGGTGCTCCTTGAGCGCGGTGTCCGTGTCCAGGAAGATGACGCCCTGCTCCTCCAGGTCCTCGCGGATCTGGTGGTAGACGACCTCGGACTCGTATTGCGCGGCGACACCGGCGACCAGGCGCTGCTTCTCGGCCTCGGGGATGCCGAGCCGGTCGTACGTGTTCTTGATGTCCTCGGGCAGGTCCTCCCAGGACTCCGCCTGCTTCTCGGTGGAGCGCACGAAGTACTTGATGTTGTCGAAGTCGATGCCCGACAGGTCCGAGCCCCAGCTCGGCATGGGCTTCTTGTCGAACAGGCGCAGGCCCTTGAGACGGAGCTTGGTCATCCACTCCGGCTCGTCCTTCTTGGCCGAGATGTCCCGGACGACGTCCTCGCCCAGTCCGCGCTTGGCGGAGGCACCGGCTTCGTCGGAGTCGGCCCAGCCGTATTCGTACGTACCCAGGCCCTCTAGTTCGGGGTGGGCAGTCTCCGTGGGGAGAGTCATGCGGGGTTCCTCCCGGCCGTGCTTGCTGATGGGTGACGCTCTGTTCGGGGTGGTGTGCGCGGTGCCGTCCGGCCCGGTGGGTCCGGCGGCTGACGGGGTCCGTCCGGGTCCGGCGCCACCTCGGCGTCCGAACCGTCCGGGGCGTTCGGGATGTACGTGGTGCAGACGCCGTCGCCGTGGGCGATGGTCGCCAGCCGCTGGACGTGCGTCCCGAGGAGACGGGAGAAGATCTCCGTCTCGGCCTCGCACAGCTGTGGGTACTGCTCCGCCACGTGGGCGACCGGGCAGTGGTGCTGGCACAACTGCTCGCCGCGCTGGCGGCCGGGCGCGCTACGCGCCGTAGCAGCGTACCCGTCGGCGGTGAGGGCCCTGGCCAGCGCCTCGGTCCGCTTCTCGGGCGGCGCGGCCTCGATCGCGGCGCGGTACGACTCGGCCAGGGTCTCGATCCGGTCGCGCGCGAAGGCGGCGACGGCGGCCTCGCCGACGGCTCCGCCGCCGGCGGTCCGCGCGATCCAGCGCAGCGCGTCGGCGGCCAGCTTGTCGTACGACTGGTCGAAGGCGTCGCGGCCGCAGTCGGTCAGCGCGAAGACCTTGGCGGGTCGACCCCGGGTGCGGGCCCCGTAGACGCGCTGTTCGCGGGCCTCGACGACGTCGTCGCCCACCAGGGCGTCCAGATGGCGCCGGACGGCGGCCTGGGTGAGACCGAGGCGGCCCGCGAGGTCGGCCACCGTCGACGGGCCGTGGTCCAGGATCGAGCGCGCGACCCGGTTGCGCGTCGAACGCTCACCGGTCGCGGAGTCTTCCTGCGGCACCCCCTGAGGGGCTGCCCGGACCTCGCCGACGTTTTTCACAACGCCATTGTTGCGTAATTCCCCGAGGGCGGACAAGCGACCGAGGTCAGCCAACACGGTGGCATCCGTCACTAAGGGTTACCTAACCGGCTCTGGTCTGCTAAGGAAGCCGGAACCCGCTCCGCCACCCCGCGCAGAACGCCCGCACAGTGTCCCCCATCCGGCCCGGTGCCCCGCTCCGCCCCCGCACCCCGCCGGCCGGCGAGACACCCCGCGGACCCGGCACCCGGCGCGGCTCCCTAGACTTGCGCCTCATGCGAAGCGAGCCCGTCCTCCAGGTCCAGGGCCTGGTGAAGCGGTACGGAACCAGGCGCCCCAAGACCGCCGTCAACGGCCTCGACCTGGTCGCCGGGCCCGGGATCACCGCCGTGCTGGGCCCCAACGGCGCGGGCAAGACCTCCACCATCGAGGTCTGCGAGGGCTACCGCGCACCGGACGCCGGCACCGTCCGCGTCCTCGGCCTCGACCCCCAGCGCGACGCCGCGGCGCTGCGCCCCCGGATCGGGGTGATGCTCCAGTCCGGCGGCGTGTACTCCGGCGCCCGCGCCGACGAGATGCTGCACCACGTCGCCCGGCTGCACGCCCACCCCCTCGACGTACCCGCCCTGATCGACCGGCTCGGCCTCGACAGCTGCGGACGCACCACCTACCGGCGGCTCTCCGGCGGACAGCAGCAGCGGCTCGCGCTCGCCATGGCCGTCGTGGGCCGGCCCGAGCTGGTCTTCCTCGACGAGCCCACCGCCGGGCTCGACCCCCAGGCCCGCCGCGCCGCCTGGGGCCTCGTGCGCGACCTGCGCGCCGACGGGGTGAGCGTCGTCCTCACCACGCACCACATGGACGAGGCCGAGCAGCTCGCCGACGACGTCGCGATCATCGACGCCGGCCGGGTCATCGCCCAGGGCTCCCCCGAGCAGCTGTGCCGGGGCGGCGCCGAGAACACCCTGCGCTTCAGCGGACGCGTCGGACTGGACGTCGGCGCCCTGCTCAAGGCCCTGCCCCCGGACTCCCAGGTCGACGAGGTGAGCCCGGGCGCGTACCGCGTCGCGGGGACCGTCGACCCGCAGCTGCTGGCCACCGTCACCTCCTGGTGCGCGCAGCACGGGGTGATGCCGGACCGGATCTCGGTGGAGCGGCACACCCTGGAGGACGTCTTCCTGGAGCTGACCGGTAGGGAGCTGCGCTCATGACCGCCGAGGCGAACACCGCCGCCGACACGCCCGCCCGCGCGGGTGGGGGACCCGGCACCTTCGTGCCCCGCCCCGGGGCGGCCCCGCTGCCCCGGATGATCGCCGCGCAGGCCGTCCTGGAGACCAGGATGCTGCTGCGCAACGGCGAACAGCTGCTGCTGACGGTGATCATCCCGGCCCTGCTGCTCGCCCTGTTCAGCTCGGTCGACATCGTGGACACCGGAGAGGGGAAGGCCGTCGACTTCCTCGCACCGGGGGTCCTGGCCCTCGCCGTGATGTCGACGGCGTTCACCGGGCAGGCCATCGCCACCGGCTTCGAACGGCGGTACGGGGTGCTGAAGCGCCTCGCCGTCTCCCCGCTGCCGCGCTGGGGGCTGATGACCGCCAAGTCCCTGTCGGTCCTGGTGGTCGAGGTGCTCCAGGTGGCGCTGCTGACCGTGATCGCGCTCGCCCTCGGCTGGTCGCCGCACGGCAACCCGCTGACCGTCCTGCTGCTGCTCGCGCTCGGCACGGCCGCCTTCTCGGGTCTCGGGCTGCTGATGGCCGGGACGCTGAAGGCGGAGGCGACGCTCGCTGCCGCGAATCTGGTCTTCCTGTTGCTGCTGATGGGCGGCGGCGTGGTGGTGCCGCTGGACAGGTTCCCGGAGGCGGCACGCACCGTGCTGGAGTTCCTTCCGATCGCCGCGCTGTCCGAGGGACTGCGTGACGTGCTGCGGGACGGCGCCGGGATTCCCTGGCGTGACCTGGGCGTCCTCGCGGTGTGGGCGGTCGCGGGGCTGGGTGCGGCGGGGCGCTTCTTCCGCTGGGAGTGAGCGCAGTCCGACGCGGGGGCACGCGAAACGTCCCCCTCGTGAAGGCGTGCACAAGCACCCGCATACCATGTGCACGTGCCAAAAGTGACCCGAGACGACCTCGTTGAGGCCGCGCGCAACCCGCTCGCCTACATCGCCGATCGTTGGACCCCCACCACCCGCATCGTGCAGCGCGCCGCCATGGCGGCGCTCGTGATGATGGTCGTCATCGTCGTCACCGGCGGGGCCGTCCGGCTCACGGGCTCCGGCCTCGGGTGCCCGACCTGGCCCAAGTGCACCGACGACTCGCTGACCGCGACCCGTGAGATGGGCCTCCACGGGATCATCGAGTTCGGCAACCGGCTGCTGACGTACGTGCTGTGCGCGGCCGTCGGCTGGGCCATCATCGCCGCCCGCTCGCAGAAGCCGTGGCGACGCTCCCTGACCCGGCTCGGCTGGGCCCAGTTCTGGCTGGTCATGGGCAATGCGGTGCTGGGGGGCATCGTCGTCCTGGTGGGCCTCAACCCGTACACGGTCGCCGCCCACTTCCTGCTGTCCACCGCCCTGATCGCGGTGGCGACGGTGATGTGGCAGCGCTCCCGGGAGGGCGACGCACCGGCCAAGCCGCTGGTCGGCAAGGCCGTGCAGCAGCTGGTCTGGGTGATGGTCGTGGTGACGGGGCTGCTGATCGCGGTCGGCACGGTGGTCACCGGTGCGGGGCCGCACGCGGGTGACTCCAGCGACGTGCCCCGGATGGACGTCAACTGGGAGGCCGTCACCAAGGTGCACGCGGTCCTCGCCTGGGTCGTGGTCTCCCTGACCTTCGCGCTGTGGTTCGTGCTGAAGGCGGTGGACGCGCCCCGCGGCCCGCTGAACCGGACCCGGGACCTGTTCCTGATCCTCATGGCCCAGGGCGCCGTCGGGTACGTGCAGTACTTCACGGACCTGCCGGAGGTCCTGGTCGGGGCGCACATGCTGGGCTCGTGCCTGGTGTGGATCGCGACCCTACGGGTGCTGCTCGCGCTACGGGAACGACCGGAGCTGCCGGTGCAGGTGCCCGCCCAGAGCGGTTCCGCACTGTCGTCCGTCTGACCCCACCGGGGTCGTACGCCTCGCCGGGGCCACCAGAGCACCGCTCCCGTGGCCCCTTCGGCGTCAGAGCCGGTAGACGCGGCGGGCGTTGGCCGAGGCCAGCATCTTCGCCACCCGATGGGCGTCCGGGTACCCCCAGGAGCCGTCGCGCACCCACTCGCCCAACAGCTCCTCCAGGGCGGTGCGGAACAGTCGGGCCCCGATCACGTACAGCTCCGGCAGGGCGTAGCCGTCGGTGGAGAACAGCAGCTTGCCGAAGGGGGTGAGCTCCAGCATCTCCGCGAGCAGCGCCCGGGCCCGGGCTCCGGTGTGGCCGAGGGTGAGCCCCATGTCGGCGTAGACGTGCGGGAAGACGGCCGCGAGGTAGCCCGCGCCCCGGTGGTAGGGGTAGCCGTGCAACAGCACCAGGTCGCAGCCGCTCCCGGCGGTCGCCTTCACGAAGTCGGTGAGCAGCAGCGGGTCCGCGTGGTCGAGCCGTAGGTCGGGGTCGCCGAAGCCGGTGTGCAGCTGGAGCGGCAGCCCGGTGTCGACCGCGGTCCACAGCAGGTGGCGCAGGAGGACCGGGTGGGTGAGCCGGTCCCCCGGGCCGCGGGCGCCGAGCCACTGTCCGGCGGCGGTCAGCACCTCGGCTGCGGTCGGGGCCTCGGGGGCGAGGGCGAGACCGTGCCGGTAGGCCACCACGGACTTGAACCCGACGGCGGTCCGCGCCGCGGAGTCCACCGAGGTGTCCAGGGCGTCCACGAACGTCCGGGCGTCGTCGAAGGCGTCGGCCGCCCGCTCGGCGAGGACTTCGAGCCGGACGATCTCCCGTGCCCGCCCGCCCCCCGCCCGGGACAGTTCCTCGGGGGTGGTGAGGTCGCCGGACAGTCCGGTGTCGACCAGGAAGGTGCCGATGCCGGTGGCGCCCAGGAGCCTGCGGTTGGCCTCCGCCGCGCCGAGTTCGCGGCGGCGGGCCAGGTAGCGGGCCGGTGAGGTGTACGGATCGAGCCCGAGCAGCGGAGGGCACCAGCGGCGGACGGCGAAGCCGGCCTGGGTGTCGAAGAAGCTGGTGCCGGGCGCGGCCGGGGCGTCGGACTCGGTGAGGTACGAGGCGAACACGTCGGCGTCCGGATCGTCGAGGAGCACGCCGTGGCAGTGGTGGTCCACGAGCGGGGGCAGATCGAACATCAGTACCGCCAGCGGGTGTCGGCGGCGATGCGCTCCGGGTCGCTGTCCGCGAAGTCCTCGGCCTCGGCCCGCCGCACCGCGAGCACGGCCCCGTACAGCACCTCGCCCATGGCCTCGCGCAGTTCGTCGCTGGCGGTGAGGTGGTCGACCGCCTCGTCCAGTGAGCGCGGGAGCCGCGGTACGTCGGCGAGGCCGGCGGGGTCGCCCGTGACCGGGTCGGGGAGCTTGGCCCCTTCGGCGATGCCCGCGAGGCCGGCGGTGATGACGCTGCCGGCGAGGAGGTACGGGTTGGCGGTGGCGTCGAAGCACTTCAGCTCGGCGTGTCCGTCGCCGGGGACCAGGCGCAGCGCGGCCTCCCGGTTCTCCACCCCCCAGCAGCGGTAGGCACCCGCCCAGCGGGAGGGGGCGAGTCGTAGGTAACTCGCCGGGGACGGGGCGCCGACGGCCAGCAGCGCGGGCAGCCGGTCCAGGACTCCGGCGAGGAAGGCCGCCGCGTCGGGGGCGAGGCCGTACGGTGCGCTGGGGTCGCGGTGCAGGTCGGTGCCGTCGTGGTGCAGGCCGAGGTGGAGGTGGCAGCCGTTGCCGACCTCGCCGGCGGTGAAGGTCGGCGCGAAGGAGGTGCGCAGCCCGTGCCGGGCGCTGACCGCGCGGATGGTCTCGCGGACGAGGACGAGGTCGTCGGCCGCGGCGACCGGGCCGTCGGCGGGGGCGGTGGAGATCTCGAACTGGCCGGGTGAGTACTCGGGGTGGAACTGGAGCACCCGTACGCCCTGGTCGGTGAGGGCCCGCAGCAGGTCACGGCCGTAGTCGGCGAGTTCCACGATCCGGGTCATGCCGTAGGCGGGCCCGGTGGTGGGGCAGGTGCCGTCCGGGCGCCGCAGGATCCACTCGGTCTCGAACCCCATGGTCAGGGTGAACCCCAGCGCGGCGGCCCGGTCGGCGGCGGACTTGGCGAACAGACGTTGGCAGGAGGCGTAGGGACGGCCGTCCTGTTCGTAGCGGTCGGCGGGCGACCAGGCCCAGCCGGGTTGGGCGGCCAGCGGGACGATGCGGTCCGGGTCGGGGAAGAGCCGCAGGTCCCCGTCGGGTCCGCCGAGGTGCGGTGAGCTGACCATGCGGTCGGCGGAGGTGTAGACGTCGAAGCAGGGGGCCATGCCGACGCCGCGTTCGGCGACCTCGGTGAGCCGGGCCAGGGGGAAGGTCTTGGCGCGGCAGATCCCTGCGTTGTCGACGATGGTCAGGGCCACTGTCTCGACGCCCCGGGCGGCCAGTTCCGCGGCCCGGACCCGCCACTCCGACTGCGCCGCACGTCCGTCGCTGGCGTCCCTGGTACCCATGGCGCGCTCCTCGTTTCGACCGATGATCCCTGACACCTTCCCTGGGATAACGGTCGGGACGCGTGGGGGGCACGTTGGCCCGTGCGGGGGCGTTGGCGGGTTTGCGTAGTTCCCTCTGGGTGCGCTGTTCCCTGCGGGTGCGCTGTGGATTTCGCGCAGTTCCCCGCGCCCCCTATCGGGCGCGTCCTCAGCAGGCGCGCTGTCCCCTGCGGGTGCGCTGTGGGTTTGCGCAGTTCCCCGCGCCCCTATCGGGGCACTACCGGCGGGTGCGTTGTTCGCTGCGGGTGCGTCGTGGGATTGCGCAGTTCCCCGCGCCCCTATCGGGGGCGTCCTCGGCGGGTGCGTTGGCCGGTGCGGGTGCGCTGTGGAGTTGCGCAGTTCCTCGCGCCCCTGTCGGGGCGCTACCCAGCGTTTCCTGCGAGCGGGCCGGACGGCGGGAGTGAAGGCGCCCCGATAAGGGGCGCGGGGAACTGCGCGAACACCGGACGCACGACAACCGAACCGCACACGCCCAGTGGAACGCACCCAAGGGGCGCGGGGAACTGCGCGAACATCGGACGCACGGCAACGGGACCGCAGACGTCCGGCGGATCGGAGCCCCGAGGGGCGAACCGCACCGTCTCACGGGGCCGAAGAGCCGCCGACCTGGATACCGGCCATCCGGGACCACTCGTACGGCCCGGTACGGACCCGAGCCGCAAACTCACCGTCGAACGCCTCGTGCACCGTGATCCCGGCCCTGGCCACCACCGCAGCCGCGACCTCACAGGACGGGACCACCAGGTCCCCCCACGCTCCGTCAGCACCGACGAGAACGATCCGAGCACCCTTGCGCCCGAGGTGGGCGACCTGCCCCTCCGCTCCCCCGTGCGCCGCGGCAAAGGCACCGATCTCCTTGGCCAGCCGACGCTCACGGCGTTCCGCACGGGCCGCCGTCCACTTGCTGACGCCGCCGTCTTCGCCGGGAGCGCCCTGCGCGTTCACGTTCGCGTTGTCCGCGTTATCCATGGAGTGAGCCTACCGACGAGTAGGTCAATGGGGGAACGTGTCGTGGCCCACGCACGGGGCCGACCGGCTCAGCGCAGGAACGGGTCCACGGCGACGGCCACGAAGAGCAGCGAGACGTAGGTGATGGACCAGTGGAACAGCCGCATCTCCTTGAGCTTCGCCCCGGTGACCCCGCTCTTCGCCCGGGCGAGCAGCGCATGCGCCTCCCACAGCCACCAACCGCCGGTGGCGAGGGCGACCGCGGTGTAGAACCAGCCGGTGTACCCCAGCGGAGTCAGCAGCAGCGACACCGCGACCATCAGCCAGCTGTACGCCACGATCTGCCGGGCGACCACCTTGTTGGAGGCCAGCACGGGCAGCATCGGCACGCCCACCCGCGCGTAGTCCTCCTTGACCTTCATCGAGAGCGGCCAGTAGTGCGGGGGCGTCCAGAAGAAGATGACCAGGAAGAGGATGACCGCGGCCCAGGAGACCGAGTTGGTGACGGCCGACCAGCCGATCAGCACCGGCATGCAGCCCGCGATCCCGCCCCAGACGATGTTCTGGGTGGTGCGCCGCTTCAGGATCATCGTGTAGACGACCACGTAGAAGAGGAGCGCGCCGAGGGAGAGCCAGGCGGAGAGCCAGTTGACGAAGTAGCCGAACCACAGGGTGGAGATGACGGCGAGCGCGAGGCCGAAGACGAGCGTCTCGCGGGGCGAGACCATTCCGGTGACCAGCGGCCGGCGGGCGGTCCGCTCCATCAGGGCGTCGATGTCCCGGTCGATGTACATGTTCAGCGCGTTGGCGCCGCCCGCGGAGAGGTAGCCGCCGATCGTCGTCATCAGGACGAGCTTCAGGTCGGGCACGCCCTGCTGGGCCAGGAACATCACGGGGATCGTGGTGATCAACAGCAGTTCGATGATCCGCGGCTTGGTCAGCGCCACGAACGCCATGACCCGGGCTCGCAGCGGCCGGTGTCCCCGGCTCGTCCGCAGCATTCCCGCCGGACGGGATTCAACGGCCGTCACGCACACCCCTGACAGAGACATCAAAGCAAGCCTTGGACCTGTGAAGTCCGGGTAACGGCTCGCGCGTACCACGCCACTGTAGACGTTGCCCTTACCTCGCCCTTCGCGGGGGTCACTCGTGTTGAGGGGTGCTCGCGAGGAGGTGCGCGACCTCGTCGTTCACCCCCTGACGGCGGGCACGGGGCCGTTCGGGGGACGGCCGACGGACGGTCGGCGGAACAACCGGCTCCGGCCACGGGCGGACTTCACCGTTCCCCGCGCGCGGGGAACGGTGACGCAGGAGGTGCCCCGTCGACGGTGTTCCGGGGCGGGCGGGAGGAGTCGGGGCGGCGGCTGCCGTCCGATCGGACGGGTGGGGCGGCAGCGAATGGGGGGACGGAGGAGGTCAGCGCCCCGAGAGGCGAACGGCGCTGAGCCCCGGCAGTCTGGAAATGAGCCGAAAAGTGCACGTGACGACGGCGGTAGGCTCGGCAGCAAGCCGGTGGGCTCTCGGACACACCGGTTTCGGCGTCATGCCGAGCAGGCGGACGTCCCACCGCGCACGCGGGCCCGGGCGTCCGCCATCCCGAATGTCCCGAGCATGTGGAGAGGAGCCCTGACCCAGGGTGAGCACCAAGCCGACCACGACAGACCTTGAATGGACCGAACTGGACCAGCGTGCCGTGGACACCTCCCGTGTCCTTGCCGCTGACGCCGTGCAGAAGGTCGGCAACGGCCATCCGGGCACCGCGATGAGCCTTGCCCCGGCCGCCTACACCCTCTTCCAGAAGGTGATGCGACACGACCCCGCGGACCCCGATTGGACGGGCCGCGACCGTTTCGTGCTGTCCGCGGGACACTCGTCCCTGACGCTGTACATCCAGCTCTACCTCGCCGGCTTCGGCCTGGAGCTGGACGATCTGAAGGCGTTCCGCACCTGGGGCTCGAAGACCCCGGGCCACCCGGAGTACGGCCACACCGCCGGCGTCGAGACGACGACCGGGCCGCTCGGCCAGGGCGTCGCCAACGCCGTGGGCATGGCGATGGCCGCCCGTTACGAGCGCGGTCTGTTCGACCCGGAGGCCGCCACCGGCGCCTCCCCCTTCGACCACCACGTCTTCGTGATCGCCGGTGACGGCTGCCTCCAGGAGGGCATCTCCGCCGAGGCGTCCTCGCTGGCCGGTCACCAGAAGCTCGGCAACCTGGTCATGCTGTGGGACGACAACCACATCTCGATCGAGGGCGACACCGAGACCGCCGTGTCCGAGGACACCGCCAAGCGGTACGAGGCGTACGGGTGGCACGTGCAGCGCGTGGAGCCGAAGGCCAACGGCGACCTCGACCCGCAGGCGCTGTACACGGCGATCCAGGCCGCCAAGGCCGAGACGGGGCGCCCCTCGTTCATCGCGATGCGTTCGATCATCGCCTGGCCCGCGCCCAACGCCCAGAACACCGAGGCCGCCCACGGCTCGGCGCTCGGCGACGAAGAGGTCGCGGCGACCAAGCGCGTCCTCGGTTTCGACCCCGAGCAGAGCTTCGAGGTCACCGACGAGGTCCTGGCCCACACCCGGAGCGCGCTGGACCGCGGTCGCGAGGCCCGGGGCGAGTGGGAGAAGGGTCTCGCCGCCTGGCGCACCGCGAACGTCGAGCGGGCCGCCGAGTTCGACCGCATCTCGGCCGGTGAGCTGCCGGCCGGCTGGGAGGACAAGCTCCCGGTCTTCGAGACCGGCAAGGGCGTCGCGACCCGGGCCGCGTCCGGCAAGGTGCTCCAGGCGCTCGGCGCGGTGATCCCCGAGCTGTGGGGCGGTTCCGCCGACCTCGCCGGCTCGAACAACACGACGATCGACAAGAACTCGTCGTTCCTCCCCGCCGACAACCCGCTGCCGGAGGCCCAGCCGTACGGCCGGACCATCCACTTCGGCATCCGCGAGCACTCGATGGCCGCGGAGATGAACGGCATCGCGCTGCACGGCAACACCCGTGTCTACGGCGGCACGTTCCTCGTGTTCTCCGACTACATGCGCAACGCGGTGCGGCTGTCCGCGCTGATGCACCTGCCGGTGACGTACGTGTGGACGCACGACTCGATCGGCCTCGGCGAGGACGGCCCGACCCACCAGCCGGTCGAGCACGTCGCGTCGCTGCGGGCGATCCCCGGGCTGAACGTGGTCCGACCGGCCGACGCCAACGAGACGGCGATCGCCTGGCGGGAGATCCTGCGCCGCTACACCAAGGTGTTCGGCAAGGGCGCCCCGCACGGTCTCGCACTGACGCGGCAGGGCGTGCCCACGTACGACCCGAACGAGGACGCGGCCAAGGGCGGCTACGTGCTGTTCGAGGCGGAGGGCGGCGCCCCCGAGGTGCTGCTGATCGGCACGGGTTCCGAGGTGCACCTGGCGGTGGAGGCCCGGGAGCGGCTCCAGGCGTCCGGCGTGCCCACCCGGGTGGTGTCCATGCCGTCCGTCGAGTGGTTCGAGGAGCAGACCCAGGAGTACAAGGACGCGGTGCTGCCGCCGTCCGTGAAGGCGCGGGTCGCCGTCGAGGCGGGCATCGGGCTGACCTGGCACCGCTACGTCGGTGACGCGGGCCGCATCGTGTCGCTGGAGCACTTCGGCGCCTCGGCGGACGGCAAGGTCCTGTTCCGCGAGTTCGGCATCACCTCCGAGGCGGTCGAATCCGCCGCGCGGGAATCCCTGGCCGCCGTTCAGCGCTGACGCCCACAGACGACTAAAGATCAAGTAGGAGATGCAATTCCCATGACGGACGCACTCAAGCGCCTTTCCGACGAAGGCGTAGCGATCTGGTTGGACGACCTTTCGCGCAAGCGGATCACGTCCGGCAACCTCGCCGAACTGATCGACCAGCAGCACGTGGTGGGCGTCACGACCAACCCGTCGATCTTCCAGAAGGCGATCTCGGGCGGTGACGGCTACGAGTCCCAGCTCAGTGACCTCGCGGCCCGCAAGCTGACGGTCGACGAGGCCGTGCGCATGATCACCACGGCGGACGTCCGGGACGCGGCCGAGGTGCTGCGCCCCCTGTTCGACTCGACGGGCGGCCAGGACGGCCGGGTGTCGATCGAGGTGGACCCGCGACTCGCGCACGACACCCGGGCGACCATCGCCGAGGCCAAGCAGCTCGCCTGGCTGGTGGACCGGCCCAACACCCTGATCAAGATTCCGGCGACCAAGGCGGGCCTGCCCGCGATCACCGAGGTCATCGGCCTCGGCATCAGCGTCAACGTCACGCTGATCTTCTCGCTGGAGCGCTACCGCGCGGTGATGGACGCCTACCTGGCGGGCCTGGAGAAGGCGAAGGCCGCGGGCCTGGACCTGTCCAAGATCCGTTCGGTGGCCTCGTTCTTCGTGTCCCGGGTGGACGCCGAGATCGACAAGCGGCTGGACGCCCTCGGCACCCCGGAGGCCAAGGCGGCGCGCGGCAAGGCCGGCCTGGCCAACGCCCGGCTCGCCTACCAGGCGTACGAGGAGGTCTTCTCCTCCGACCGCTGGCTGGCCCTGGACAAGGCCGGCGCGCACCCGCAGCGTCCGCTGTGGGCGTCGACCGGGGTCAAGGACCCCGCGTACAAGGACACCCTGTACGTCGACGACCTGGTCGCGCCGGGCACCGTGAACACGATGCCGGAGGCGACCCTGGAGGCCGCCGCCGACCACGGCGTCATCACCGGTAACACCATCGCCGGCACCTACGAGCAGTCGCGCGCCGACCTCGACGCCGTCGAGAAGCTCGGGATCGCCTACGACGACGTGGTGAACCTGCTGGAGGACGAGGGCGTCGAGAAGTTCGAGGCGTCCTGGAACGACCTGCTCGCATCGACCGAGGCGGAGCTGAAGCGCCTCACCCCTTCGGAGGGCTGAGACCTTGACACCCGTCCACGGAGCCAATCCGCTTCGTGACGCCGCGGACCGACGGCTCCCGCGCATCGCGGGGCCGTCGGGCCTGGTGATCTTCGGCGTCACGGGCGACTTGTCCCGCAAGAAGCTGATGCCCGCCGTCTACGACCTCGCGAACCGGGGTCTGCTGCCGCCCGGCTTCTCGCTGATCGGGTTCGCCCGTCGCGAGTGGCAGAACGAGGACTTCGCCCAAGAGGTCCACGACGCCGTCAAGGAACACTCCCGCACCCCCTTCCGGGAGGAGGTCTGGCAGCAGCTGATCCAGGGCATGCGCTTCGTCCAGGGCGACTTCGACGACGACAACGCCTTCGAGCAGCTGAAGGCCACGATCACCGATCTGGACAAGGCCCAGGGCACCGGCGGCAACTTCGCCTTCTACCTCTCCGTTCCGCCGAAGTTCTTCCCCCTGGTCGTCAAGCAGCTCAAGAAGCACGGGCTGGCCGACCAGGAGGAGGGGTCCTGGCGGCGGGCGGTCATCGAGAAGCCCTTCGGTCACGACCTGACGTCGGCGAAGGAACTCAACGCGATCGTCCACGAGGTGTTCGCCCCGGACCAGGTCTTCCGGATCGACCACTACCTCGGCAAGGAGACCGTCCAGAACATCCTGGCGCTCCGGTTCGCCAACACCCTGTTCGAGCCGATCTGGAACCGGTCGTACGTCGACCACGTGCAGATCACCATGGCCGAGGACATCGGGATCGGCGGCCGGGCCGGGTACTACGACGGCATCGGCGCCGCCCGGGACGTGATCCAGAACCACCTGCTCCAGTTGCTCGCGCTCACCGCGATGGAGGAGCCCTCCTCCTTCGACGCGGACGCGCTGGCCGCCGAGAAGACCAAGGTCCTCGGGGCGGTCAAGCTCCCCGCGGACCTGGGCACCGACACCGTCCGCGCCCAGTACGTCGCCGGATGGCAGGGTGGCGAGAAGGTCATCGGTTACCTCCAGGAAGACGGCATCGACAGCAAGTCGAAGACCGACACCTACGCGGCGGTGAAGCTCCAGATCGACAACCGCCGCTGGGCGGGGGTCCCCTTCTACCTGCGCACCGGCAAACGCCTCGGCCGCCGGGTGACGGAGATCGCCGTGGTCTTCCAGCGCGCCCCGCACTCGCCCTTCGACCACACCGCGACCGAGGAGCTGGGGCAGAACGCCCTGGTCATCCGGGTCCAGCCGGACGAGGGCGTGACCGTGCGCTTCGGCTCCAAGGTGCCGGGCACCTCGATGGAGGTCCGGGACGTGTCCATGGACTTCGCCTACGGCGAGTCGTTCACGGAGTCGAGCCCGGAGGCGTACGAGCGGCTCATCCTGGACGTCCTGTTGGGCGACTCGAACCTCTTCCCCCGCACAGAAGAGGTCGAACTGTCCTGGCGCATCCTCGACCCGATCGAGCAGCACTGGGACGCGCACGGCAAGCCCGCCCAGTACAAGTCCGGGACCTGGGGCCCCGCCGAGGCGGACGAAATGCTCGCACGAGACGGACGGAGCTGGCGTCGGCCATGAACATCGACCTTACGGACACCACGGCCAGCCGGATCAACAAGGCGATGGTCGAAGGGCGCCGTGCCATCGGCTCCCCGGCCGTCGGCATGGTGCTCACCCTGGTCATCGTCACGGACGAGGAGAACGCCTACGACGCGTTGCGGGCGGCCAGCGAGGCCTCCCGCGAGCACCCCTCGCGCACCCTGGTGGTCATCCGCCGGGTGTCGCGGTCGCCGCGCATCCGCACCACCTCCCGGCTGGACGCCGAGGTCCGGGTGGGCGGTGAGGCGGGCACCGGGGAGACGGTCATCCTGCGGCTGTACGGCGAGGTCGTCGAGCACGCGCAGTCGGTGGTCCTGCCGCTGCTGCTGCCGGACGCCCCCGTCGTGGTGTGGTGGCCGATCAATTCTCCCGCCGACCCGGCGCGCGACCCGCTGGGCGCGCTCGCCCAGCGCCGGATCACCGACGCCTACTCCGCCGAGCAGCCGGTGGCGGAGCTGACGTCCCGCGCCGACACCTACGCCCCCGGGGACACGGACCTGTCCTGGACCCGGATCACCCCCTGGCGCTCGATGCTGGCCGCCGCGCTGGACCAGATCGCCTGCACGGTGACCGCGGCCGAGGTCGAGGGCGAGGAGTACAACCCCAGTGTGGAACTGCTGGCGATGTGGCTGGCGGAACGATTGGGCACGCCCGTGACCCGGACCGTGTCGAGCGGCCCCGGGCTGACGGCGGTACGGCTCCAGACGGACTGCGGGCCGATCGGTCTCGACCGACCGGACGGGTCGCTGGCCACGCTGTCGATCGCGGGTCAGCCGGACCGCGCGGTGGCGTTGAAGCGGCGGGAAACCGCGGAGCTGATCGCGGAGGAGCTGCGGCGCCTGGACCCGGACGACATCTATGCGTCCGTGCTGCGGTTCGGGGTGAAGGGGCTGGCCGAGTCGACGGCGAGCGTCCCCGCCCGCACGGAGGCGGCCGGCGAACCCGGCGGTTCCCCGGACGACTCCGCCGAGGGCGAGGGCGCCGGCGACGACAAGACGCCACCGGCGAAGAAGTCGGTTCCTGCGCGCAAGGCCCGCACGTGAGCACACCCCAGCTCGTGGTGCACCGCGACAAGGAGCTGATGGCGCAGGCCGCGGCGGCCCGGCTGATCACGAAGATCGTGGACGCCCAGGCCGCGCGCGGCTCGGCGTCGATCGTCCTGACCGGCGGGCGCAACGGCAACGGCGTGCTCGCCGCGCTGGCCGCCGCGCCCGCCCGGGACGCGATCGACTGGTCCCGCCTCGACCTGTGGTGGGGTGACGAGCGCTATCTGCCCGAGGGCGACCCCGAGCGGAACGTGACCCAGGCCCGTGCGGCGCTGCTGGATTCGGTGCCGCTCGACCCGAAGCGGGTGCACGCCATGCCCGCCTCGGACGGCCCCTACGCCACCGGGGGTCCGGCCGGGGACGGGGTGGACACGGCTGCTGCCGCGTACGCCGCGGAACTGGCCGCCGCGGCGGGTCCGGAGGACCACGGTCCGGTGCCCACCTTCGACGTCCTGATGCTGGGGGTCGGCCCGGACACGCACGTGGCCTCGCTCTTCCCCGAGCTGCCCGGCGTCCGGGAGACCGAGCGGACCGTCGTCGGCGTCCACGGGGCGCCGAAGCCGCCGCCCACCCGGATCTCCCTGACGCTGCCCGCGATCCGGGCCGCCCGTGAGGTGTGGCTGTTGGCGGCGGGCGAGGACAAGGCTCAGGCCGCGGCCATCGCCCTGTCGGGCGCGGGCGAGATCCAGGCGCCGGCGGCCGGCGCCCGGGGACGTGCGCGGACCCTGTGGCTGCTCGACTCGGCGGCGGCCTCCCAGCTGCCGCGCGCTCTGTACCCGCCCGCTTCGCCCTAGGGCGAAGCGGTGGTCACCACGGGCTCCGTGGTGACCGGGGAAGTACGGCCCGGTGCCGGGCGTCCAGGAGGACCGGACGCCCGGCACCGTCGCGTCAACGGCCGCGCAGCTCGCGGTACTTGGCGACCAGGGCCGTACTGGACGCGTCGAGGCCCGGGACCTCGGCGCCCTCGGTGAGCGCGGGCTCCACGCGCTTGGCGAGCACCTTGCCCAGTTCGACGCCCCACTGGTCGAACGAGTCGATGTTCCACACGGCCCCCTGGACGAACACCTTGTGCTCGTACAGGGCGATGAGCTGGCCGAGCACCGAGGGCGTCAGCTCCTTCGCCAGGATGGTGGTCGTGGGGCGGTCGCCCCGGAAGCTCTTGTGCGGGACGAGCTCCTCGGGGACCCCTTCGGCGCGGACCTCCTCGGGCGTCTTGCCGAAGGCGAGGGCCTGGGTCTGCGCGAAGAAGTTCGCCATCAGCAGGTCGTGCTGGGCGACGAGCCCCGGGTGGAGATCGGCGACCGGCTCGGCGAACCCGATGAAGTCGGCGGGCACCAGCTTGGTGCCCTGGTGGATCAACTGGTAATAGGCGTGCTGCCCGTTGGTGCCCGGCGTGCCCCAGACCACGGGGCCGGTCTGCCAGTGGACCGGTTCGCCCTCCCGGTCGACGGACTTGCCGTTGGACTCCATGTCCAGCTGCTGGAGGTACGCCGTGAACTTGGACAGGTAGTGCGAGTACGGCAGCACCGCGTGCGCCTGGGCGTCGTGGAAGTTGCCGTACCAGATGCCCAGCAGACCGAGCAACAGCGGGACGTTCTGCTCGGGCGGGGCGTTGCGGAAGTGCCGGTCGACGGTGTGGAAACCGTCAAGCATCTCCCGGAACCGGTCCGGCCCGATCGCGAGCATCAGGGAGAGCCCGATCGCCGAGTCGAACGAGTAGCGTCCGCCGACCCAGTCCCAGAACTCGAACATGTTCGCCGTGTCGATGCCGAAGTCGGCGACCTTCCCGGCATTGGTCGACAGGGCCACGAAGTGCTTGGCCACCGCCTCCTGACCCGCCCTCAGCTCGGTGAGGAGCCAACTGCGGGCCGAGGTGGCGTTGGTCAGGGTCTCGATGGTGGTGAAGGTCTTGGACGCCACGATGAACAGCGTCTCGGCGGCGTCCAGGTCCCGGACCGCCTCGTGCAGATCGGCCCCGTCGACGTTCGACACGAACCGCACCGTGAGGCCGCGGTCGGTGTAGGAGCGCAACGCCTCGTAGGCCATGGCGGGGCCGAGGTCGGAGCCGCCGATGCCGATGTTGACGATGTTCTTGATGCGCGCGCCGGTGTGACCGGTCCAATCACCCGAACGGACCCGGTCGGCGAACACGCCCATGCGGTCGAGGACTTCGTGCACCGCGGGGACGACGTTGCGACCGTCGGCCTCGATCACCGCGCCGCTCGGGGCGCGCAGCGCGGTGTGCAGGACCGCGCGGTCCTCCGTCGTGTTGATCTTGTCGCCGCGGAACATGGCGTCCCGCAGTGCGTACACCCCCCGGGCCTCGGCGAGCTCGCGAAGCAGTCGGAGTGTTTCGTCGGTGATGAGGTGCTTGGAGTAGTCGACGTACAGGTCACCGACCTGTAGCGCGTATCCGGTGGCGCGGTCCGGGTCCGCCGCGAACAGATCGCGCAGCCGCATCTCGCCCTGTTCTTCCCGGTGTTTGACCAGGGCGGTCCACTCGGGCGTCTGGTTGAGCCTGGTACGGCCTTCTGCATTCATCTCGGACGTCGTCCTTCTCTCTGCCGTCGCCTGGTCTGGGCGCCTTGCCGCAGCACCCTCCAACCTAATTGATCAGGACGGCGAACGGACGGCCGTCGGGTGCGGGCGCGGCCGGACACGTTCACCGTCACGAGTGGCTCCCCACGTTGACCGCCCCCTCGCCGTGCGCTCCCACGGGCCGGGGCGGTCTCCCCCGGCACACGCACAGCGGGCCGGACACCTGGCTCAAGGTGTCCGGCCCGCTGGTCAATCCGTCAGATCTCGCCGCGCAGTTTCGCCAGCGCCTCGGCGAGGATCGCCTCGCCGTCCGCGTCACTGCGCCGCTCCCGCACATAGGCGAGGTGGGTCTTGTACGGCTCGGTCCGTGGTGGAGCCGGGGGGTTGTCCCGGTCCTGACCTGCCGGAAAACCGCACCGCGGGCAGTCCCAACTGTCCGGGACCTGCGCGTCGCTGGCGAAGCTCGGCTGTGTCTCGTGCCCGTTCGAGCACCAGAAGGAGATGCGCAGCCGCGGCGCGGACTCGCCGCGCTCGGCCTCGCCCATCGGCCCCGCCCCGACCCGGCTTCCCCGGATCGCGTTGCCACTTGCCACGGTCGTAACTCCCTGCGTGATGGTGCCGCGAAGCGAGTCGGCGTAACGCTTCGCCGGGGGCGCCTCAGTCTACGTAAGGCCCAACGCGCGTCCAGTGAATGGAGTTACACCCCACCCCGAGACGCAAGCCCCATGATAGGCCGCGCCGGGGGGCGCGTACCCGTCATGGGGCTCAACGTGGTGTGCGTGTGCGACGGTGATGAGGCTCAGTTGTCGAGCTTCATCATGATCGCGAGGGCGACGATGCAAGCGAACCACAGCAGACCGACCACGACGGTGATGCGGTCGAGGTTGCGCTCGGCGACCGAGGACCCGCCCACGGACGACTGCATGCCGCCGCCGAACATGTCGGACAGACCGCCGCCCTTGCCCTTGTGCATCAGCACCAGCAGCGTCAGCAGCAGGCTGAAGGCGATCACGGCGATCGAGAACCCGAAAACCACAGTGAACTCCCTTTCCGGGGTCTTCCCTCGGATCTTGATGGACGGCGCGAGGACCGCGGCCGGTCGGGCGAGCCGACGGACGTCCGTGCGGGACACCTCCCGGTGCCCGCGCCCAGCGCCCGCTCGCCTTACCGGCCAGCGGCCCCCGCAAGGGTACGACGGATCGTCGCTAGCGCCTACTCACGCCTGTTCGAAGCGGACGATCTTGACGAACTCGTCGACGTCGAGCGCGGCTCCCCCGATGAGGGCGCCGTCCACGTCGGGCTGCGCCATGATCGCGGCGACGTTCCCGGACTTCACGGAACCGCCGTACTGGATGCGCACCTGCTCGGCCAGCTCCTTGGAGTAGAGCTCCGCGAGCCGGCCGCGGATCGCCCCGCAGACTTCCTGGGCGTCCTCGGGCGTGGCGACCTCACCGGTGCCGATGGCCCACACCGGCTCGTAGGCGATCACGATCGTCTCGGCCTGCTCCGCGGGCAGGTCCTTGAGCGCCCCGTCGAGCTGGGCGAGGGTGTGCTCGACCTGCTGGCCGGCCTTGCGGACGTCCAGGCCCTCGCCGACGCAGAGGATCGGGGTGAGGCCGTGCTTGAACGCGGCCTTGACCTTGGCGTTGCACAGCTCGTCGGTCTCGCCGTGGTACTGGCGGCGCTCCGAGTGGCCGACGGCGACGTAGGCGCACTTGAGCTTGGCGAGCATCGCGCCGGAGATCTCGCCGGTGTAGGCACCGGACTCGTGCGCGGAGATGTCCTGCGCACCGTACTTGATCTTCAGCTTGTCGCCGTCGACGAGGGTCTGCACGGACCGCAGGTCGGTGAACGGCGGCAGGACGGCGACCTCGACGGTCTCGTAGTCCTTGTCCGCGAGGGCGAAGGCGAGCTTCTGGACGTGGGCGATGGCCTCAAGGTGGTTGAGGTTCATCTTCCAGTTGCCGGCCATCAGGGGCGTACGGGTCTGCTTCGTCATGGAAGGTTCAGTTCTCCAGTGCGGCGAGGCCGGGGAGCGTCTTGCCCTCGAGGTATTCGAGGGAGGCGCCGCCACCGGTCGAGATGTGTCCGAATGCCTGCTCGTCGAAGCCCAGGATGCGTACGGCCGCGGCGGAGTCGCCACCGCCGACGACCGTGAAGGCCGAGGAGTCGAGCAGGGCCTGGGCGACCGCTTTGGTGCCCTCGGCGTAGTCGGGGTGCTCGAAGACACCCATGGGGCCGTTCCAGAAGATGGTGGCCGCGTCGGCGAGCTTCGCCGCGTACAGCTCACACGTCTTCGGGCCGATGTCCAGGCCCTGCTGACCCGACGGAATGGCGTCCGCGGCGACCGTGAGCGGGTGGGCGGGGGCCTTGGTCTTCAGGTCGGGGAACGAGGTGCCGGTCAGGACGTCCACCGGGAGCACGAACTCCACACCGCGCTCGGCGGCCCGCTTGAGGTAGTCCTGGACGGCCGGGACCTGGTCCTCCTGGAGCAGCGAGTTGCCGACCTCGTGGCCCTGGGCCTTGAGGAAGGTGTAGACCATGCCGCCGCCGATGATGATGCGGTCGGCCCGCTCCAGCAGGTGGTCGATCACTCCGAGCTTGTCGGAGACCTTGGCCCCGCCGAGGACGACGACGTAGGGGCGCTGCACGTCCTCGGTGAGCTTCTTCAGGACGCCGACCTCGGTGGCGATGAGGTAGCCGGCGTAGTGCGGGAGCCGGGCCGGGAGGTCGTACACCGAGGCGTGGCGCCGGTGCACCGCACCGAAGCCGTCGCCCACGTACACGTCGGCGAGGGCGGCGAGGCGGTCGGCGAACTCGCCGCGCTCGGCGTCGTCCTTGGAGGTCTCGCCGGGGTTGAAGCGCAGGTTCTCCAGGACGGCGACCTGGCCGGGCTGGAGGCCGTCGACGGCGCCGTGGGCGGCGGGCCCCACGGTGTCCTGGGCGAAGGCGACGGGGGCGCCCAGCAGCTCGCCGAGGCGTTCGGCGGCGGGCAGCAGCGAGAACGCCGGGTCCGGGGCGCCCTTGGGGCGTCCCAGGTGGGAGGCGACGACGACCTTGGCGCCCGCTTCGGCGAGGGCCCGCACGGTGGGCAGGACCGCGCGGATGCGGCCGTCGTCCGTGATGACGCCGTCGGCGAGCGGCACGTTGAGGTCGGCGCGGACGAAGACCCGCTTGTCGTCGACACCCTCGGCGAGGAGTTCGTCGATCGTCTTCATTCAGTGGCTCCTAGGAAGGCTCGCGGGGCGGTGGCGAGGAGCTGCGGGAGTCGCAGGGGGCTCCCGCAGAGCGGTGCGCACGTGACAGGGCCCGGACGGCGCCCCTTCGCGCCGCCCGAGCCCTGTCCTTCACATGAGGGTGCCTGCCGTAGCGGGTACGGGTCAGAGCTGCTCGCCGACGAAGACCGTCAGGTCCACCAGGCGGTTGGAGTAGCCCCACTCGTTGTCGTACCAGCCGAGGATCTTCACCGTGTTGCCCTCCTGGACCATGCTCAGGGAGGAGTCGAAGATGCAGGACGCCGGGTCGCCGACGATGTCGGAGGACACGATCGGGTCCTCGGTGTACGCCAGGATGCCCTTGAGGGAGCCGTCCTCGGACGCCTTCTTGAACGCGGCGTTGACCTCGTCCTTGGTGGTCTCGCGCTGGAGCGTGACGACCAGGTCGGTGGCGGAGCCGGTGGGGACCGGGACGCGCATGGCGATGCCGTCCAGCTTGCCCTTGAGCTGCGGCAGCACCAGGGCGGTGGCCTTGGCGGCGCCGGTCGTCGTCGGGATGATGTTCTCGGCGGCGGCCCGGGCGCGGCGCAGGTCCTTGTGCGGGAAGTCCAGGATGCGCTGGTCGTTCGTGTACGCGTGGACCGTCGTCATCAGGCCCTTGACGATGCCGAAGTTCTCGTCGAGGACCTTCGCCATCGGCGCCACACAGTTGGTGGTGCAGGAGGCGTTGGAGATGACGTGGTGCTGCGCCGGGTCGTACTGGTCCTGGTTGACGCCCATCACGACCGTGATGTCCTCGTCGCTGGCCGGAGCCGAGATGAGGACCTTCTTGGCGCCGCCGGCGATGTGCTTGGCGGCATCGGCCTTCTTGGTGAAGATGCCGGTCGACTCGATGACGATGTCGACGCCCAGCTCGCCCCAGGGGATGTCGGAGGGGTTGCGCTCGGACAGCACCTTGATGGTGTGGTCACCGACGGTGATCGTGTCGGCGGTGTGCGACACCTCGGCCTTCAGACGGCCCAGGATGGTGTCGTATTTCAGCAAGTGAGCAGTGGTCGCGGTGTCACCCAGGTCGTTGACAGCCACGATCTCGATGTCTGCACCCTGCTCCAGCAGCGCGCGGAAGTAGTTACGACCGATGCGGCCAAAGCCGTTGATGCCTACGCGGATCGTCACGAACCGATCTCCTCGTTGGAGCGCCGGGTTTCGACGCCCGGCGAGTTGTATGGGATGTCCCCGACCGCCTCCGACCCTACCTCCCCGGGCCGTCCGGGGTGACATCGAGCTGCCCTTAACACAACGCGGCACGGGCCCGCACCGTCGCGGTGCGGGCCCGTGGACCTCCCGGCGGTGCCCGGCGGGAGGTGTCCGGGGCCGGTGGGGGCGCCCCGGACACCGTCCGGCCGGTGCGGCTCAGCGCCGCAGGGCGGCCAGGGCGCGCCCCATCAGCCGGGCGCGTTCGGCGGCGTCCGGCACGTGCTCGAAGCCGAAGCCGAGGAGCACGCTGTCACGCGCTGTGACGGAGGCGTACGAACGGTAGAGCTCGCCGGTGCGGGCCCAGTCGCCGGTGACGGTGGGGCTGCCGACCGGGGACTGGCCCACGCCCCACGTGCCGAGGGAGGTCTCGAAACCCTCGGTGTCCTGCACCTGGCCGCCGACGAGGAGCTGGGCCTGGTCGGCGAAGACGCCCCGTTCGCCGCTGCCCGGGTCGGTGACGTAGGCGAGGGAGAGTTCGACCTTCTTGCCCGCGTAGGCGCTCAGGTCGAAGGCCACCTGCTTCCAGCCGGCGGAGGAGCCGGTGAAGCTGTTCCACTGACCGGTGCTGCCGCCGCCCGTGCAGGCGCCGGTGCCCCGGGCCAGGTAGTGGCGGAGGAACGGGTGGCCGTTGAGGAAGTACCCGGCCTCGCACTCGGTGGGCACGGCCTGGGAGCTGGCGCCGTTGCGGTCGGGGAGCGTGGTCCAGTCCTCGGCGCCGACGGTGTGCGCCTCCAGCAGGACGTGGTCGTAGCCGTCCTCGACGTTCCAGTTCAGCGCCAGTTGCAGGGCGGGCGCGTCGGCGGCGCTGACCTGGGTGAGGTCCACCGTGCGGGTCAGCCGCTTCCAGTCGCTGTCCGCGTGGACGGCGGAGGCCATGCCCTGCCCGGTGTGCGGCGCGTACGGGTTGGTGAGCCCGGGGTACCCGCCGCCGGAGCCGCTGCGGAACTGCGGGAAGCGGTCGGCGGGCAGCGCGTCGGAGGTGACGAGGTAGCGGCCCGCCGCGTCCAGGGGGTTGCCCGGGGCGTCGCCGAGCCCCGCGCCGGCCCCGGCGAGCCGGCCCTCTCCGGCGAAGGAGGTGACGCCCGGTGCGGCCAGCCGCTCGTACGCGCCGAGGTAGTACTGCGCGAAGTCGTTCGAGACGGCGCGGCCCAGTCGGACGTTGCCGCCCGCCCGCTCTCCGGCCTCGACCAGCTTGCCGCCCTCGTTGAGGTAGGCCCGCAGGGCGAGCTGAGTGGCCCCTGAGGGCACCTGGGCGCCCGTGTAGTGGACGACGACCGGGAAGTGGGCCAGGACCGCCAGGGCGTGCGGCGCACCCCGTGTGGCGACGTCCCAGACGGTCGCGTCCTTGCCGTTCGCCTTGAGCGCGGCCACGTAGGCAGCCGTCTGCTGGGCGGTGGCGCCCTCCTCGGCGAGCACCAGGACCGAGGACTTCGGGCGTTCGGCGACGGTGTACGCGAACGGTTCGCTGGAGACCCGCCCCGCCCTGGTGCGGCCGGTGAACCACACCTCGACCCGGTCACCGGGGCGGGCGTCCTCGACCTCGGCGCGGTACTCGTCGAAGTACAGGTTGTCCTCGCCGCCGAAGGTCTCGCCGCCCTTCCAGCGGCGCAGGTCCTCGTCGTGCACGCGTCCGCCGTTGATCCGGTACTTCAGCTCCTTGTCCCGGACCGACGTGCGGGCGGTGACGGCGACCTCCTGGTCGCCGCCGCGGGCGAAGGACGTGTCGAAGGTCGCGGGGGTGAAGTCCGGGGCCTCGATGCCGGTCACCGACACGGGACGGTCCGGGTGGGCCGCCGTCTCGGCGACGGCGAGCGCGAACGGCACGTTGGCCGTGAACTCCTCCTGGATCAGCTTCTCGTCGTCCGGGAAGGTGAACACGGAGGCGCAGTCCCGGGCGTTCCACGGGTCGTCGGGGTAACGCGCGGACACCGTCTGGCAGGTGGACATCTCGGGGGTGAACATCGCGATGCCGTTGACGTTGCCGCCGTGCCCGTCGGCCTCGCCGTTGGTGGTGTACAGCTCGGAGGACACCTGGGGGCGGTAGCCGGGGATCGCCGGCTTCTCGGGGGTGCCGGCGAGTGCCTTGTACAGCACGTCGTCGGGCGTGTCGGTGGCGACCTGCCAGCCGACGCCGTAGAGGATCAGCTCGGCGGCGGAGTGGTAGTTGATGCCGTACTCGAAGCCGATGCGCTTCTGGAAGCGGTCGAGGACCTGGGTCTCGGGTTCGGACATGGGGCCGGCGCCGCGGTAGGTCTCCGAGGAGGGCGCGGGCGACGAACCCTCGTCGTCGTAGCCCCACTTGTAGGCGAAGTTGCGGTTGAGGTCGACGCCGTCGCCCGCGGAGGTCTTGCCGTCACCGTTGACGTCCCGCAGGTTCTTGCGCCACTGGCGCTGGCCGTCGGCGGCGTGGGTGAAGTCGTACCCGTCGGGGTTGGCGGACAGGACGAACCACAGTTCGGTGGTGTCCACGATCTTCTTGATCCGGCGGTCGGTCTCGTAGCGGTCGAGGTAGTGGTGCAGCAGCCGCCGGGTCATCTCCGGGGTGATCCACTCCCGGGCGTGTTGGTTCGACAGGTAGAGCGTGGCGGGTTTGGCGCCGTCCTTGGTGGTGCGGGCGTCCTTGCTGACCTTGACCGCGAGGATGTCCTGTCCGTTCAGGGACTTCCCGATCGAGACGACCTTGGTCAGGTCCGGGTGCGCCTGTCCGGTGCGGACGATCTCCTCCTTCAGCCCGCCCGCTCCGCCGTAGGGGCGGAAGACCCCTTCGCCCGCGGCGGCGACCCGTTTCTCGGTCGCGGCGGACACCTTCCGCTCGGTGACGTCCACGCCTTGGCGCTCCAGCTTCCGGGCCTGGACGTCGGTGAGGTACAGCTCCACGCGTGCGGTTCCCCGGGCGGGTGCCCGCTCGGAGAGTTCGTGCGCGTCCTGCCCGGCCTTCAGGAGCAGGGGTATCTGCTCCTGGGTGACGTCGGCCTCGAACACCTTGACGGCGTCCGCGGCCTCGACGGCGGGCGCGGCGGCCCGCGGTCCGGCCTGGGCGAGGGGCGTGGCGGTGGTGCCGCCGAGGATCAGTGCGCCCATCGCGAGGATCGCTCTCGCTCTTCGTCTCATCAGTCCCCCTTGCGGTGGTCCTGCTCTGGTGTGGGCGCAAGGCTCATGGGACTTCATGATCATGTCAATAGGGCCCTTGGGTCGCCCCCTTGCCAGGAAACGCCCCAGGGGGACGCTGTCCGGGGCCGGAAGCCCTAGCCGACCAAGTTGTCGGCCAGGCTGTCGGCCAGGTCTTCCGTCAGGTTCGACTCGGTTCCGGGAATGCCCAGGTCACTGGCGCGCTTGTCGGCCATCGCCAGCAGCCGGCGGATCCGCCCGGCCACCGCGTCCTTGGTCAGCGGCGGGTCAGCTAGCGCCCCCAGCTCCTCCAGCGACGCCTGCTTGTGCTCCATCCGCAGCCGGCCGGCCGCGGCGAGGTGCTCGGGCACCTCCTCGGCGAGGATCTCCAGGGCCCGCTGGACCCGTGCGCCCGCGGCCACGGCGGCCCGCGCCGAGCGGCGCAGGTTCGCGTCGTCGAAGTTGGCGAGCCGGTTCGCGGTGGCCCGCACCTCACGCCGCATCCGCCGCTCCTCCCAGGCGAGGACCGACTCGTGCGCGCCCAGCCTGGTCAGCAGGGCCCCGATCGCGTCCCCGTCCCGGACGACCACCCGGTCCACCCCGCGCACCTCACGGGCCTTCGCCGCGATCTGGAGGCGGCGGGCCGCCCCGACCAGGGCGAGCGCGGCCTCGGGTCCCGGGCAGGTGACCTCCAACGAGGAGGAACGGCCCGGCTCGGTGAGCGAGCCGTGCGCGAGGAACGCCCCGCGCCAGGCCGCCTCCGCATCGCAGGTGGCCCCCGAGACCACCTGCGGCGGCAGCCCCCGGATGGGACGGCCCCGGCCGTCCACCAGACCCGTCTGACGCGCGAGCTGGTCGCCGCCCGCCACCACGCGGACCACGAAGCGGGAACCGCGGCGCAGACCGCCGGGAGCCATCACGATCAGTTCGGAACTGTGGCCGAAGATCTCCAGGATGTCCCGCTTCAGACGGCGGGCCGCGATCCCCGTGTCCAGCTCCGCCTCGATCACGATGCGTCCGCTGACCAGGTGCAGCCCGCCCGCGAACCGCAGGATCGACGAGACCTCCGCCTTTCTGCAGCAGGTCCGGGTGACGGGGAGCCGGGAGATCTCGTCCTTCACCGCTGCCGTCATCGCCATGGGCCGATCCTTCCATGCATCCGAAAAATACGGTCGTACGCGGCGGCCAACAGCTCCGGATCATGCCTCGGGCTGCCGTCGGTCCGGGCCACCGGGGCCAGCTCGACCGCGGCACCGAACCCCAGTGCGGCTTCGGCGAGTGACTCGCGGTCGGGCACGGCCGCCTCGTCGGCGAGCACCACGTCCAGGGCGAGTTTAGGGGCGTGTCGTCCCAAAACCTCCAAATGACGTTGCGGAGAGAAGCCCTCGGTTTCGCCGGGTTGCGGAGCGATGTTCAGGGCGAGCACCCGGCGGGCCTTGGTCTCGGTGAGCGCGTCCCGCAACTCGGGAACCAGCAGGTGGGGGATGACCGAGGAGAACCAGGAGCCGGGCCCCAGCACCACCCAGTCGGCGTCCAGGACGGCTCCCACCGCCTCCGGCACGGCCGGCGGGTCGTTGGGGACCAGGTGGACCGACTGGACCTCACCGGGGGTGAGGGCCACGGTGGCCTGTCCGCGGACCGTGTCCACATCGTCGGGACGCTCCGGGTCATGGCCCCTGACCAGGGCTTCCAGCTCCAGCGGCACCGCCGACATGGGCAGCACCCGACCGTGCGCGCCCAGCAGTTTGCCGACCAGGTCCAGGGCGAGCACGTGGTCGCCGAGCTGCTCCCACAGCGCCACGATCAGCAGGTTGCCGACGGCGTGGCCGTGCATCTCGCCGGCCGAGTGGAAACGGTGCTGGATGACCCGGGCCCAGGTCTGGCCCCAGTCGTCGTCACCGCAGAGCGCTGCCAGGGCTTTGCGCAGGTCACCGGGGGGTAGCACGCCCAGTTCAGCGCGCAGCCGCCCACTGGAACCGCCGTCGTCGGCGACGGTGACGACGGCGGTCAGATCGCCGGTGATGCGGCGCAGACCGGCCAGCGATGCGGACAGTCCCATGCCCCCGCCGAGGGCGACCACCTTGGGCTGCGCACCGCGCCGACGGACCCGTACCGGCTTTTCACCCGGACGGAGGGGGGTGGAACGGCCGGCGCGGCGCAGCCGGAGTGAACGCGCGGTCATTCGCGACCCATGTCCCGGTGCACGACGACGGTCTCGACGCCCTCGGCCGCCAACCGCGCGGCGAGCTTCTCCGACATCGCGACGGAACGGTGCTTGCCGCCGGTACAGCCGACGGCGATGGTGACGTACCGCTTGCCCTCGCGGCGGTACCCCGCAGCGATCAGCCGGAGCAGTTCGGCGTACCGGTCGAGGAACTCCTTGGCCCCGGGCTGGTTGAAGACGTAGGCCGCCACCTCCTCGTTGAGCCCGCTGAAGGGACGCAGCTCGGGCACCCAGTGCGGGTTGGGCAGGAAGCGCATGTCCACGACGAGGTCGGCGTCGACCGGCAGCCCGTACTTGAACCCGAACGACATGACCGTGGCCCGCAGTTCCGGCTCCTCCTCGCCCGCGAACTGGGCGTCCATCTTGGCCCGCAGTTCGTGGACGTTGAGACTGGAGGTGTCGATCACCAGGTCGGCGTCGCCGCGCAGCTCGCGCAGGAGTTCGCGTTCGGCGGCGATGCCGTCGACGATCCGGCCGTCGCCCTGGAGCGGGTGCGGGCGGCGCACCCCTTCGAAGCGGCGGACCAGGGCGTCGTCGGAGGACTCCAGGAAGACGATGCGCCGGGTGACGTGCTTGGCCTCCAGGTCGGCGAGGGACTCGCGGAGGTTGTCGAAGAAGCGGCGGCCCCGGACGTCCACGACGACCGCGATCCGGGCGACGTTGCCCTGGGAGCGGGCGCCCAGCTCGACCATGGTCGGGATCAGGGCGGGCGGCAGGTTGTCGACCACGAACCAGCCGAGGTCCTCCAGGCACTTCGCGGCGGTGGAACGACCCGCCCCGGACATCCCGGAGATGATCACCAGTTCGGGGATGGCCGCCTCGGGGACTCCCGCGGCATCGATCGTCATGCCCGCACCCGCCTGTGCTCCGTCGCTGTCCGGTTCCGTATGTGCACCGTGTCCGTCCTCGTCCCGTGCGGTGGCCCCGACCGGGGTGTCCGGCCCGGCCGCGGCGCCCGTATCGCGCGTGTCGTGCGCGTCGTGTGCATCCTGGTTCGTCATGGTTCCTGCCCCCGTCGGTTCTCCGAGGTGCCCGCGGATACGGGCTCCTCGTCTTCAATGATCTCTCCGGTCGCCGTGTTCACGGCGGGTGCGGCCGGTGCCGCCCTGGCGAAGGCGGCAGCGATGGACTCGGCCGTCTTGCGACCTATGCCGGGCACCTCGCAGATCTCGTCGATTGTCGCGGACCGGAGCCTCTTGACCGAACCGAAGTGCTTGATGAGGGCTTGCTTGCGGGTCTCCCCCAGACCGGAGACGTCGTCGAGGGGGCTCGCCCGGAAACGTTTGGCGCGTTTGGCCCGCTGGTAGGTGATCGCGAAGCGGTGGGCCTCGTCCCTGACCCGTTGGAGCAGGTACAGGCCCTCGCTGGTGCGCGGCAGCACCAGCGGGTCGTCCTCACCCGGCACCCACACCTCTTCGAGGCGCTTGGCCAGCCCGCACACGGCGATGTCGTCGATGCCCAGCTCGTCCAGGGCCCGCTGGGCGGCGTTGACCTGGGGCTGTCCGCCGTCGACCACGACGAGCTGCGGCGGATAGGCGAACCGCCGGGGCCGGCCGTTGTCGTCGGTCGGACCGGTCGGGGTGTCGGGCGTGCCGTCCGCGCGCAGCACGTCGGGCGCGGCTGCCTCCGGGGTGGCCGGGACGGCCGGGGTGCCCGCTGCACCCTGCGCGTCGGCCGTCGGGCCTTCGGCGAGCGCCTCGGGGGGGTCGGATTCCGCGGTGGCCCACTCGCCCGTGCGCTCCTTCTCGGCGAGGTAGCGCTTGAAGCGGCGGGTGATCACCTCGTGCATCGAGCGGACGTCGTCCTGCCCCTGGCCGTGCCAGAGCTGGGTGTCACCGGCGCGGCCCTTGATCTGGAACCGGCGGTACTCGCTCTTGCGGGCGAGCCCGTCCTCGAAGACGACCATGGACGCGACCACGTCGTCGCCCTGGAGGTGGGAGACGTCGTAACACTCGATCCGCAGCGGGGCGCTGTCCAGTTCGAGGGCGGCGGCGATCTCCTCCAGGGCCCGGGAGCGCGTGGTGAGGTCGGAGGCGCGCTTCGTCTTGTGCAGGACGAGGGACTGCTGGGCGTTGCGGGCGACGGTCTCCATCAGCGCCTTCTTGTCGCCGCGCTGGGGCACCCGCAGGGACACGCCGGCGCCGCGGCGACCGGTCAACCACTCCTGGACGGGCTCGGCCGGCTCCGGTAGCGCGGGGACCAGCACCTCCTTGGGCACCGCGTCGCCGCTCTCCTCGCCGTAGAGCTGCTGGAGGGCGTGCTCCACCAGGTCACCCGTGGTGACGGCCTCGACCTTGTCGGTGATCCAACCCCGCTGACCGCGCACCCGACCGCCGCGCACGTGGAAGATCTGCACGGCCGCTTCCAGCTCGTCCTCGGCGAGGGCGATCAGATCGGCGTCGGTGGCGTCGGCGAGCACCACGGCGCTCTTCTCCATCGCCGTGCGCAGCGCCTGGACGTCGTCGCGCAGCCGGGCGGCCCGCTCGTACTCCATCTCCTCGGCCGCTTCCTGCATCCGCTCTTCCAGCCGGCGGATGTAGGTACCGGTGCGTCCGGCCATGAAGTCGCAGAACTCGTCCGCGAGTTCGCGGTGCTCCTCGGGGGTGACCCGGCCGACGCAGGGCGCGGAGCACTTGCCGATGTAGCCGAGGAGGCAGGGGCGGCCGGTGCGGGCGGCGTTCTTGAAGACGCCCGCCGAACAGGTCCGCACGGGGAAGACCCGCAACAACAGGTCGACCGTGTCGCGGATGGCCCAGGCGTGCCCGTAGGGGCCGAAGTAGCGCACGCCCTTGCGTTTGTGGCCGCGCATCACCTGGACCCGGGGGAACTCCTCGTTCATCGTGACCGCGAGGTACGGGTAGCTCTTGTCGTCGCGGTACTTGACGTTGAACCGGGGGTCGAACTCCTTGATCCAGGAGTACTCCAGCTGGAGCGCCTCGACCTCCGTGGACACGACGGTCCACTCCACGGAGGCGGCCGTGGTGACCATCGTGCGGGTGCGCGGGTGCATGCCCGCGACGTCCTGGAAGTAGTTCGCGAGCCGCTGGCGCAGGCTCTTCGCCTTGCCGACGTAGATCACCCGGCGGTGTTCGTCCCGGAACTTGTAGACCCCCGGCGAGTCGGGGATCTGTCCCGGCTTGGGGCGGTAGCTGGAGGGGTCTGCCATGTCTCACACCCTACTGGCGGGCACTGACGATCGTGCCGCGGACCAGGGCGGTCGACGGGTGCGCGGGCCGGGCGCGACACGGGGTCGTCCGTGCCGCGCCCGGCTGCCCCGGGCCCGAAGGCCCGACCCGGTGCCCTCGCGGGGTGAGTGGTCCCGTGAGGGCACCGGGGGTCGGGGGCGCGGTGCCCCGGACGGCGAGCGCCCGGAGCGGACCCGGGGCCGCACGGCGGTGCGGCCCCGGGTGGTTCAGCCGCCCGGGTGCCCGGCCCAGCGGCGCAGGGCGGTGCCGGCCCACAGCAGCAGGGCGAGCAGGCCCACTCCGGCCGCGCCGGCGCCGACCGCGACCGGCACGCTCAGGGCGCCGTCCGGCTCGGCCGCCCGGGTCGCGGGCGTGTCGTGGGCGGCCGGTCCGTGCGCCCGTTCGGCGCCCCGGGCGGCCTCGGCCGGCCCGTACCCGCCCGCCTTGCCGGACTTCGCGTAGCCCGAACCGCGCAGCTTGTCGCCGTAGGCGCTCCGCACGTGCTTGCGGTACTCGGCGAGGGTCGCGCCGTCGGCGCCCACCGCACGGCGCGCCTCCCCGTCCAGGGGCACCACGCGTGCACCCCGCTGGACGTACCAGGCACCGATCTGGGGCTCCTGGAAGACGGTTCCGCCGGGCAGCTTCCGCTCGCCCAGGGCCGCGTACCGGGTCTCGTCGTCACCGGTCGCGATGTTCACGACCTGCCAGCGGCCCTCGTGCCGGGCCGTCCACAGGGAGGCGGTGCGGCCGTCCGGGGCGACCGCCCGGCTGGCGTGGAACACCGGGACGGCGACCGCGGCGCCGGGCTTGCCCGCGACGAAGTCGGGGGACAGGTGGTGCACCGGCACCGCACCGTCCTCGACGCGCGGTTCACCGGTGGCGGACGCCCGTGCGTCGGCGGCGCCGGGCGGACGGGTCTGGCCGCCGTCCTGGGCGAAGAACCGGGTGAGGGTGTCGAGCGTGCCGGCGCTGGTGGCCGCCTTGTCGGCCGCCGCGCTGGCCGCCGGGTCGGTGGCCGGGGGTGCGTCGGCGGTGGCCGCGGGGGCGGCCAGGACGGTCAACAGGGCCGCCGCGCTGAGGGTGAGCGCGGCACGGGGCAGGGTCCGGGCGGCGCTCTGGTGTCGTGTGGTGGATCGCACCGGTCTCACGCCCCGATCCGGTAGAGGGAGTGGGTCCAGCTGAAGGTGGAGTTGTTGACGTACCAGTTGTGGGAGGCCCAGCTGTAGCGCTGGCTGCTCGGCCAGGGGTCACCCCAGTAGACCCAGCTGCCCGAGTCGTCGTAGCCGTACAGGACGTGCATGTGGCCGCCGCCGGACGACCACTGGATGCGGGTCTCCACGGGCCGGTTGGCGTTGATCTCGGTCTGGAGCGCCGGGTAGCGCAGCCAGCCGTTGATGTACGAGCCGGGGTTGACGCCCGTCCAGCGCAGCCCGGTCTGCACATCGCCCAGGGTGGCCTGGGAGTTGGGGCACTGGGAGCTCTGCGAGCGGCCGAAGGCGGCGTTGCAGAACTGGTTCTGTGAGTACGAGCGGCCGTACCAGGCGGCGATCGTGTTGCCGGCGGCGGCCCAGCACCAGTTGGACTTCTGCTGGGCCTGCATGGTGATGTCCAGCCGCTTGGTGGCGAGGGCGGAGACGTCACCGGGGGCGGCCCGGCCGTCGGTGGCCGCCGCGGCAGTGGTCGGCGTGGTGGGCGGCGCCGCCTGGGCGACGGGCGCCGTGAGTGCCGCCAGGGCCGCGGCGGCGACGGTCACCGCGAGCAGCGCTGACCGCCGCGGTGGGGTGGTGTGAGGGTTTCTCTTGCGCATCGCGTTCCTCCCACTGGGGGGATGGGTGAGCGGAGGAGCGCGTCCGGACGCTGGGGTTGAGCATCAGGTGTTGTCCAGTGCAGGTCAACACGCTTCAATGCGGGGGCACACGGGTCCGTGAACGGGGGCGCACCCGTGTGAACGCGTCGGGGAGGACGGCCAGGTCAGCCCCGGCACCGGTACCGGCGACCGGTCGGGCCGTTGTGGACATTCACAGAAGGGCCCCTGGATGCGGCACGGCACACCTCCGGCACAGGCTCCGGCCGAGGACCTCGAAACGGTGTTGAAGGCAGGCCCCTTCCACACCGCCCTGCGGGCCGCGATCGCCGCGCGCAGCCTCTCCCTCCAGCGGGTGCAGCACCATCTGGCCCGGCTCGGCGTGCACGTCGGGGTGACGAGTCTGAGCTACTGGCAACAGGGCGCCCGGCGCCCGCAGCGCGCGGAGTCGCTCCGGGCGGTCCGTGCCCTGGAGGAGGTCCTGCACCTGCCCGAGGAGTCCCTGATCCGGCTCCTCGCCCATCCCGAGGGCACCAAGGGCTCCGGGCGCCCCGCAGCGCGCACCTACCGTTCCCTGGTGGAGGCCTCGGACGTGCTGGAACAGCTCCTCGGGGAGTTGGAGTCGCCGCTCGACGGCGGACTGCACACCGTCGGGCACCACGAGCGGGTGCACATCGGCACCCGCCGCGAACTGTTGGGCCGCGAGTCGCACCAGATCGTGCGCGCGCACAAGGACGGGGTCGACCGGTACGTGGCCATCCACCACGGTGACCCCGGCTGCGCCCCCGACCGGGTCGTCGTCCGGGCGTTGGAGAACTGCCGGACCGGCCGGGTGCGTTGGCACGGCGGGACCGGGGTGCTGGTGGCGGAGTTCCTGTTCGACACCGTGCTGCGGGGAGGTGACACCCATCTGTTCCGCTACGCCTTCGAGGACGGTACGGCGGGCACCTCGCAGGAGTACGTGCGCGGCTTCAGCTTCGCCGGGGGGCAGTACCTGCTCCAGGTGAGCTTCGCGGAGGAGGCGCTGCCGGTGCGCTGCCACCGGTTCGCCCAGAACTCCGCGGCGGCACCGCGCTGCGGGCGCCGGGAGCTGTTGCTGAGCGGGCGCCACCGTTCGGTGCACTTCGTGGAACCGCAGGTGCGGGCGGGACTGTTGGGGATCACCTGGGACTGGGGCTGACCGGGGCACGGCCGGCCGTGCCCCGGCCCGGGGTGCTCAGGCCGGGGTGCTCAGGCCGGGGTGCTCAGGCGTCGGCGGGGCCGGCGACCAGTCGGCCGCCCTCGACCCGGACGGGTACCTCGGGCAGCGGCACGGTCGCGGGGCGTTCCAGCACCTCGCCCGTGGTGGCGTCGAAGCGGCTGCCGTGGCAGGAGCAGATCAGGGTCGTCCCCTCCAGCTTGTTCATGGGGCAACCGGCGTGGGTGCACACGCTGCCGAAGGCGGTGAGACCGCCGTCCTCGGCCCGGGTGACGACCACCTTCTGCTCCTTGAACAGCTTGGTGGTGCCCTTCGCCACCTCGCCCTCGGGCCCCAGTTCCACCGGGGCCGTGGGGGTCGCGCTGGCGGCCCGGGGGTTCCCCTCGGTGGAGCAGCCGGCGAGACCGAGTCCGACCACCGGAACGGCGGCGGCCCCTTGGAGCAGGGTGCGGCGGCTCGGAGTCGAGTGGGCAGACATGACGTCTCCATGTGTTCGTGCAGGTCAACGGAGTCCGGCTGGCCCGGGGGCCGCTGACGACCCTACCGGCCGCGGCCGGGGCGACCGGGCAGGGGTGGCACGGACGCCGTGGCCGGGGGCGGTAGGACTCCGTGGCCGGGCAGCAGGGGGTGGCCGTGGCGGCGTGGTAAGGGGGGCGTGGCGGCGCGGGAGGGGCGCCCGACCGTCCGCGTACGCTGCGGTGCGGGACGCGCCGCGGTCCCGTGGCCGCCCCTCGGTCGACCGACCCGGCCGGCCCCCGACGGACGGCCCCCGGGGCCCGACCGGAACCGTAGAAGGGACCCGTACGTGATCGTCGTCGCCGGAGAGGCCCTGATCGACCTGGTGCCGGAGCGGGAGGGGCCGCTGGCCCCGCTGAGCCCCCGGCCCGGCGGCGGCCCGTACAACACCGCGGTGGCCCTGGGGCGGCTCGGCTCCCCCACCGCGTTCCTGTCCCGGCTGAGCACCGACGGCTACGGTCAGGCCCTGCTCGACGGGTTGCGCGGGGCGGACGTGGACGTGTCGCACGTCCAGCGGGGGCCGGAGCCGACGACGCTGGCCCTGGCCACGGTGGGCACGGACGGTTCCGCCGGGTACGCGTTCTACGTGGACGGCACCGCCGACCGGCTCTTCACCGCACCCGCGGGGCTGCCCGAAGGGACGCGGGCGGTGTCCTTCGGCACCTGCTCGCTCGTCCTGGAGCCGGGGGCCAGCGCCTACGAGGAGTTGCTGCACGGGTGCGCCGGTCCGGGCGTCCTGACCGTCCTGGACCCGAACGTCCGCCCCGCCCTCGTCCCGGACGCCGAGGCCCACCGGGCGCGGTTCCGGTCCTGGCTGCCCTCCGTGGACCTGCTGAAACTCTCGGTCGAGGACGCGCAGTGGCTGGGCGGCACCCCGCGGCAGTGGTTGGCCGCGGGCCCCGCGGCGGTGGTGCTGACCCGGGGGGCGGCCGGGCTGTCCGTGTACACCCGGGGGGCCGGCGAACTCGCGGTTCCTGCCGTACCGGTGCGGGTGGTCGACACGATCGGCGCGGGCGACACCGTCACCGCGGCGCTGCTCCACCGGCTGAGCGCGCACGACGCGCTGTCCGCCGCGGCGCTGGCCGCGCTGCCCCGGCCCGTCTGGACGGACGTCCTGGACTTCGCGGCCCGGGCGGCGGCGGCCACCTGCGCCCACCGGGGCGCCCGGTCCCCGCGGGCCTGCGAACTGGCCTCCTGAACGCCTCGGGGTCCGCACCGGCACGGTGGGGACCCCGAGGGACGGTTCGCTGCCCGCCTACGCCTTGCCGGCCCGGGTGCTCCGGGGCGACGCGGCCTTCTTGGTCGCCGCTGACTTGCTCGCGGCGGTCTTGCTGGTCGCCGTCTTGGTCGCGGCCTTCTTCGTCGCGGCCCTCTTGGTCGCGGCCGTCTTGCTCTGGGTGGTCTTGGCGGTGGTGGTCTTGGCCGCCGTCTTGCGCTTGCGCGCCGGGGGGACCGCTGCGGCACCGACCCGGTCGGCACCCAGGATGTCCTGGAGGAACTTGCCGGTGTGGCTGGTCGGGACCGCCGCGATCTCCTCGGGCGTGCCCTCGGCGACGACCAGACCGCCGCCGTTGCCGCCCTCGGGGCCCATGTCCACGACCCAGTCCGCCGTCTTGATCACATCGAGGTTGTGCTCGATCACGATCACCGTGTTGCCCTTGTCCACCAGCCCGGACAGCACCGTGATCAGCTTGCTGATGTCCTCGAAGTGCAGGCCCGTGGTCGGCTCGTCCAGGACGTAGACCGTGCGGCCCGTGGAGCGCTTCTGCAACTCGCTCGCGAGCTTCACCCGCTGGGCCTCGCCGCCCGAGAGCGTCGGCGCGGGCTGTCCGAGGCGGACGTACCCGAGCCCCACCTCGTGCAGGGTCTTGAGGTGGCGGGCGATGCCGGGGACCGCCTCGAAGAAGTCGAGCGCCTCCTCGATCGGCATGTCCAGCACCTCGGCGATGGACTTGCCCTTGTAGTGGACGTCGAGCGTCTCCCGGTTGTAGCGGGCGCCGTGGCAGACCTCGCAGGGGACGTAGACGTCCGGCAGGAAGTTCATCTCGATCTTGATGGTGCCGTCGCCGGAGCAGTTCTCGCAGCGCCCGCCCTTGACGTTGAACGAGAACCGGCCCGGGAGGTAGCCCCGCACCTTCGCCTCGGTGGTCTCGGCGAACAGCTTGCGCACGTGGTCGAAGACGCCGGTGTAGGTCGCCGGGTTGGACCGGGGGGTGCGACCGATCGGCGACTGGTCGACGTGGACCACCTTGTCGACGAGGTCGTCGCCGTCCACCCGGGTGTGGCGTCCGGGCACGCTCCGGGCGCCGTTCAGCTCGCGCGCCAGGTGGGTGTAGAGGATGTCGTTGACCAGGGTCGACTTGCCGGAACCGGAGACCCCGGTGACGGCGGTGAGGACGCCCAGCGGGAAGGACACGTCGATGTCCCGCAGGTTGTTCTCACGGGCGCCGTGCACGGTGAGCCGTCGGGAGGGGTCCAGGGGACGGCGGATCTCGGGCAGCGGGATGGACCGCTGCCCGGAGAGGTACGCACCGGTGATCGACTCCTCGTTGGCCAGCAGTTCGGCCATGGTGCCGCTGTGGACCACCTCGCCGCCGTGCTCGCCCGCGCCGGGGCCGATGTCGACGACCCAGTCGGCGACCTTGATCGTGTCCTCGTCGTGCTCCACCACGATCAGGGTGTTGCCCATGTCGCGCAGCCGGACCAGGGTCTCGATCAGCCGGTGGTTGTCCCGCTGGTGGAGGCCGATCGACGGCTCGTCCAGGACGTACAGCACGCCCACCAGGCCCGAGCCGATCTGGGTGGCCAGCCGGATGCGCTGGGCCTCGCCGCCGGACAGGGTGCCCGCCGCGCGGTTCAGCGACAGGTAGTCGAGGCCGACGTCCACCAGGAACCGCAGCCGCTCGTTGACCTCCTTGAGCACGCGCTCGGCGATCTTCTTGTCGCGCGCGTTCAGCTTCAGCCGGCCCAGGAAGTCCGCGCAATCGCTGATCGACATGGCGGCGACCTCGGCGATCGACTTCTCCATCACCGTGACGGCCAGCACGATCGGCTTCAGCCGGGTGCCCTCGCAGGTGGGGCAGGGCACCTCGCGCATGTAGCCCTCGAAGCGCTCACGGCTGGTGTCGCTCTCGGCCTCGCTGTGCCGCCGCTTGACGAACTGCACGGCGCCCTCGAAGGCGGTCGTGTAGACCCGCTCGCGGCCGTAGCGGTTGCGGTAGCGGACCTCGATCTGGGTGCGGTGGCCGTGCAGGAGGGCCTTCTTGGCCCGCTGCGGCAGCCCTGCCCAGGGGATGTCCGTCCTAAAGCCCAGGGCGTCCGCGAGGGCGCCGATCAACCGGCTGAAGTAGTCCTTGGTGGCGCCGTGGGACCAGGGGTGGATCGCCCCCTCGTCCAGGGACTTGTCCTCGTCCGGGACGATCAGCTCCGGGTCGACCTCCATGCGGGTGCCGATGCCCGTGCAGTCCGGGCAGGCGCCGAACGGCGAGTTGAACGAGAAGGAGCGCGGCTCCAGCTCCTCGAACGAGAGGTCGTCGTAGGGGCAGTAGAGGTGCTCCGAGTACATGCGCTCGCGCTCGGGGTCGTCCTCGGGGAGGTCCACGAAGTCGAGGACGACCATGCCGCCGGACAGGCCGAGCGCGGTCTCCACGGAGTCGGTCAGCCGCCGCTTGGCGCTGTCCTTCACGGTGAGGCGGTCGACGACCACCTCGATGGTGTGCTTCTCCTGCTTCTTCAGCGCGGGCGGCTCCGAGAGCTGGATCGTCTCGCCGTCAACCCGGGCGCGGCTGTAGCCCTTGGTCTGGAGGTCGGCGAAGAGGTCCACGAACTCGCCCTTGCGCTCGCGCACCAGCGGCGACAGCACCTGGAAGCGGCTGCCCTCGGGCAGTTCCAGGACCTTGTCCACGATGGCCTGCGGCGACTGCCGGGAGATGGGACGGCCGCACTCGGGGCAGTGCGGCTTGCCGATCCTGGCGAACAGCAGCCGCAGGTAGTCGTAGACCTCGGTGATCGTGCCGACGGTGGAGCGCGGGTTGCGCGAGGTGGACTTCTGGTCGATGGAGACGGCCGGGGACAGGCCCTCGATGAAGTCGACGTCGGGCTTGTCCATCTGGCCGAGGAACTGCCGGGCGTACGAGGACAGCGACTCCACGTAACGCCGCTGCCCCTCGGCGAAGATCGTGTCGAAGGCGAGCGACGACTTGCCCGACCCGGACAGCCCCGTGAAGACGATGAGCGAGTCACGCGGCAGGTCGAGCGAGACGTTCTTCAGATTGTGCTCGCGGGCACCACGGACGATGAGACGGTCGGCCACGCCGGTCCGCACCTTTCTTGAGTGGAACTACAGGGGCGGGGCCCCCGTCCTCCCGGACTGTGAGGGGCCGCCGTCAGCGATGGGCGGTTCTGCTGGGCGGGACGTCTGGAACACGGTCCCGACTATCAAGCATGCACGATGCCGAGTCCGACCTTATAGCACGTGCATTCGATTTCCGTCTGTGGGACGCCGCCTTCACCCGAACGTGTGGCGGGGCTATCGTCGTGGGCATGAATGATCATGTACGCGATCTGACAGCTGTACGTGACGCGACCGAACGGCTCCTCGGCGCGGTCGCCCCCATGGACAACGCCTCGCTCGCCGGACCGTCACGGCTGCCGGGCTGGACGCGGGGCCACCTCCTCGCCCACCTGGCCCGCAATGCCGACGCCCTCGTGAACGTCCTCGCCGGTCACCCCATGTACAGCAGTGCCGACGCACGGAACAACGACATCGAACGCGACGCCCACCGTGACCTGGACACCCAGGCCAAGGACGTCCGTGAGAGCGCGGAACGCCTGTGGACGGCCGCCCAGATCCCGGCGGACTGGTCCCGCACGGTGGAACTGCGGGGCGGGGTCCGGGACACGGCGTCGCGCATCCCCTTCCGTCGTCTGGTGGAGGTCGAGCTCCATCACGTCGACCTGGACGTCGGTTACGAGTTGGAGGACCTGTCCCCCACGTTCGTCCAGCAGGAGATCCTCTTCCTGGCGGAGCGGTTCCGCGGTCTGGACGGGGTTCCCGCCGTACTGATCCGGCAGGACGACGGACGGGTGGTCCCCACCGGGAGCCACGGCGGGACCCCGCTCACCGTCACCGGCCGTCAGCCCGACCTCCTCGGCTGGCTCGCCGGACGCCGCGACGGGTCGACGCTCACCGCCACCGGAGGCCCGCTGCCCGCCCTGCCGCCCCTGTGACGCCCCCGGCGGGGGCGGGACCGGTTCTCGTGGTCCCGCCCCCGCCCCCGCCGCGGGAACCCCGGAGCAGGCCCCCGGACGCCGGCCGCTGAGTAGGCTGGGCCCATGACGTACAGCGGAGTGGTGAAGGTCGGCGGGCCCGCGGACGTGCACGAGTTGCAGGACCTGATGATCTCCAAGGTCGCCGTCGGCCCGATGGAGAACAACGCCTATCTGCTGCGGTGTCGGGCCACCGACGCGCAACTGCTGATCGACGCCGCCAACGACGCCCGGACCCTGCTCACCCTGATCGGCACGGACGGCATCGGCTCCGTCGTCACCACCCACCGGCACGCGGACCACTGGCAGGCCCTCGCCGAGGTCGTCGCCGCGACCGGCGCCCGCACCTACGCGGGCCGGTACGACGCCGAGGGCATCCCCGTCCCGACGGACGTCCCGGTCGCCGACGGGGACACCCTGCGGGTCGGCCGCGTGGAGTTGCGCGCCGTCCACCTGAGGGGCCACACCCCCGGGTCGATCGCCCTGGTCTACGACGACCCGCACGGCCCTCCGCACGTCTTCACCGGCGACTGCCTCTTCCCCGGGGGCGTCGGTAACACCCGCAAGGACCCCGTCGCCTTCACCCACCTGCTGAACGACGTGGAGACCAAGGTCTTCGACGTACTGCCCGACGAGACCTGGGTCTACCCGGGCCACGGCAAGGACACCACCCTGGGCGCCGAACGCCCCCAGCTCCCCGAGTGGCGGGCCCGCGGCTGGTGACGGCCGGGACGGTCAGCCGGCCGCCTCCCGCTCGACGGCCAGGGCCACCACCCGCTCGACGCCGAACGCGTACCCCTGGATGCCGCAGCCCGCGATGACCCCGTCGGCGCGCTGCGAGACGTAGGAGTGGTGCCGGAACGCCTCGCGCCGGTGGACGTTCGAGATGTGCACCTCCACCACGGGCAGCCCGTCGCAGGCGTTGAGCGCGTCGAGCAGCGCGACGGAGGTGTGGGAGTACGCGGCGGGGTTGATGACCACGCCGAGGTGGTCGAGGCGCGCCTCGTGGATCCAGTCCACCAGCTCCCCCTCGTGGTTGGACTGCCGGAAGTCGACCGTGCCCCCGTGGGCCGCGGCCGTCCGCGTGCACAGCGCCTCCACGTCCGCGAGCGTGGCGTGGCCGTAGACATCGGGCTGACGCAGTCCCAACAGGTTCAGGTTGGGACCGTTCAGGACCATGATCGGCGCAGTGGCGAGGGAGCGGGCGGGACGGGTCATCGCGGGGCCTCCGGGTCGGTGCGGCACGTCAGGGGAGGTCTATCACGCGCCCGCGCACGCCCTGCCCGGGCGCTGGACAGGGCCGCGTAGGGCCGCGTAGGTCAGGGGTTCACGGCGAGCACCAGATAGGCGGCGAGCAGGACCAGGTGCACCCCGCCCTGGAGGGGGGTGGCCCGGCCGGGCACCACGGTGAGGGTGCCGACCACGACCGTGAGCGCGAGCAGCACCATGTGGGTGGCGCTCAGCCCGAGCACCAGCGGGCCGGACAGCCAGATGGAGGCGACGGCCACGGCCGGGATGGTCAGCCCGATGCTGGCCATGGCCGACCCGAGGGCCAGGTTGAGGCTGATCTGCACCCGGTCGCGACGGGCGGCGCGCAGTGCGGCGATCGTCTCGGGCAGCAGGACGAGCAGGGCGATGATCACACCGACCACGGCGTGCGGCATCCCGGCCGCTTCGACGCCGGACTCGATGGTCGGCGAGACCCCCTTGGCGAGCCCCACGACCCCCACCAGGGCCAGGGTGAGCATGGTCAGGCTGGTGTAGGCGGCACGGTTGCTCGGCCGCTCGGCGGTGTCGTCCGCGGAGGCCGTGTCGATGACCTCGCCGCGGCGGTTGATCGGCAGGAAGTACGACCGGTGGCGCACGGTCTGGGTCGCGACGAACAGTCCGTACAGGACCAGGGACGCCAGGGCGGCGAAGGTGAGCTGCGAGGTGGAGAACTCGGGGCCCGGCTTGCTGGTGGTGAAGGTCGGCAGGACCAGGCTGAGGGTGGCGATGGTGGCCACGGTGGCCAGGGCCGCGCCGGTGCCCTCGGGATTGAAGACGGCGACCCGGTGGCGCAGGGAGGCGGCGAGGAGGCTCAGGCCCATGATGCCGTTGCAGGTGATCATGACGGCGGCGAAGACGGTGTCGCGGGCCAGCGTGGCGCTCTTGTCGCCGCCGTCGAGCATCAGGGTGACGATCAGCGCGACTTCGATGATCGTCACGGCGACCGCCAGCACCAGGGAGCCGAGGGGTTCGCCGACCCGGTGGGCGACGACCTCGGCGTGGTGCACGGCGGCGAGCACGGCCAGGGCCAGCACCAGGGTGACCAGGCCGACGGAAACGCCGGCCAGGTCGCGCCGCCAGGTGACGGCGAGGAGCAGCACGGCGAGGACTGGCACCGCCTCGGTCCAGCGGGATGCGAGCTCTCGAAGCCGAACGATCATGTGTCTGATCGTACGATCACGCACCAAAGGGTTCCAGACGGGTCAACACCCATGCGGAGCCGGGCGAAGCGCGCCGTTCGACTGCGGGGGCGCGGCAAAACGGCCGACAGCCGCCGACCTGGACGGTCGGCGGCTGTCGCTCGCGTGCGGGTCCCGGTCCGGGGACCGGGTGCGGCCGGTGGGCGGGGCCCACCGGCCGGCGGGGTCAAGCGGGGATCAGAGGTCGACGCCCTGGTGCTCGGCGGCCTCGGCCTCTTCGCGGGCCTTCTTCTTGGAGGCCATGAGGCTGGTGATCGTCGTGATGACGAGCACCGCACAGATCACGCCCAGCGAGACCGGGATGGAGATCTCCGGAACGTTGACACCGCTCTCGTGCAGCGCGTGCAGCACGAGCTTGATGCCGATGAAGCCGAGGATCACCGAGAGGCCGTAGCTGAGGTGGACCAGCTTCTTGAGGAGACCACCGATGAGGAAGTACAGCTGGCGCAGACCCATCAGGGCGAATGCGTTGGCCGTGAAGACGATGTACGGGTCCTGGGTCAGGCCGAAGATCGCGGGGATGGAGTCCAGGGCGAAGAGGATGTCCGTGGTGCCGATGGCCAGCATGACCACCAGCATCGGGGTCATGATCTTCTTGCCGTTCTCGACGATCCAGAGCTTGGTGCCGTGGTACTCGCTCGCCACGCCGAAGCGCTTCTCCGCGGCCTTGAGGAGGCGGTTCTCGTCCCAGTCCTCGTCGTCCTCGTCGGCACGCGCCTCCTGGATCAGCTTCCAGGCGGTGTAGATGAGGAAGGCACCGAAGATGTAGAAGACCCAGGAGAAGTTGGCGATGATCGCGGCACCGGCCGCGATGAAGATCGCCCGGAGCACCAGGGCGATGAGCACGCCGATCAGCAGCACGCGCTGCTGGTACTGGGTCGGAACCGCGAACTTCGCCATGATCAGGACGAAGACGAACAGGTTGTCGACGCTCAGTGACTTCTCGGTGATGTATCCGGCGAAGAACTCACCGGCGGGGGTGGCACCGCCCCAGATCCAGAGGCCGATACCGAACAGGGCGGCCAGCACGATCCAGACGATTGTCCAGATGCCGGCTTCCTTGATGGACACGTCGTGCGGCTTGCGACCGATGAAGAAGTCGGCCCCGATCAGGACACACAAGCCCACGATGGTGAGGACCCATAGGGTCATAGAAACATCCACTGCGCCTCCGGCAGTACGTAACGGCAGGTTCCAGCGTCGTCCGCTGCCGGAGGTCTCTTCCACCCGAAGAGCGCGGGACGTGTGACGTCCTGTGTTCCATGGGCCGGCGCCCCGGGTCCCTGTCGGGTCCGTATTGACGGGTACGCCGCAGATTAGGGAGTACTCCCCTCCGCGTGAGCCAGGTTACCCGAAGGATCAAAGAGCGGTAAAGCAGAAGGTAAAGTGAGAGCCAAGTCACCTGGTCAGGATGGGTTTTAGGGCATCTTGTCACCTACATTGACCCATTCGGGTGGCATTGACCGGCCCTCGTGCCCTCAGCTGCCCCGTGTCCGCCGGGCGGCGGCCACCTCGGCCAGCACCCGGTGGAGGACCCGCCCGCCGGACGGCGGGAGCAGCGGCTCGTAGGTCCAGGCGTGTCCGACCCAGGGATCGGCGAGGTGGTCGTCCGGAACGGGCGTCAACCGCAGGAGCGAGCGCCAGAGCGGATCGAGCAGCGGACCGTAGGCGGCGGCGTCCTCACGGTCGGCGACCATCAGGAGGTGCACCCCGACCTCGGGCCCCTCGTCGGCGAGGTAGCGCAACCGGGTGACGGCCCGGTCGTCGAAGCCGTGCGGGAAGTCGTGGAGGATCAGGAGCTGCCGCGCGGTGTCCAGGTCGTCGGGCAGGGCGTCCACGGCCTGGTTGCGCAGCGCCATCTGGACGAGGTCGACCCGCCGGGTGAGGTGTTCCAGCGTCCGGTTCACCCCGTGGGCCCCGCGCGCCGGGGGCGCGGCGAGGACTCCGCTGTCGAGCAGCGGGGCGAGCGCGTTCGTACCGGCCCCGGCCGCGTCGATGACGTGGAGGGTGAGCTGGCCTGGCGGGTGCGCCGCGAGCATGCGGGCGGCGTGGGCGACCGCGGTCTCCAGGGCGAGGCGCCTGAGGGTGTCCCCGTCGGCCGAGGAGGCGGGAACACCCTCAAGGCGGCCGCTGTCGATCCACAGGCCGCGCTCCAGCGGGAGCCGTACGAGCATGGGGATGCGCAGCCGGTCCGCCTCGGGCAGGTGGAGGTCGCCCATCCGCAGTGCCATGGGGGCCTCGTCCGGAGCCCGGTACGCCTGCCACACGGCGTTGTCCCAGCGGGCGAAGGCGGCGGGCAGGGCGGTTTCCACGACGGCGGACTCGGCCGTGAGCTGGGCGAGGTCGCGGTCGAGGACGGCCCTGGCCCGGTCGACCAGGGAGACGTACTTGGCCCGGGCCGACTCACGGGCCGCGTCACTCGCCCCGCCGATGCGGGCGTGGGGGTCCGCGAGGGCGCGGTCGAGTTCCTGTTCGCGGCGGGACTCGGCGAAGTCGACGGCGCTGCGGTACGCGGAGACGCTCCGGGCCAGGTCTTCGAACATGCCCCAGACCTGGTTGTAGAGCCGCTCGTCCGGCGACCAGCCGGCGGCGTCGCCCGCGACGGGGCCCCGACCGGCCGACGCTGACGGCACGGACGGCACGGACGGTGGAGGCGGTGAAGCGGCCGGGCCGGGCGCGTCGACCGGGGCTGCTGAGGCTGTCGGGGCCGGTGGAGCAGCTGGGGCCGCTGGAGCGCGGTGACGGTGGGTGTAGTCGATGGGGCCGTCGTCGTTCCGGGCCGGCGGAGCGGTCGGCAGGGGCTTCGCGGGGCTACCCGTTCCCGCGGAGCCCCCCGCGGCGCCGTCGACGGTGGCGGAGCGCTCGACGGGGACCCCGGCCGCCCGGGTCCCGCCGGTGGGGCGGGGCTCGCTGCGGGCCACGGCTTCGTCGATCGCGGCGGCCAGCTCGGCCGCCCCCGGCAGACCCTGGTCGCCGAAGAGGTCGACCAGACCGCCCGCGTACCCCTGGCCGACCGCGCGGACCTTCCAGGCGTCCCGTCTGCGGTAGATCTCCAGGGCGACGACCGCGGACTCGGCGCCCAGCCCGGTCACCGTGTAGCTGACGAGCTCGGTGCCGTCGGGACCGACGAGGGCCGTGAAGGGCGCGGGCAGCGCCCCGAAACCGGCCGGACGCTCACCGGACCTCGGGAGGGCGAGCAGGAGGTGGACCCGGTGCACGGTGTCCGGCAGCGCCTCCAGGTCCAGGGCGAGACGGTGGTCGGCGGCGGCGCCCGGGGAGGTCTCCAGGCCGGGGATCGACGGGGCACCCGGGTGGGCGACCCCGTCGGTGTCGAGCACCCGGCCCGATGCGTCACCGAGCGTGGCGGCGACGACGACCCGTCCGCCGGCCGACACCCGTACCTCCAGACGGGTCCGGGTGAGGGGGTGGTTCTGCCCCCGGACCAGTTCGGCCGTCATTGCCCGTGTCCCCCTGTGTCTGACTGGCGTGCGTCCAGCTGGCCGGCTCGGGTGGCGAGCCCGCGGAACCCCAGGCCGGCGGCCCTGCCGGCCCCGTGGTCTACAGGTGCGGCAGGATCGCCGGCATGAGGTCCTGGAACGTGCGGCCGTTGGCCGCCTGTCCGACGGCGGTCATCTGCCAGCCGGCACCCGCGCGGTGGACCTTGGCCATGATCTGCGCGGTGGACCGCTTCCAGGCGTCGCCCACCGGCCCCGCCGGCGCCCGGCCCTTGGAGATCCCGCCGGCCTCGCTGCCGTCGAGCGAGTAGCGGGCCAGCTCCTGGCCGTTCGTCTCGTCCACGAGGCGACAGAACGCGTTCTGGACCTCGGCGAAGGTCTGCCCGGTGAAGGAGTTCACCGTGAAGACGATCTGGTCGATGTGGACCGGCAGGCGCTGGAGGTCGACGACGATGGCCTCGTCGTCGCCGCCCTGCCCGACCCCGCCGACGACGTTGTCCCCGGTGTGCCGCACGGAACCGTCATCACTGACGAGGTGCCGGAAGAACACCACGTCCACGGGGCTCTTGTCGGCGAAGAGCACCGCCGACGCGTCGAGGTCGATCTCCCGGGTGCGCGAGCCGAACAGCCCTCGGCGCGGCGCGGCCTGCCAGCCGAGTCCCATGCGCACCGCGGTCAGGGTGCCCCCGTCGTTCTTCTCCAGGTTGATGGCCTGGCCCTTGGTCATGTTGACCGTCACGCGCTGTCCCCTCTCGAACCGTCCCCTGTTACCGCGGTGAACGCGGTTGTCGAGAACCCTACGCACGGGCAGCGACAACGCCGCCCCGGCGTTCGGCATTTGTGTCGCTCTTGCAACACACCGGCCGACCGCTCCCCCGCCGTGGCCCCGACCGTGCGGTCAGGCCTGTCCGGCTTCCTTCATCTGCCGCAGTTCCTTCTTCATCTCCGACACCTCGTCGCGCAGTCGTGCCGCGATCTCGAACTGGAGGTCCGCCGCGGCGGCGCGCATCCGGGCGGTCATCTCCTCGATCTGCTCGGCGAGCTCCGCGGCGGGACGGTCCGTGGGCACCCGGGCCGCCTTGGCCCCACCCTTGCCCTTGGCCCCCTGGCCCGCGGCGCCCCGTGCGGGGACGGGGGTCTTCGTCGGCTTGCCGTCCTTGGCCGCCCGGTAGCCGGTGCCGAGCAGTTGCTCGGTGTCGACCTCTTCGCGGGCGATGGTCGCCACGATGTCGTTGATCTTCTTGCGGAGGGGCTGCGGGTCGATGCCCCGCTCCTTGTTGTACGCGACCTGCTTCTCCCGGCGGCGGTTGGTCTCCTCGATCGCCTTGTCCATGGCCGCGGTGATCTTGTCGGCGTACATGTGGACCTGTCCGGAGACGTTGCGGGCCGCGCGTCCGATGGTCTGGATCAACGAGGTGCCCGAGCGCAGGAAGCCCTCCTTGTCGGCGTCGAGGATCGCGACGAGGGAGACCTCGGGGAGGTCCAACCCCTCGCGCAGCAGGTTGATGCCGACCAGGACGTCGTACTCCCCGGCCCGCAGCTCCCGCAGGAGCTCGACGCGGCGCAGCGTGTCCACGTCGCTGTGCAGGTAGCGGACCTGGATGCCCAGCTCCAGGAAGTAGTCCGTGAGGTCCTCGGCCATCTTCTTGGTGAGGGTGGTGACGAGGACGCGTTCGTCGCGCTCGGTGCGCTTGCGGATCTCGTGCACCAGGTCGTCGATCTGGCCCTCGGTGGGCTTGACGACGACCTCGGGGTCGATCAGGCCGGTGGGGCGGATGATCTGCTCGACGAAACCGTCTCCGCGCGACAGCTCGTAGTTCCCCGGCGTCGCGGACAGGTAGACGGTCTGGTCGATGCGCTTTTGGAACTCCTCCCACTTCAGCGGGCGGTTGTCGAGCGCGGAGGGCAGTCGGAAGCCGTGGTCGACCAGGGTGCGCTTGCGGGAGGCGTCCCCCTCGTACATGGCGCCGATCTGGGGGACCGTGACGTGCGACTCGTCGATGACGAGGAGGAAGTCCTCGGGGAAGTAGTCCAGCAGCGTGTTCGGCGGGGAGCCCGGTTCGCGGCCGTCGAAGTGCATCGAGTAGTTCTCCACGCCGGAGCAGGAGCCGATCTGGCGGAGCATCTCCAGGTCGTACGTGGTGCGCATCCGCAGCCGCTGCGCCTCCAGGAGCTTGCCCTGCTTCTCCAGCTCGGCCAGCCGGTCCGTCAGTTCCTTCTCGATGTCGTTCGCCGCGCGTTCCAGGCGCTCGGGGCCGGCCACGTAGTGCGTGGCGGGGAACACGTGCAGCCGCTGGTCGTCGGAGATGATCTCGCCGGTGAGCGGGTGGAGGGTGGAGAGGGCCTCGATCTCGTCGCCGAACATCTCGATCCGGACGGCGAGCTCCTCGTAGACCGGGAAGATCTCGATGGTGTCGCCGCGCACCCGGAAGGTGCCCCGGGTGAACGCCGTGTCGTTGCGGGTGTACTGGATGTCGACGAAGCGGCGCAGCAGCTCGTCCCGGTCGACCTCGTCGCCGACCTTCAGGGAGACCATGCGGTCGACGTACTCCTGCGGCGTGCCGAGGCCGTAGATGCAGGAGACGGAGGCGACCACGACGACGTCACGCCGGGTGAGCAGGGAGTTCGTCGCGGAGTGCCGCAGCCGTTCCACCTCCTCGTTGATCGAGGAGTCCTTCTCGATGTACGTGTCCGACTGGGGGACGTACGCCTCGGGCTGGTAGTAGTCGTAGTACGAGACGAAGTACTCGACGGCGTTGTTCGGCAGCAGCTCGCGGAACTCGTTCGCCAGCTGGGCGGCCAGGGTCTTGTTCGGTGCCATCACCAGGGTGGGGCGCTGGAGCTTCTCGATCATCCACGCGGTGGTCGCGGACTTGCCGGTGCCGGTCGCCCCGAGCAGGACGACGTCCTTCTCACCCGCGCGGATGCGCCGGTCGAGCTCGGCGATGGCCGCGGGCTGGTCGCCACTGGGGCTGAAGGGGCTGACGACCTCGAAGGGTGCCACCGTGCGTTCGATATGGGATACGGGCCGCATGACACCCACCGTACGGCGCGCCACTGACATCGGGGGCGGGCCGGGCGCGGAGGCGGCGCCGACCGGGCCGGCGCCGCGTCGTGCGGGCCGGCCCGATGCGGGTCACCAGTTCTGCGGGCCGGGCGGGGCGGCGGACGGGGCGGGGACCGGGCCGGAGGTGTCGAAGAGGGACGGGTCGGCCGGTGCGGGGGGCGCCAGCCGGGCTTCGTCGCGGGCCCGGGCGGTCTCCCACTCCGTGCGGCCCATGATGAGCATCGGGTCGAACATCACAACCACGCCGGCGAGCAGCAGGAACACCAGCGGACCGATCAGCATCGGGGTGAGCAGTTCCGCGGGCGAGTCGCCGTCGGGGTTGCCGGGGATTCCGTGGAGCTTCACGCTGAGCGCGGCCATCCCCGTGTAGTGCATCCCGGTGACGGCGATGCCCATGACCAGGCTGGCGCCGAGCGTCCAGCGGAAGCCGCGCACCTGGGCGGCGGCCCACAGGGCGGCGGTCGCGGCGACCACGGCGACGACGACCGACAGGACGACGACACCGGTGTCGTAGACGAGGCGCCCGTTCATGTGCATGGCCGCCATGCCCATGTAGTGCATGGAGGCGACGCCGAGGCCGGTGAGGGTGCCGCCGGTGAACAGGGAAGCCTTGGTCGCGCCCTTGTAGCCGACGATGAAGACCCCCACGCCGACCATGACGATCGCCACGGCCAGGCTGGCGAACGTCAGCTTGACGTCGTAGCGGATGGGCGTTTCCTGGATGGTGAAGCCCATCATCGCGACGAAGTGCATGGTCCAGATGCCGGAGCCGATGGCCGCGGAGCCCATCAGCAGCCAGCCGGGCCGCCAGGAGTCGGTGATGAGCAGCGATCTGGTGGTGCAGCGCAGGCCGAGCCCCGCGCCCAGGCAGGCCATCACGTACGCGATGACCGGGGTGACCCATCCGTAGCTGAAGCCGTCGACGGTGCCTTGCATGAAACGGTTTGCCTTTCGCTCTGTGCGAACCCCCCTGTTGGCGTCCGTTTCCCCCTTCCCAGGGCCCGGAACGTCATGGGCTGCAACGAGATTATGACCCCAGAAGGAACGTACGAGCGATTCCGGTTCAAAGAATCGTGTTCGTTCCGCTCCGCACCCTCGGTCCCGCTTCCGCGTCGGACATGCGTCCGACCGGGTCATCCGTTCCGCGCGTGTGCACGCGCCGTACACGGTCCGTTGCGATGGTGCTGGCAGGGTCGACCCCGTGCTCGTTCATATGATGCGAAAACTGCCGGTACCCCTACGGACGGGAGCGGTGTCCTCGGTCGTCGTGTTGGGCGCGGCGGCCGTGGTCCTGCCCGCCCTGTCCAGCCAGGCCCTCGCCACCGAGGACCAGGTGGCCGTGATCGCCCATCGCGGCGCTTCGGCCCAGGCGCCCGAGAACACCCTCGCCGCGGTGGACCGGGCGGACCAGCTGGGCGTCGACTGGGTCGAGAACGACGTCCAGCGCACCAAGGACGGCGTCCTCGTGGTGATCCACGACACCGACCTCCAGCGCACCACCAACGCCGAACAGGTCTTCCCCGGACGGTCGCCGTGGAAGGTCGCCGACTTCACCGCGGCGGAGGTCTCCCGCCTGGACGCGGGCGGCTGGAAGGGCGAGGAGTACGCGGGCACCCGGGTGCCCACCCTGCGCGACTACCTGCGGCGGGTCGACGTCAACGACCAGAAGCTGCTCATGGAGATCAAGGCCCCGGAGCAGTACCCGGGGATCGAGGACGACGTCCTGCGGGTGCTCGGCGAGGAACGCTGGCTCAACCAGCGCCATCTCAGGAACCGGCTCGTCGTCCAGAGCTTCAGCACGGACAGCATCCGTACCCTGCACGGCGCCCGCCCCGACGTGCGCACCGGTTTCCTCGGCACCCCCTCGCTCGCGGCACTGCCCTGGTACGCGCAGTTCACGGACCAGATCAACCCGAAGCACAGCACGGTGTCCGCGGCGTACGTGGCGGCCGTGCAGAGCTTCGGCGGGCCGCACGGCCGCCGTCTGGAGGTGAACACCTGGACGGTGAACGCGGCGCCGGAGGCGCGGCTGGCCGCCCGCAACGGCGTGGACGGCATCATCACCAACACCCCCGACGTCGTGGCGGAGGCGCTCGGTCAGGTCGACTGACGGCGGCGGGCCCGCGCTGTCAGGGGGTGGGCGTACGGTGGGCCGCATGGTGAGCAGGGACGACGGGCAGCACGCCGAGGGCACGGACAGCAGCGCCAGCACGGGCGGCACGGGTGGGTCCGGCGGCCTCCGCCCGGGCACCCGGGCCCCCGCCTGGGAGGTCGTCGACAGCACCATCGGCCCGCTGCTCCTGGTCACCACGGACCGGGGTCTGGTCACGGTCGGCTTCCACTCCACGGACGCGGTGCGGGACGACACCCTGGACGCCCTGGCGGCCCGGCTGGGCACCCGGCCTGTGCACGCCCCCGCCGACCCGCTGCTCGCGGAGGCGATCCGCCAGGTGGCGGCGTACTTCGCCGGCGAACTGCGCACCTTCACCGTGCCCCTGGACTGGTCGTTGGTCTCGGGGTTCCACCGCGAGGTGCTGCGGGAGCTGCTGGCGGGCGTGCCCTACGGCGCGGTCGCGGGGTACGGGGAGTTGGCCGGTCGGGTCGGACAGCCCGGCGCCGCGCAGGCCGTGGGGGCGGCCATGGGCGCCAACCCGCTGCCCGTCGTCGTGCCCTGCCACCGGGTCGTCGAGCGGGACGGCGGCATCGGCGGCTTCGGGGGCGGGCTGGAGGCCAAGCGGACGCTGCTGGCGCTGGAGGGCGTCCTGCCGCAACCCCTGTTCTAAGGGCTCCCCGCTGTTTGCGCAGGTCAATTGAGTGTTCCGAGGGGCAGGTGCCCTGTCAGACTGCGTCGGTGAATCCTTCCAGCACGCCCGAACCCGACACCACGGTCCCCCGGCCCGGACCCGACCGCGGCCCGAGCGTCGCGGTGACGAACCCGGTGGCCGTCCCGGAGGACCTGCCCGCGCTGCGCCGACGGGTGTCGACCGCCCTGATATCCAGCCAGATACTCGGCGGACTCGGGGTCGCCATCGGGGTGGCCCTGTCCGCGGTGCTGGCCGAGGAGGTCAGCGGAACCGGTTCCCTGGCGGGGCTCGCCCCCACCGCGACGGTCGCCGGGACGGCCCTCCTGGCGCTGCCGCTGGCGGCGCTGATGAACGCCCGCGGCCGACGCGCCGGGCTGGTGCTGGGGTACCTGATCGGAGCGGTCGGCGCCGGGGTGATCGTGGTCGCGGGGGTGGTGGACAGCTTCCCGCTGCTGCTGCTCGGCATGGCGGCGTTCGGTGCGGCGACCGCGGCGAACCTCCAGGCGAGGTTCGCCGCGGCGGACCTCGCGGAACCCGGCCACCGGGCACGGGCCATCTCCCACGTCGTGTGGGCCACCACCATCGGCGCGGTCCTCGGCCCGAACATCGCGGGTCCGGCCGGGGCGAGCGCCGCCCCGCTCGGGGTGCCGGAGACCGCCGGGCCGTTCCTGTGGGCGGTGGGGGTGTTCCTGGCCGCCGCGGGGGTGGTCGCGCTCCTGATGCGACCCGATCCGCTGCTGGTGGCCCGCGCCCTGTCCCCCGGCGATGCGGCGCCGGGGCGGGGCGGCACCCTGCGCGTGGGCTTCGCGGCCGTCTCGGCGTCGCCCCGGGCCCGGCTGGCGCTGGTGACCGTCACGCTCGGGCACACGGTGATGGTGGGGGTCATGGCGATGACCCCGGTGCACCTAGGGCACCACGGCGCCGGCATCGAGCTGATCGGTCTGGTGATCAGCGGTCACATCGCCGGCATGTACGCCTTCTCCCCGGTCATGGGGTGGTTGTCGGACCGGCTGGGGCGCGATGCGGTGATCGGACTGTCGGTGGTGCTGCTGGCGTGCGCCGCTCTCCTCGCAGGTACCTCGGGCGGTGCGCACGGCCGGACCGCGGCCGGTCTCTTCCTGTTGGGGCTGGGCTGGTCGGCGGCGCTGGTGGCCGGTTCGGCGCTGCTCACCGAGTCGGTCCCGAAGGCCGCGCAGGCAGCTGCCCAGGGCCTGTCCGACCTGGTCATGAGCGCGGCAGCGGGGGTGGGCGGCGCCCTTGCGGGACTCGTGGTGGCGGCGGCCGGGTACGCCTGGCTGAACCTCTGGGCCGCGCTGCTGTTGCTCCCGCTGAGCGCGTTGACCCTGCTCACCCGGCGAGCGGACCGGAATGCGGCTCCTCGTCGGGGCGGCGGAGTCTAGCGCCGGTCGGGACGTGCGGAGCCCGCTGTTGCGCAAGGGGCGCGAGGGGCGAACCCGCAGGCCACCAGGGTGAGCGGGAGCACTGGGGGACCCCCGCCCACGTCCCCACGGCACCCCGGGGGCTGGCAGACTGACCCGCCACATCGCAGTACGACGCGAGGAGTTCGGCATGTCGATGGCGGGAAGTCTGCGGAAGGCCGGTGGCCTCCGGGGAGTCGGCGGCCTGCGCAAGGTGGCGCAGTTGACCCGTGGCCGCCGGCGGGTCGACCTCAGCCACCCCGCCCGCTCCCCGCTGGGTTCGGCCGTCGTCAACTGCGTGCGCTACCAGGGCGGGGTGCGGCAGACGGACGGGCCGGCGCTGACCGGCGAGGCGCTGGCCCGGGCCGTGGAACGGGTCCGCGCCCGCGGCGACGGCTTCTTCTGGATGGGGCTCCACGAACCGACGGAGGAACAGTTCGCGGGCATCGCCGAGCTGTTCGACCTGCACCCCCTCGCGGTGGAGGACGCCGTCCACGCGCACCAGCGGCCGAAGGTGGAACGCTACGGGGAGACGCTGTTCGCGGTGTTCAAGACCGTCGCCTACGTGGAGCACGCCGAACTCACCGCGACCAGCGAGGTGGTGGACACCGGGGAGCTCATGGTCTTCGTCGGCCGCGGGTTCGTCATCACCGTCCGGCACGGCCAGCACGGTTCGCTCGGCCCGGTCCGGGAGGAGTTGGAGTCCGAGCCGGAGCGGCTGGCAAAGGGGCCGGCCGCGGTGCTGCACGCCGTGGCCGACCACGTGGTCGACGACTACCTCCGGGTCACCGACGCGATCCAGGCCGACATGGACCAGATCGAGTCCGCGGTGTTCGCCGAGGGCGGTGCCCGGGTCGACCCCGGCCGGGTGTACCAGCTCAAGCGCGAACTGCTGGAGCTGAAGCGGGCCGTCCTCCCCCTGAACCGACCGCTCCAGATCCTCTCCGGTCACCCGACGCGGTCCGTGGACCCGGAGATGCAGACGTACTTCCGGGACGTCGCCGACCACCTGTTGCGGGTCGGCGAGCAGATCAGCGCCTTCGACGACCTCCTCAACTCGATCCTCCAGGCCCATCTGGCGCAGGTGACGGTGGCCCAGAACGCCGACATGCGGAAGATCACCGCCTGGGCGGCCATCATCGCGGTCCCGACGATGGTGTGCGGGGTCTACGGCATGAACTTCACGCACATGCCCGAACTCCGGTCCCCGTACGGTTACCCGGCCGTGCTCACCGTGATCGCCACGGCGTGCGTCCTGGTGTACCGGGGGTTCCGCCGCAACGGTTGGCTCTGAGTTCCGGGCGGGGTCAGCGCGTGGCGTACACGCTCTCGACCCAGTGGGCGATCTGCTCGTCGGACAGGTGCCCGGCGAGGTCCGCCTCGCTGATCATGCCGACCAGACGCTTGTCCTCCAGGACCGGCAACCGCCGGATCTGATGACCCTGCATCTCGTTCAGCACCTCGTCCACGTCGGCGCCCGCGTCGACCCAGCGCGGGGTGCCCTGGGCCAGGTCGCCCGCGGTGACCTTGGCCGGGTCGTGGCCCATCGCCACGCACTCGATCACGATGTCGCGGTCCGTGAGGATGCCGCAGAGGCGTTCGTCGGCGTCGGCGATGGGGAGGGCACCGACCCCCAGGTCCCGCATCAGCTGGGCGGCACGGTCGAGGGTCTCGTGGGCGGGGATCCACTGGGCGCCCCGGTGCATGATGTCTCCGGCGGTGGTCATGCGGTACCTCCCGGTGCCGGACGGCCGGCGCGGCGCGGGACGCGTCGCTAGTCCCGGCGCCCTCCATTGTCACCGCACCGGGAGGGGGCCGCACCCGAGACGCCCCGGGTCAGCCGTTCCACGCCGGCCGCCCGGGGTCGTCAGCCCGTACGAGGACGTCCGCCACGGCCGCCGGATCGACCTCGGACGCGTACCGGGCGAAGGCGGGCAGCGTCCACTGCTGCGCCGCGGGCGTACGGCGCTCCAAGGCCGCCGCGGAGAGCCCCAGGTGCACCGTGAGGTCGAACGGGAACCAGTGTCCGAGCAGGAACGGGCCGTGCAGCAGCAGCACACCGCCCGGCGGCAGGGCGGCGGGGGCGCTGCGGGTGGCGCGGTCCGTGACGGGGTCCCACAGGTCGGGCAACACCAGGCCGGTGCCTCCCGGGTCCAGCGGCGCGAACACCTCCCGCCACAGGGCGCCGGTGTCGAGCCAGCCGTCGTAGTAGGAGTCGGGGTCCTCGCGGCCGTGTTCGTAGCGGAGCGAGGCGGGACGGTGGAAGCCCTCCGTCCCGATGACCACGGCGGCCCGGCCGCGCGTCCGCAGCGCTTCGGCCAGCCGCTGTGCCAGGTCCGCGGGCCGGGCCGCCGGAGCGGCGTCGAGGGCGATCCGCAGCCAGGTGCGGTCGGTGTCGTGGTCCGCGGCGGGGTCGGGTCCGCGGTCGGCCTCCGGAGCGAGCAGCCGCTCGACGAGGGCGTGGGCGAGCCGGTCCCAGGTGATCGGTTGCAGGCGCACGGGTCCATCCTCCCCGGGCCGGGTGCGGGCCACCGGGCGGGGGGGTACGCAGACGCATGCCGGTGCGCGTCTCGGCCATGGTCGGCCGAGGCGGCCGGGGCTTGACTGGGAGCACGGGCCCGGGACCGGGCCCCGGACGAGGGGAGCGGTGATGATCGACGGGGCGTTCTTCGTGGTGGTGTTCGCGGGGGCACTGCTGTGCGGGTTGACGGCGGGGGCGCTGTACGCGTTCTCCACCTTCGTGATGCGGGCGCTGGTCTCGTTGCCGCCGCCCCAGGGCGTCGCGGCGATGCAGGCCATCAACCGGACGGCGCTGAGCCCCTGGGTCATGGTGGCGTTCGCGGGCGGCGCGGTGCTGAGCGCGGTGATCGTCGGGTTCACCCTGGTGTCCTGGCCCGGGTCGACCGGGGTGCTGCTGCTGGCGGGCGCCGGACTGTACCTGTTCGGGACCCTCGGGCTCAGTGCCGTGGCGCACTTCCCGCGCAACGACGCGCTGGCGGAGGTCGACCCCGCAGGACCGGACACCGCCGGGTACTGGCGGACCTGGGCGCGCGAGTGGACGCGCGCCAACCACGTCCGTACGGGCGCCGCGCTCGCGTCCTGCGCGCTGTACGTGCTGGCGCTCGCCCGGTGAGCCGGGCCGCGCCCCCGCTCACCGGCGCGGCGTATCGTGGCTCGGGAGCGCACACGAGGGAGACGGCCATGGCCGACCCCAAGGGGTTCCTACGGACGGGGCGCGAGGAGTGGCCGCGCCGCCCGGTGGAGGAACGGGTCCGGGACTGGGACGAGGTGTACGTGCCCGGGGCGCTGCTGCCCCTGGTCCGGCGGCAGGCCGACCGCTGCATGGACTGCGGGGTCCCGTTCTGCCACGAGGCGTGTCCGCTGGGCAATCTGATCCCGGACTGGAACGACCTCGTGGCGCGCGACGACTGGCGGGCGGCCAGCGACCGGCTGCACGCCACCAACAACTTCCCGGAGTTCACCGGACGGTTGTGTCCCGCGCCCTGCGAGGCCGGGTGCGTGCTGGCGATCAACCAGCCGGCGGTCACGATCAAGAACGTGGAGGCCGCGATAGCGGACCGGGCGTGGGCCGACGGACTGCTGCCGCCCCGGCCCCCCGAGCGGCTGTCGGGGCGGACGGTGGCGGTGGTGGGTTCGGGGCCGGCGGGGCTCGCCGCGGCGCAACAGCTGACCCGGGCCGGGCACACGGTGGTCGTGTACGAGCGGGAGGACCGGATCGGCGGGCTGCTGCGGTACGGGATACCCGCGTTCAAGATGGACAAGGGGCAGTTGGACCGGCGGCTGGCGCAGATGCGGGACGAGGGGACGAAGTTCCACCCGGGCACCGCGGTGGGCCGTGGGTGCGGTGCGCAGGAGTTGCTGTCCCGTCATGACGCGCTGGTCCTGGCCACGGGGGCGACGGCGTGGCGCGAGCTGCCGGTGCCGGGGCGGGAGTTGACGGGCATCCACCAGGCGATGGAGTACCTGCCCTGGGCGAACCGGGTGTGCGAGGGGGATCTGGAGGTGTCCCCGCTGTCGGCCGCGGGACGGCACGTCGTCATCATCGGCGGTGGGGACACCGGCTCGGACTGTCTGGGCACGGCGCTGCGCGAAGGTGCCGCGTCGGTGACCCAGTTGGACATCAACGTCCTGCCGGAGCCGGACCGCGGGGCGGGGGAACCCTGGCCCACGTACCCCCGGGTCTACCGGTTGTCGGCGGCGCACGAGGAGGGCGCCCGGTTGCACAGTGCGCCCGTGTCGGACGCCGACGCGCGGCTGTTTGCCGCGTCGACCCTGGGTTTCGAGGGGGACGCGGACGGCCGGGTGCGCGGGGTGCGGGTGGCCGACGTCGATGCGCGGCGGAAGCCGTTGCGGGGGTCGGAGCGGACCTTGCGGGCCGATCTGGTGCTGCTGGCGCTCGGGTTCTCGGGTCCCGACCGGGACGACGGGCTGTTGTCGGGGTTGGGCGTGGAGGTGGACGTCCGCGGGGGCATCGCCCGGGACCGTTCCTTCGCCACGAACCGCCCGGGCGTGTTCGCCGCGGGTGACGCGGCGCGCGGTCAGTCGCTGGTGGTGTGGGCGATCGCGGAGGGCCGGGCGGTGGCGGCGGCGGTCGACCGGTACCTGGTCGGCACGAGCGGACTGCCCGTGCCGATCGGGCCGGAGGACCGCCCGATGCGCGCCTGACCGTGCGCCCCGCCGAGGGCGCCCGGGCCGTGCACCGCTCGCCGTGCACCGGTCGGGCGGTGCACGGCGGGGCGCCCCTTCCGTTGCCGTGCCGGAACGACCCGACGCCGCGGGGGGACGGCGGGGTGCGGAGGGGGGACGTCAGGTGCCGGGTGCGACCGCCGACGGCGGTGTCATGACGGGCCGCGGACGGGGCCGTGCGCGCCCGATCGGTCCGCAAGAGCGCCGCGGGCGGACGTGGGGGAGGACGGTACGAGTCCGGGCGGGCAGCAGAGGCCCTGGCCGGTCGACCGAGAGGCGCGGTCCCGGGTGGTGCGCGGTGCGGGAGCCGGTCGGTTCAGGAGAGCAGGAAGTCGGCCTCACCCGCCTTGGCCCCCTGGATGAACGCCCTGATCTCTCCACGCGTGTAGATCAGCGCCGGCCCGTCCGGATCCGCGGACTGACGCACGGCCACCCGGCCGTCGGCCAGCTTCATGGTTTCGACGCAGTTCCCGCCGTTGCCCCCGCTCCAGGGCTTGTGCCAGCCCTCGGCGCCGAGTTCCCGAGCGGGCATGCCGTTGTATATCCCCTGTCGATCCATTCATAGCTCCTTGCGGAGATCCCGCAGGATCTCCTTCGTGCGATGTGCTGTGGCGGCCTGGGCCGCCATGCGGTCCATGACCTCAAGATGCCGGGCGACCTCGGGACGTGCGTCGAGGTAGACGGCACCGGTCAGGTACTCGCTGTACACCATGTCGGGCAGTTCCGGCACGGTGAAGCGGAACAGCACGAAGGGGCCGTACGTGCCGGGGTGCGGACCCGACTCGAACTGGGCGATCTGGAGGGTGACGTTCGGCAGCGCCGTGCGGTCCAGCAGTTTGTCGATCTGGTCGCGCATCACCTCGGGACCGCCGGCCGGACGGCGCAGCACGGTCTCGTCCATGACGACCCACAGCCGCGGGGCGTCCTCGCGGGTGAGCAGGTCCTGCCGTTGCATGCGCAGCGCGACGTGCCCCTCGATGTCCTCGGGACGGGTCTGCCCCACGGCACCGGAGCGGAGCACCGCGCGTGCGTAGTCCTCCGTCTGGAGCAGTCCGGGCACGAAGTGGGGTTCATACGTCCGGATGAGGCTCGCCGACCCCTCCAAGCTGACGTGCATGGAGAACCAGCCCGGCAGCACCTCGTGGAAGCGCTGCCACCAGCCGGGGCGGTTGGCGTCCTCCGCCAGGGTGACGAAGGTGTCGGCCTCGTCGTCGGCGACCCCGTACGCCTTCAGCAGGAGCTGCACGTACGGGATTTTGAGGGCGACTTCGGCGTTCTCCATGCGGCGGACGGTGGCGGGGGCGACCCGGAGGACCTGGGCGGCTTCCTCACGCTTCAGTCCGGCGCGCTCCCGCAGGTCCTGGAGGCGACGACCGAGCACGACCTGGCCGACGGTCGGCGCGGACCGCGGTTCGCTCACGTCCACCTCCGGAGAGTCACCGATGATCAGGCAGCACAGAACAGCGGACCCAACTGGGGCCGCTTCGCGTGCTGTTGCGAGCAGTGTGCCATGTGCCCCTCGCCGGGCACACTGCACTCTGCAATTTTCAGAGTGCCACTTGCCAAGTGTTCACGGCGGGGAGATAGTGGCAAACGTGATTCCGTCCGCGCCGTTAGGAACAGAGGCTGCCGAAATGGGTATCGGTGCCGAGGCAGCCGGGGCGCCTCCTGGCGAGGCTGCCAGGCGCCGCTTCCGCTTCGAGTTGGCTGCACATCCGGGCTCGCCCGCACAGGCCAGGCGCCTCACACGGGCCCGGCTGTCCGGCTGGTCCGTCTGTGAGGACACCTGCGACGCGGCCGATCTCGTGGTGTCCGAGCTGGTCACCAACGCCATCGTGCACACCGCTTCCACCCTGATCGTCTGCGAGTTGCACGACGACACCGAAAAGGTGCGCATAGCCGTCAGCGACGAGGGGTGTGCCCCGGGCGAGCCCCGGCCCTCGTCACAGCGGCCCGAGGAGGAGCACGGCCGGGGCCTGCTGCTCGTCGCGGCGGTCTCCAGCGCCTGGGGTGCCCAGGAGACCGGGCCGGGCCTGCTGGTCTGGGCCGAACTGCCGCGGGCCGCCGAACCGGTGGGCGGCAAGACGGTCCCGGGCGCCCGTGCGGAGGCGTTCCGCGGGACGGGGGCCGAATGGCTGTGACGACCGCACGGACGTTGAGTCTCGACACCCTGGTCGCCCGGGAACGTCACCGCAGGGCACGGGGGCGTACGCGCACCACCTGCTCGCCGCGCCTGGCACTGCCCGCGGGCATGTCCCTCCCGCTCGGCTGCGACGCGGTGTCGGTGCCCGAGGCCCACGCCCGCCGGATGGTCCCCCGACTGCCCCGGATCGGCTGTGTGTACGCCGACGACCGGGACCGCTGGTGGTGGATCGTCCCCGCGGGCTCGGACGTGGCGCTGCACTGGCCCGCACCCGCCCACTACGTGAACGGGGCCCTGCTCCCGGACGGAGGCCGCCCCCCGGGGCTGATCCACCGGCCGGCGGCGACGGTCCCCTACACCCCGCCCATACCGCTCTATCTGGCTCTATGCCGCGTCACGGGAACGACACCCACGTGGTGCCGTCCCGTGACGGCCTGACCGGCGACCCTGGGGGTGTCGCCCGGTCACCCGGTCCGACCGGCGGCCCGTGGGGGTGCCGCCGGTCGGACCCTTTTTCCGACCTCTGACCCCCGCCCGTGACCCCGCCCCCCGGCCCTCGGGGGTGCCGTCGCCCGTTGTCCGTCCGCGGCGTCAGTCCTCGTACTCGTCGTGGTACCGCAACCAGCCGCCGGCGTCCCGGGCACCGTGGCCCAGCCCGCGCCCTCGGGGTTCCTCCCACTCCTCCTGCCGGCCGAGCGCGGTCAGGTCGAGGAGGCTCGCCGTCGAACCGAGTCCGTCGAGACCGCGTTCCGTGGTCGAGTAGGTGTGGAACAGCCGCTCCCCGTGCCGCAGGAAGCAACTCACCCCGGACCGTTCGACGAGCCGGCCGCCCTCCCGCACCGTGGCGCCGAAGTCGGTGTTGAAGTCGGCGTCGCGGTCGCACCGGCCCGACGAGTACCAGGGCACCGACCAGCCCATCCGCGCCTGGAACGGCAGGATGCGGGTGAACGCGGCCCGGGACACGGCGACGAAGGCCGTACTGCGCGCCCTGAGGTGGGCCAGGTTCCCGATCTGGTCGAGGAAGGCGGAGCAACCGACGCAGCCCGACTCCCACTCGGGGGCGAACATGAAGTGCAGGACGATGAGCTGGTCCCGGTCCTCGAAGAGGTCCCGCAGCGTCACCGCCCCGTCGGCGCCGTCGAAGACGTACTCCGTGCGCACCTCGACCATCGGCAGTCTGCGCCGCTCCGCGTTGAGCGCGTCCCGCGCGCGGGTGACGGCCTTCTCCTTGGCCAACAGGTCCTCCCGCGCACTCACCCACTCCGCTCGCGTGACGATCTGCGGAAACGACATCGTTCCTCCTCCGGACGGCGACGGCTGTGCGGGGTGGACCGTACGGAGGACCGGAACTCATCGGCGGGGCTCAGAATCTGACGGGCAGTTCCCGCAGACCCCTGTTCCGCAGGGTGCGCCGGCGCGGCAGGGGGGCCGCCGGATCGACGTCCAGCGCGAGCCCCGGCAGGCGTTCGAGGAGGACCGCGAGGGCGACCTCCGCCTCCAACCGGGCGAGCGAGGCACCCAGGCAGTAGTGGATGCCGTGGCCGAGGGCCAGGTGGCCCGAGGCGTCCCGGGACAGGTCGAGCCGGTCGGCGTCGGGGAAGCGGTCCGGGTCCCGGTTCGCCGACGCCAGGCAGAGGAACACCGTCTCCCCTGCCCCGACGGTGACCCCGGCGATCCGCACGTCCTCGGTGGGGAACCGGCGGAAGGCGAGCAGCGCGGGAGTGTCGTAGCGGGTCAACTCGTCGACCGCGGCGGGCCACCGCGCGGGGTCGGCACGCAGTTCGGCGGACGCCTCGGGGTGGGTCAGCAGGGCGAGGGCGGCGTTGCCGATGAGGTGGACGGCGTTCTCGTAGCCGGCGAAGTGGATGAGGAAGGCCAGCGAGACCAGTTCGTCCTCGGTGAGTCGCCCGTCCGCTGCGGACCCGGGCGGGCCGGGCGGGCCGGACGGCGACGGTTCGGCGGTCTCGTCGCGGACGGCGACGAGGTCGGACAGCAGGTCGTCCCCGGGGGCGCGGCGCTTGTCGGCGACGAGTCCGGTGTAGAAGCGCAGCATCGCCCCCATCGTCTCCTTCGCGGCGACCGGGTCGGGGCGCTCCGGGCCGAGGAGCGTCTCGGTCCAGCTCCGGAAGTCGAGCCGGTCGCCCTCCGGGACCCCCAGGAGGTCGCCGATGACGGTGATGGGCAACGGCCCCGCGTACGCGGTGACGAGGTCGACGCGGCCGGTGGAGCCGAAACCGTCGACCAGGGCGTGCGCCGCGCGGCGGATCGGTTCCCGGAGCCGCTCGATCCGGCGCGGGGTGAAGGCGCGCGCCACGAGACGGCGGATGCGGGTGTGGTCGGGAGGGTCCATGTTCAGCAGGTTGGCGTCGAGCGCGGGCGGCAGCCGGAAGCCGTGGTAACCGCCCGGCAGGGCGTTCTTCTTGTCGAGCGAGAGCCGGGGGTCCGCGAGCCCGGACCGCACGTCCTCGTAGCGGGTGACGAGCCAGGCGGGGGTGCCGTCGGGTCCGGCGATCCGGTGGACGGGAGCGGTGGCGCGCAGGGCCGCGTAGGCGGTGAAGGGGTCGTCGAGCAGCCGGTCCGCGGGGTCCTGGGGCGCACGGCGGGCGCCCCGGACGGGGCAACCGTCCGCGGCCGGCGGGAGCTCGTCGGAGGGTTCCGGACGCGGGTGCGCGGAAGGGGTGACCATGGGCGGCAAGCCTAGGTGCGGACGGCCGGCGGAGCGCACGGATCGAGGCAAGGGGAACACCGCGTTCCGATAATCGGATGCGAGGATCGCTGCGGGCACCACATGATCGTGCCTGGTACGTCCCGCCCCGACCGGGTGCGGGGCCCGCGTCCGGCCGAGGAGCCCCATGATCCGTCGTGTCACCGTCCCGTCCCTGTTCACCCCGCCCACCTACGCGCACGCCTCCGTGGTGGAGGCCGGCACCCGGCTCGCCTTCCTGTCCGGCTCCGTCCCCTTGGACCCGGCGGGCGAACTCGTCGGCCCCGGCGACGCGGTCCGTCAGACCGAGCAGGTCATCGCGAACCTCACCGAGCAGGCGAAGGCCGTCGGCGCCGCACTGGAAGACGTCGTCTACACCGATGTGTACGTGGTCAGCGATGCGCACGAGACGCTGGACGCGGTCTGGGAGGTGGTCCAGGCCAGCGGTCTGAGCCGTGGCCCGCACTCCTCGACGATCATGGGAGTCACCCTTCTCGGTTACCCCGGCCAGCTCGTGGAGATCACGGCGACGGTGGCGGTGCCCCAGGACTGACGTCCCCGGGAGCATCTCGGGCCGGGAGCACCCCCGCCGCCCCGGCCGCCGTGGCGAGCACCCGCCGCAGCATCGCGGGGGTGAGCCGACCGGTGAACGTGTTGCGCTGGCTGACGTGGTAGCAGCCGAAGACGGTGGGTCCCGGCCCGCCCGCGGTCCGGCCCGGCTCCGGGCCGGCGGGCCGCGACCCGACGCCCACCCGGGTTCCGTGGCCGAAGGCGGGGCGGGGCCTCGGCACCGCGAAGCCGGCCGCCGCGAGCGCGGGCCACAACGCCTGCCAGCCGAAGGCGCCCAGCACCACGACGGACCGCAGGGTGGGGCGCAGCAGCTCCAGCTCACGGACGAGCCAGGGCCGGCAGGTGTCCCGTTCCCCCGGGCTGGGGCGGTTGGCGGGTGGCGCGCAGTGCACGGGGGAGGTGATGCGCACCCCCCGCAGGGCCAGTCCGTCGTCGGCCGCCTCGGTGTGGGGTGCGGAGGCCAGTCCGAGGGCGTGCAGCGCCGCGTACAGCACGTCGCCCGAGCGGTCGCCGGTGAACATGCGCCCCGTGCGATTGGCACCGTGCGCGGCGGGGGCGAGGCCCACGAGCAACAGCGCGGCGTCGGGCGGCCCGAACCCGGGGACCGGCCGCGCCCAGTACTCCTGGTCACGATGGGCGGGGCGCTTGACCCGCGCGGTCTCCTCCCGCCACGCGACGAGCCGTGGACAGGCGGCGCAGTCGGTGATCCGCACGTCCAGCGCGGCCAACCCGTCCGGGTCCCGGACGGTCCGTGCGGCGTCCTCGACGGCCCCGGCGTCCCCGATGGCTCCCGCGTGCCCCATGGGACCACGGTAGGCACCCGGCGGCGCGCCCGCAGCAGACGGACGGCACCGGTCGGAGCGGATCAGCCGAGCACCGCGCCGAGCGCCAGGAATCCGCAGACCAGGACCGCCAGGATCGCCAGCAACGGCCACACGAACCTCAGGTACCGGTCGTACCCGACCTTCGCCAGGGCGACCCCGCCGATGGTGACGGCCGTCGTGGGCACCCAGAGGTTCATCCAGCCGCTCGCCGCCGCCCAGGCCGTGACGACGACCGCCCGGGACACCCCCGCGAAGTCGGCGAGCGGCGCGAGGATCGGCATGGCGAGCGTGGCGTGCCCGGAGCTGGAGGGGATCAGGAACGCCAGCGGGAGGTTCACCAGGAAGACGATCACCGCGAACCCGGCGGACGAGGTGCCCGCCACGACCCCTTCGATGGAGTGCAGCACGGTGTCCGTGATCTGCGAGTTGTTCATGATGACCGTGATGCCGCGGGCGAGGACGATGACCAGCGCCGGGGAGAGGAAGTCCGCCGCGCCCCGGACCACGGTGGCGCTCAGCTGCTGTTCGCCCATCCGCGCGACGATCCCGACCAGGACGGCCGCGACGAGGAACAGCGCCGCGAGTTCGGGGAACGACCAGCCGAGCTCCCATCCGTACGGGACCGCGTCCGCGCGCCCGGTGAGCGCGGACGCCCAGGGCACCACCGAGAAGATCATGAAGGAGAAGACCAGGGTGGTGAGCGCGAGGACGGCCCGGTGGGTGCCCGTCAGTTCCGGGACCGCCGCATCGGGGCCGCCGGCCGCGGCGAGCGCCCGGTCACCGGGCAGGAACCCGGACACCGACCGCTCGGGACGGGCACGCACCCGCCGGGCGTACCGGACGACGTACGTGATGGTGACGGAGGTGAGCACCACCCACATGACGAACCGCAGCACGATGCCGTCGCCCAGCGAGATCCCGGCGGCGGCGGAGGCGACCCCCGTCGCGAAGGGGTTGACGGTGGAACACATGACGCCCACCCCGGCACCGAGGATGATCGTGCCCACGGCCGTCATCCGGTCGTAGCCGAGGGCGAGCATCAGCGGCACCACCAGCCCGTAGAAGCCGAGGGTCTCCTCGGCGAAGCCCTCGACCGTGCCGAGCACCGAGAAGACCACCATGACGCCCGCGATGAGCAACCAGCCCCGGCTCCGCAGTCGGTGCGCGAGCCGTTCGATGCCGCGGTCCAGTGCGCCCGTCGCGAAGACGACGGTGATGAACGCGCCGATCGCGAGGACGAAGAGGAAGACTCCGGCGCTGCCGAACAACTCGCCCGACAGCTGGGGCCCGACCTGCCCGCTCCGGGCGTCGAGGATGCCGTAGAGGCCGTTGACCGGGGCGAGGAACAGGTCGTTCAGCCGGTCGGCGAAGCTCTGCGAGGCATCGACCCGGTGGTACGTGCCCTGGACGGGGGCGCCCCGCGCGTCACGGTCGTAGGTGCCCGGCGGGATCAGGAAGGTGAGCGCCCAGACGGCGAGGGTGACCAGGACCAGGACCGTCTGGGCGCTGGGGAAGCGGAACCCGGTTCGGGGCTCCTGCGCCGGGTCCGGTTCGGCCTCGGGGGTCCGGGTGGTCAAGGCCCGCCCCCGGGGGCGGCGGTCGTGGCCTCGCTGTGCACGGGACGCGCTCCCTCCCGGTTCCGCACCACCAGGTGGCTGTCGAAGGACCGGACCGGGGTCCGGCGGGCGGCTGGATGTCAGGATTCCGGGGCCCCCGCCCCGTTGCACCCCGGAGTGGGCCGCTCGGGCGGAATATCCACGGCGTCCGGGGCACGCACCGGGCTAAGGTCGGGGCATGGCTTCTGATCTGGCGGACGGCCCCCCTCCCCCGGCCGCACCGGGTTCCTCTCGCCCGGCCGCACCGGGTTCCTCCTCCGGCGCCGGGACGGACGACCCCGGTGGCCTTGGGGATGCAGACGCGAGCACCGAGCGCGGGGGCACCGGGCCCGTGGTGGCCCCCGACCCCGCGCAGGGCAGTGCCCGGGTGGACAGCTGGATCTGGTCGGTGCGCCTGGTGAAGAGCCGCTCCCTGGCGGCGGCCGCATGTCGCGGCGGCCATGTCCGGGTCAACGGCGAGCGGGTGAAGCCGGCCCACGGGGTGCGCGTCGGCGACGAGGTGCGGCTGCGGCACGCGGGGCGCGAGCGGATCGTGATCGTCAAGCGCGTCCTGCGCAAGCGGGTCGGTGCACCCGTGGCCGTCGAGGCCTACGTCGACAACAGCCCGCCGCCCCCGCCGCGCGAGGCCGTGGCCGTCGCCGGGGTGCGGGACCGCGGCACCGGTCGGCCGACCAAGCGGGACCGCAGGGACATGGAGCGCCTGCGGAGCACCGGGGGCCTGGGCATCACCCGAGGCCCGGAGGAGCCGACGGGCTTCGGCCGGGGGCGCGCGAGCGATCGCTGAGCACCCGGACCGCGGAGGTCACCGGACCCCGCCCGGCGTCACAGCGGGAACCAGCCCCGCCCGTGGTACCAGTGCCCGCCGGACCTGAGGTGGTCACCGATCGCCCGCTCGACGGAGGTGCGCCGGGGCAGCTCGTCCCACGGCACCGTGGGATCGCCGAAGACGAACGCCACGGGGCTCTGGTCATCGGGCTCGCTGTCGGGCGGACCGAACCGGAACCGCTCTTGGAACCGCACGATGTTCGACCCGGGGCGCAGCCGGGTCCGGAGCTGCGTGTCCAGCAGCCAGGAGGAGCAGGCCGCGGTGCGGTACCGCTCTTCGGGGTAGTGGCGCGCGAAGAAGGAGCGCGCCCGCTCCAGGGACCGGTCACAGACGTCCGGTGACAACGGACCCCGGAAGTCGGGGATGTGGAGACTCGCACAGAGGTCGGTGGGGTCGCTCGCCAAGCCGGCCTCGATGACGAGCGGCGCGAGCCCTTCGAGCAGCTGCGCCCGCTGGAACTGGAGCCGTCCCAGTTGGTAGAGCTCGCCGCGGAAGGCGAGCGAGCACCAGCCGGGCGGAGTCGTTCCGGTCTCCCCGTGCCGGCGGCGGTGGACGGCGATCTGACGTCCCAGGTCGGCGAGGGAGGCGCGGGAGACCTCGTCCTCGATGCCGCGGGCCCGGTGCAGCGCACGGGTGTGCGGGAGCGCCGCCAGATAGACGAAGATCGGGAAGCAGCGTCCGAGGGGGTCGTCCCCGGTCGGCAGGGTCTGCGGCGCGATGCCCTCGCCGATCTCGTCCGGGCGGTGCAGCAGTCCGGCGACGGCCCGCTCCAGCAGCAGCCGTGCACTCGGGTCCCGGTCGAACCGGTCGCGCAGCGCCAGGAGCTCGGCCACCGCTTCGTGGGGCACCGCGAGTCCCAGCAGGACGTCGGGGAGGTCGTCGACGGGCGGCAGTTCCGCCCGGACGGGCGCGATGCCCGGGTCTTCCAGTGCCGCCAGCCACCGGGCGGACTGCTCGTCCGTGCGCGCCGCTTCGTCCAGCGGCGTCGTCCCCCGCTCCGCTCCCATGAACGCCCCCTGTCGTCGTGGTCGTCGTGCGCCTGCGTCGGCACCGCGGGACGACCCGCTGCCCCGTCCCCCGCTCAACGGATCGCCCGCACGAGAAGTGCCCGGACATCACCGTACGTGTTCACCCGGCTCGCCGTCCGCACCGGGCGGCACGGGAGTACCGTGCAGACGAGGAGGGTGTGTGGCGATGCGTACGGGCAGTGAGCCGATGACCGCGCGCAGTCCGCTGCGCATGCGTTTCTGGCTGAGCCTGTGGGGAATGGTCTGGGCGCTCGCCGGCACGGTCGCCTTCGCCTGGGTCGGCCGCCCCGGCTGGGCCGCGGCCTGCGCGGTGCTGTGGCTGATCACCGTGGTCGACACGGCCGTGATCGTCCGCCACATCCGGCAGGGGCCGCACTACCAGCCGGGCCGGGACGTCCCGCCCTACCAACCGCCGTCGGAGCGTTGACGCCGTGGGGCGCTCCGCGTCCGACGCGGGCAGCGTCAGTCTTCGAAGCGGGCCGCGGCCGTGTACTCGGGGTTGGGGTCCAACGCCGCCGCGAGCCTGAAGTGCCGCAGCGCCTGCTCGGGGCGGCCCGCCCGCTCGTAGGTCCGGGCGAGCGCGAAGTGGGCGAAGGCGTTGTCGGGTTCGCGCTCCAGCACGATGGTGAACTCCAGTTCGGCGGGCCTGAGCTGGGCCGCGGCGAAGAAGGCCCGCGCGCGCAGCAGCCTGGCCGCGGTGTTCTCCGGATGGGCGGCGATGACCCGGTCCAACAGCTTCACGGCCCCCCTGGGGTCGCGCGCGGCGAGGAGTTGCTCGGCGGCGCGGAAATCGATGACATGCGTCTCCGGGCTTCGTCCGGGTGATCCACTACGCTCGGGCACGCTCCATCCCTTCCCCTCGTTCACCCGTTCAACGCCCCTTCCTGCTCGTTGCATTCCCCGTCGGCGTTCCCTCCGGCCGCTCCCCGCGCCACCCGGTGGCCGCGCGACGGAGCAGTTCCTCCCACACCTGCGCCACCCGCTCCCCCAGTTCGTCCCGCGACACGTCGTTGTCGATCACGATGTCGGCGACGGCGAGGCGCTGTTCACGGGTGGCCTGGGCGGCCATCCGGGCCCGGGCGTCCGCCTCGCTCATGCCGCGCAGCCGCACCAAACGGTCCAGCTGCGTCTGCGGCGCCACGTCGACCACGATCACCAGGTCGTAGAGGTCCGCCAAGCCGTTCTCCGTGAGGAGGGGGACGTCCTGCACCACGACCGCGTCCTCGGGCGCCGTGGCCTTCAGTTCGGCGGACCGCTCCCGGACGAGGGGGTGCACGATGCCGTTGAGCACGGCCAGCTCGTCGGGGTCCGCGAAGACGATCGCACCCAGGGCGGCCCGGTCGAGGGAACCGTCCTCGGCGAGCACGTCCCGGCCGAAGGCGGCCACCACGGCGGCGAGACCGGGGGTCCCCGGTTCGACCACTTCCCGGGCGATCCGGTCCGCGTCGATCAGGACCGCGCCGTGCCCCACGAGGAGCCGCGCCACCTCGCTCTTACCGGCTCCGATGCCCCCGGTCAGGCCCACTGTCAGCATGACCGCAGCTTAGAGGGAGGGGGTGCGGGGCCGCGGGGCCCGGGTCAGCCCTCGCCCTCGCGCTCCGCGAGGAAACGCTCGAACTCCAAGCCGATCTCGTCGGCGGACGGGATCTCCGCCGGCTCCGCCAGCATGTTGCCCCGGCTCTCGGCTCCGGCGGCGGCGTCGTACTGGTGCTCAAGGCCCTGCACCAGGCTGGTGAGTTCCTCGTCGCCCTCGCGGATCTGTCGGTCGATCTCGGTCTGGGTGCGGTGCGCCTCGGTGCGCAGCGCGTGCGCGACGCCCGGCAGGACGAGTCCGGTGGCGGAGGTGATGGCTTCGAGGACGGTGAGGGCGGCGTCCGGGTACGGGGAGCGGGCGATGTAGTGCGGCACGTGCGCGGCGACGCCGAGCACGTCGTGCCCCGCTTCCATCAGTCGGTACTCGACCAGGGACTCGGCGCTCCCGGGCACCTGCGCCTCGTCGAAGGGACTGCGGTGACCCGGCACCAGGTCGGTGCGCGAACCGTGCGGGGTGAGTCCGACGGGTCGGGTGTGCGGCACTCCCATGGGGATGCCGTGGAAGTTCACTGCGAGTCGGACGCCGAGACGTTCGATGATCTGTTGGACCGCGGCGGCGAAGCGTTCCCACTCGACGTCCGGCTCGGGCCCGGCCAGCAACAGGAAGGGTGCTCCGGTGGCGTCCTGGACGAGCCGCACCTCCAGGGCGGGCACCTCGTAGTCCGTCCAACGATCGCGCTGGAAGGTCAGCAAGGGGCGCCGGGCCCGGTAGTCGACCAGCCGGTCGTGGTCGAAGCGGGCGACGACCTGGTGCGGCATCGAGTCGAGGAGTCGCTCGACGATCTGGTCGCCGGTTTCACCCGCGTCGATGTAACCGTCGAAGTGGTAGAGCATCACCAGTCCGGCGGACTCCTGGGCCAGGGCCACGTCGACGACGGCCAGGCCCTTCGGTTCCCACGTGTACAAACCCTGCGGATCAAGCACAGCCGCTCCTCCTCGTGTCCCTCAGTCAGAACACGCTGCGGTACGAAGGAATTCCCGGAGTGACCGTCCGACCTTCCCCGCTCATCCGTCCGTTCGATCACCCGGACACGGCCGGGACAGGAGGTGGCGGTGGTGCGCGGGGTGCGTCCGGGAACGGCGTCGGGCCCGCATCCCCGAGGGGGTGCGGGCCCGACGTCAGCGGCTAGCGCCTAGTGGTTGAGCCTCAGCTCTGGCCACCGGCGAGCTTCTCACGGAGCGCGGCGAGCGCCTCGTCGGAAGCCAGGGCACCGGAGTTGTCCGCGGACTCCGAGGAGTACGAACCGCCCGTGCTCGCGGCCTGGGCGGCGATGGCCTCGCCACCCTCGGCAGCAGCCTGCTCGTCGGCCTCGCGGGACTTGATGACCTGGGCCTGGTGCTGCTCGAAGCGGGTCTGCGCCTCCGCGTACTGGCGCTCCCACTCCTCGCGCTGCTTCTCGTACCCCTCCAACCAGTCGTTGGTCTCGGGGTCGAAGCCCTCGGGGTAGATGTAGTTGCCCTGGTCGTCGTAGGACGCGGCCATGCCGTACAGGGTCGGGTCGAACTCGACCGCGGCCGGGTCGGCGCCGAAGGACTCGTTGGCCTGCTTCAGCGAGAGGCTGATGCGACGGCGCTCAAGGTCGATGTCGATGACCTTGACGAAGATCTCGTCGTTGACCTGGACGACCTGCTCCGGGATCTCCACGTGGCGCTCGGCCAGCTCGGAGATGTGGACCAGGCCCTCGATGCCTTCGTCCACGCGGACGAACGCACCGAACGGAACGAGCTTGGTGACCTTGCCGGGGACGACCTGACCGATCTGGTGCGTCCGGGCGAACTGCTGCCACGGGTCTTCCTGCGTCGCCTTGAGCGACAGGGAGACGCGCTCGCGGTCCATGTCCACGTCGAGGACCTCGACGGTGACTTCCTGACCGACCTCGACGACCTCGGAGGGGTGGTCGATGTGCTTCCAGGACAGCTCGGAGACGTGGACGAGACCGTCGACGCCACCCAGGTCCACGAAGGCACCGAAGTTGACGATCGAGGAAACGACGCCGGAGCGGACCTGACCCTTCTGGAGGGTCGTGAGGAAGGTCTGGCGGACCTCGGACTGGGTCTGCTCCAGCCAGGCACGGCGGGACAGGACCACGTTGTTGCGGTTCTTGTCCAGCTCGATGATCTTCGCCTCGAGCTCCTTGCCGACGTACGGCTGGAGGTCGCGGACGCGGCGCATCTCGACCAGGGAGGCCGGGAGGAAGCCACGGAGGCCGATGTCAAGGATGAGACCACCCTTGACGACCTCGATGACGGTACCGGTGACGATGCCGTCCTCTTCCTTGATCTTCTCGATCGTGCCCCAGGCGCGCTCGTACTGGGCGCGCTTCTTCGAGAGGATCAGGCGGCCTTCCTTGTCCTCCTTCTGAAGGACAAGGGCTTCGATCTCGTCGCCGACCTTGACGACCTCGTTCGGGTCGACGTCGTGCTTGATCGAGAGCTCTCGGCTCGGGATGACACCTTCGGTCTTGTAACCGATGTCGAGCAGGACCTCGTCCCGGTCGACCTTCACGATGACGCCGTCGACGATGTCGCCGTCGTTGAAGTACTTGATCGTCTCGTCGATCGCGGCGAGGAAGGCTTCCTCGTTACCGATGTCGTTGACCGCTACCTGCGGGGTGGTGGCGGTGGTCTCGGTGCTGCTCGTCATGTGGGAAAGGGCTCCGGTACGGACATTGAAGTCGTAGGTACTGCTACGCCGGGAGCCGTTGTCGCTCTGTATAAGCCGGACAGCCTGGGAAGCGCGGGCCCGCTTTCCCTGACGGGAGAACGGAACGCACCTCGAAAACCGAGGGGACATACATACAGACGCGAGCGCAGCCTGCTAGGTCTGAGGAGCGCAGGCTCGCAGCGCAACTTGTAGCATACGGGGGCAGCCGGACAGGGTCAATGCGCGAAGGCGCACACCCGGGGCGGATCGCCGCATACCCGGCGCAAGAACTGCCGCGAGAGGCCACGGAGAACGCATCCGGCCACCCGACGCGGACGCCCGGCCGCCCGCCCCGAGCGCGATCACGGACGGGTCCGGTCAGCGGACGGACGCGGGACGCGCCCCCGGCGATTCACGGAAGAGTACGACGAGGGAGCCGATCATCCAAGAGGTCGAACAGCCCGAACCGGAAGCCACTCGGCGCACCGCATCGGGCACGGAGAGCAGCCGCGCGAACCGCGGCTGGTGGGACCGCAACGCCGACGAGTACCAGAGCGACCACGGCGCGTTCCTGGGGGACGGGAGGTTCGTCTGGGGGCCCGAGGGGCTGGACGAGGCCGATGCCCGGCTGCTGGGCCCGGCGGGTGCGCTGGAGGGTCGGGACGTCCTGGAGATCGGTGCCGGCGCGGCCCAGTGCGCGCGCTGGCTCGCGGAGCAGGGGGCACGGCCGGTGGCGCTGGACCTGTCGCACCGGCAGCTCCAGCACGCGCTGCGGATCGGTGCGGACGGCATCGCCCTGGTCGAGGCGGACGCCGGGGCCCTGCCCTTCCGTGACGGGTCCTTCGACCTGGCGTGTTCCGCGTACGGTGCGCTGCCGTTCGTCGCGGACCCGGTGCGGGTGCTGCGGGAGGTGCGGCGGGTGCTGCGGCCCGGGGGGCGGTTCGTGTTCTCGGTGACGCACCCGATCCGCTGGGCGTTCCCGGACGAGCCGGGTCCCGAGGGGCTGTCGGTGGCGGCCTCCTACTTCGACCGCACGCCGTACGTGGAGCAGGGCGAGGACGGCGCGGCAGTGTACGTCGAGCACCACCGGACGGTGGGCGACCGGGTGCGGGACGTGGTGGCCGGCGGGTTCCGACTGGTGGACCTCGTGGAGCCGGAATGGCCGCTGTGGAACCGTCAGGAGTGGGGCGGTTGGTCACCTCTGCGGGGGCAGCTGATCCCCGGAACGGCGATCTTCGTCTGCGAACGGCACGAGTGACCCGGGAGCGCTCCGCACGTCCGGGTAAGTCATACGATCCGCTGATCCGACCCTGCCTGTGGACAACTGGACGCACCGGTCCCGACGAAGCAGCACACTGACCGCATGATCCGAACCGACGCACTCGACCGACTCCCGGTACGCGAAGCCGTTCCGGCCTTGCTGTCCGCCCTGGAGACGCAGGGCACCGCGGTGCTCTGCGCGCCCCCGGGGACCGGCAAGACGACCCTGGTGCCGTTGGCGCTCGCGGGACTTGCGGGGTACGAGGGCGTCGGGGACGGCGGGGCGCCCCGCCGGGTGGTCGTCGCGGAGCCGCGGCGGATCGCGGCGCGGGCCGCGGCGCGCCGGATGGCGTGGCTGCTCGGGGAGCAGCCCGGCGAGAGCGTCGGTTTCACGGTGCGCGGGGAGCGGGTGGTGGGCCGGCAGACCCGGGTCGAGGTGGTCACGACCGGGGTCCTCCTCCAGCGCCTCCAGCGGGACCAGGAGTTGGCGGGGGTGGACGCCGTGGTCCTGGACGAGTGCCACGAACGGCACCTGGACGCGGACACGGCCGCCGCGTTCCTCCTCGACGTCCGGGGCACCCTCCGCCCGGACCTGCGCCTGGTGGCCGCTTCGGCGACGACCGACGCGCGCGGGTGGGCGGAGCTGATGGGCGGGGCGCCGGTGATCGAGACGGCCGGCACCTCCCATCCGGTGGACGTGGTGTGGGCACCGCCGCCCCGGGTGGTGCGACCTGCGCACGGCATGCGCGTCGACCCGGCGATGCTGACGCACGTCGCGTCCGTGGTGCGCCGCGCACTGGCCGAGCGGACGGGGGACGTCCTGTGCTTCCTCCCCGGGGTCGGTGAGATCGCGCGGGTCGCGGGCCAGTTGGCGGACCTCACGGAGCGGAGCGACACGGAGGTCCTCCAGGTGCACGGGCGGGCGCCGGCCGCGGTGCAGGACGCGGTGCTGGCCGGTGGGTCCCGACGCCGGGTGGTCCTCGCGACGTCGGTGGCGGAGTCGAGCCTGACGGTGCCGGGCGTGCGGGTCGTGGTCGACTCGGGTCTGGCCCGGGAGCCGCGGACGGACCACGCCCGGGGCCTCGGCTCCCTGACGACCGTGCGGTCGTCCCGCGCCGCGGCCCGACAGCGGGCGGGGCGGGCGGGGCGGGAGGCGCCGGGAGCGGTGTACCGCTGTTGGTCACCGGCGGAGCACGACCGCTTGCCCCCGTTCCCCGCGCCCGAGATCAAGGTGGCCGAACTGACCGCGTTCGCGCTCCAGGCCGCGGTGTGGGGCGATCCGGACGCGACCGGGCTTGCCCTGTTGGACGCCCCGCCGGCGGGCGCGATGGCCGCGGCCAGGTCGGTGCTGACGGCGATCGGCGCGGTGGACACGGCGTCCGGGCGGGTCACCGAACGCGGCCTGCGGCTGGCGCGGGTCGGAGTGCACCCCCGGCTCGGGCGGGCCCTGCTGGACGGGGCGGCCGAGGTCGGCGGGCGCCGCGCGGCCGAGGTGGTGGCCCTGCTGAGCGAGGAACCTCCCCGGGAGTACGGGGACGACCTCGCCGCGGTGTGGCGCTCCGCGCGACGCGGCAACGACGGGTACGCGGCCCGGTGGCGCTCGGAGGTGCGCCGGCTGACGGCCGCCCTGGACGCGGCGGGACCCTCGGCGGAAGCCGGGACAGGACCCGGGGCCGTGTCGACGGGGCGGGGGGACGGGCCGAACGACTCGCCCGCCGATGACCGGGACCGGACCGGTGGCCTGGTGGTGGCACTGGCCTTCCCCGAACGGCTGGCGCGCGAGCGGGGCGAGGGCGACTACCGGATGGTGTCGGGGACCCGTGCGGAGTTGGGTGGCGGTTCGGCGCTGCGGGGCGTCCCGTGGTTGGCGGTGGCGGTCGCGGACCGTCCGGCGGGTGCCGGGCACGCTCGGGTGCGACTGGCCGCCGTCGTGGACGAGGACGTCGCTCGCCGGGCCGCCGGGTCCCTACGGACGGAGGGCGAGGAGGTCACCTGGTCCGAGGGGGACCTGATCGCCCGGCGGGTGGAACGGCTGGGGGCGGTGGAACTGACGGTGCGTCCGCTGCGGGACCCCGAACCCGGGCTGGTCCGGGAGGCCCTGCTCCAGGGGCTGCGGCGGGAGGGGCTCGGGCTGCTGCGGTGGGACCGGGACGCGTCCGTGCTGCGGCAGCGCCTGGCGTTCCTGCACCGCACGGTGGGCGGGGACTGGCCCGACGTGTCCGACGAGGCGCTGCTCGCCCGGGCCGATGAGTGGCTGGAGCCCGAGCTGGGGCGGGCCCGGGGTCGGGCGCAGCTCGCTCGGATCGACGCGGGGCAGGCGCTCACCCGGCTGCTGCCGTGGGCGAGCGGGGAGGCGGCCCGGCTCGACGTGCTGGCACCGGAGCGGATCGGGGTGCCGAGCGGTTCCCGCATCCGGGTGGACTACGCGGACCCCGAACGTCCCGTGTTGGCGGTGAAGTTGCAGGAGATGTTCGGGCTGGCGCGGACACCGGAGGTGGCGGGGGTGCCGCTGCTGGTGCACCTGTTGTCCCCCGCGGGACGACCGGCGGCGGTGACCGCCGACCTCGCCTCCTTTTGGAAGGAGGGGTACCGCGCGGTGCGGGCCGAGCTGCGGGGGCGGTACCCCAAGCACCCGTGGCCGGAGGACCCTGCGGCGGCACGGCCCACCCGGCACACCAAGGCGCGGGCCGGGAGCTGAGCGACGCGCCGCTGCCTGGCGGGGCCGACGGGCCGGATGTGCGACGCCCCCGCGTCCGTGGTGCCGGTGGACGCGGGGGCGGGCGGGGCGGGCGGGGCGGCGGATCAGGTCGCGGGCGGGGCCTCGACCTTCAGTTCCACCGTGAGCGTGGCGCCCCCGGTGGTGGTGATGCGCAGCAGGAAGGTGCCGGGGACCTCGTCGGCGTGCAGCTGTGGCAGCCGCAGCAGTCCGTCCTTGTCGGTGACGAGGCCGGTGAGGGTGCGCACGGGCTTGCCGGCGGCGTCCTTGAAGTGCGGTCCCTTGTCGTTCGGGGTGGTGTCCTCGGCCGACGTGACCAGGGTGGCCGTGGCCGCGACGCGGGCGGCGGCAGCGCCCTTGTAGGTGGCCTTGACCTCGACGGCGTCCGCGAACTGGGCGCCGGGCACGCAGATCAGTTCCTTGTCGCCGGTGCGGACGAGGGCGTCGGCCTGTCGAGCGGTGACGGTCGCCGGGAGGTCGGTGCGCACCGCGCGCCCGACGAGTGCGGCACGCACGATGAAGCGGCCGACCTTCTCGCCCGCCACCAGTGCGGGCGCGGTGGCGATGCCGGCCCGGTCGGTGAGGACGGTGGCGACGCTCTCGCCACCGGGGAAGGTGGCGTCGGTGTCGCCGACGAGGCTGAAGCGGACGCGCACCTTGCCCACCGGATCGCCCGACGCGTTCTGCGCACGGACCTTGGCGGCATGGGCGAAGGTCCCGCCCGCGGTCGCCGTGAGTCGCTCACGACTCGTGTGCGCCAACCGCTTCACCGAGTCGGTCGGAGTCGAGGTGGGCGGGCTCGTGGGCGGGGTGGTCGGAGGGGTCGTGGGCGGGGTGGTGGGCGGGGTGGTGGGCGGGTCGCTCGGGTCGACGGCACCAGGCGGCTTGGTGGGGTCGTCGGGGTCGGGCGACGGGGTCGCACCGGGCTCCGAAGGGCTGCGCGGCTTGTCGTTCGCGCCGTTGTCGCCGTTGTCGCCGTTCTTGTCGTCCCCGTTGCCCTGGTCGTTCTGGTTGTTGTCGTCGCCGGAGCGCGGGGTGGACGAACCCGGGCGGTCGCCCGAGCCGTCGCCGGCTCCGCCGCCGGTGCCCCCGTCGCTGCGGTCCCGGGGCACGGAGCCGGAGCCGTCGGGGATCTCGTGGGTGCCCTCGCGGTAGTACTCCAGCCACGACAGCACGGTGTTCGCGTACTCGGTGGACCGGTTGTAGCTGAGGATCGCCGCACGGAGTTGGGGCGCCTTCGTGAGGTCGCGACCGCCCGCGCAGAGGTAACGTCCGGCGGCGAGCGCGGCGTCGTAGATGTTGTTGGGGTCCCGCTTGCCGTCTCCGTTGGCGTCGGCGCCCCATCCCTGGCCGTCCGGTCCGCCCTGGCCCCAGGTGGAGGGGATGAACTGCATCGGTCCGACGGCGCGGTCGTACGTCGAGTCGCCGTCGAACGCCCCGTTGTCGGTGTCCGAGATGTTCGCGAAGCCGTTGCCGTCGAGGACGGGGCCGAGGATCGGGGACGTCGTCGTGCCGTTGCCGTCGACCTGGCCGCCGCGGGCGTGGCCCGATTCGACCTTGCCGATCGCGGCGAGCAGTTCCCAGGGGAGGTTGCACTCCGGCTGGGAGGAACGCAGCGAGGATTCGGCCCGCTTGTAGGCGTCGAGCACGGTCGCCGGTATGCCCGATTCCGATCTTCCCCCGTTGGCCGTCTCACCGGCGGTGGGCGGTACGGCCGGGCTCTTGAGCGGCGGCAGTTCGGTGTAGTAGGGCGAGTCGCCGGTGGCCGAAGGGTCACCGCCCTGGAAGCCCGGTGCGTTGTCGGCGGCCTGGAGCCCGGACGCCGAGTCGGTGATTCCTTGCGCACCGGGTGCGCCCGACGCGGACAGTGCCGCCACGGCCAACGCCGCGACGGCGGTGGTCGCCGCTCCCTTGCACAGCCTTCTGCCGAGGTACGCCGCCATTGAACCAGTTCTCCTCTCCGCCGCTGACAGATCCCGCGCGCGCGGTCCCTCACGCACGCTGTGACCCTACGGCAACTTCCTGTGCGGAGACATGGGTTCACACCCGATTTAAGGTGATTGATTCGCCTATGGGGGACGGGTGGGTACGCGGTCCGGCGGTAGGCGATTCCCGTTGGGGACCGCTCACCGGATTGCACACGGCGGACGCCCCGTCAGTTCCACGCCGGGGCGAGTAGCGGCCCGCCCCAAGCCACGGGCGACGGGCGACGGGCAGGCGCGACGGCGTGCGGACGGCGAGCGGCGAGCGGCGAGCGGCGAGCGGCGAACCCGGTACGAGTCGGGCCGGAGCGACGGGCTGGAGTGGGGCGGGCGGGTTCAGCCCGTACGACGCGGTGGGCGGTTGCGCGCGCCGCCCCCGCGAAGGCGCCGGGCGAAGGAGTGCGGCAGGGCGGTCGTCCCCGGCGGCCAGCGGAAGGCGGTCGGGGACTCGCGGCGAACGCTCGCCGCCGCACACCGTGCCCCGCTCCCCCGTGCCCTCCCCCACGGCCGCAGCGCGCGCACCCGGCGCGACCACGACGAAGCCGCCCCACCGCCCGGAGGCGATGGGGCGGCGAGATCCCGTTCCCGGTCGGCGCGGCGCAGCACCGCGGACCGCGCGCCCTCGGCGGCGGCACCCACCGCGGATATCGGTGCCAGCAGCACCGCCACCGCCGTGGCGAGGCCCGCGGTGAGGCTCGCACGCAGGTTGAGACCCATGCACGGCATCCTCGCGGTGCGGCTCCCCGGTGTCCCGGGGGCGCGGTCCAAGCGGGTGACCCGCCCCGGCAGGGCCGGGGACCGGGGCCGTCAGTGCGCGGCGGACTCCCAGTCGCTGCCGGACCCCACGGACACGTCCAGCGGGGCTCGCAGCCGCACCGCGGCCGCCATCTCGCGGCGGACCAGTTCCTCCAGGGGTTCCCGCTCCCCGGGCGCCACCTCCAGGACGATTTCGTCATGGACCTGGAGGAGCATGCGCGAGGCCAGCTCGGCCTCCTGCATCGCACGGTCGACGTTCAGCATGGCGATCTTGACGATGTCCGCGGCGGTGCCCTGGATCGGTGCGTTCAGGGCCATGCGCTCGGCCATCTCACGGCGCTGGCGGTTGTCGCTGTTGAGGTCGGGGAGGTAGCGGCGACGACCGAACAGGGTCTCCGTGTAGCCCGTGGCGCGGGCCTCCTCCACCACGCGGTGGAGGTAGTCGCGAACTCCGCCGAAGCGCTCGAAGTAGGTGTCCATCAGGGCGCGGGCCTCCCCCGCCTCGATGGTGAGCTGCTGGGAGAGGCCGAACGCCGACAGTCCGTACGCGAGACCGTAGGACATGGCCTTGATCTTGCGGCGCATCTCCGCGTCCACCGCGGACCGCTCCACCCCGAACACCTGCGAGGCGACGGTGCTGTGCAGGTCCTCGCCGGAGGTGAACGCCTCGATGAGGCCCTCGTCCTCCGACAGGTGGGCCATGACCCGCAGCTCGATCTGGCTGTAGTCCGCGGTCATCAGGGACTCGAAGCCCTCGCCGACGACGAACCCCCGACGGATCGCGCGGCCCTCGTCGGTGCGGACCGGGATGTTCTGGAGGTTCGGTTCCGTGGAGGACAGCCGTCCCGTGGCCGCCACCGTCTGGTTGAAGGTGGTGTGGATCCGGCCGTCCGCCGCGACCGTCTTGATCAGACCCTCGACCGTGACGCGCAGCTTCGCCTGCTCCCGGTGGCGCAGCATGATCACGGGCAGTTCGTGGTCGGTCTGGGTGGCGAGCCAGGCCAGGGCGTCCGCGTCGGTGGTGTACCCCGTCTTGGTCTTCTTGGTCTTCGGCAGGTCCAGCTCGCCGAAGAACACCTCCTGGAGCTGCTTGGGCGAACCGAGGTTGAACTCGTGGCCCACCGATGCGTGGGCCTCCTTCACCGCCTGCTGGACCGCACCGGCGAACATCTGCTCCATGGATTCCAGATGGGCCCGGTCGGCTGCGATGCCGTGCCGCTCCATCCGTGCCAGCAGCTCCGAGGTGGGCAGTTCCACGTCCCGCAGCAGGTCCGCGGCGCCGACCTCTGGCAGCCGCACCTCGAAGGCCCCGCCGAGGTCGAGGACGGCCCGCGCCTGCACCATCAGCGCGTCCGCCTCCGCCTGCTCGTCCGCGCCGAACGCCAACTGGCCGTCGGCCGCCGACGCCGGCGCCAGCTCCCGACCGAGGTACTCCAGCGTCAACGCGTCGAGCGCGAAGGAGCGGCGGCCCGGCTTCACCAGGTACGCGGCGAGCGCGGTGTCCATCGTGATGCCGTCGATGCTCCAGCCTTGTTCGGCGAAGACCCGCATCACGTTCTTGGCGTTGTGCAGCACCTTCGGGGCGGCGGGGTCGGCCAGCCAGGCGGCGAAGGCGTTCTCGTCGGCCTGGTCGAGCTGGGCCGGGTCGAACCAGGCCGCCGCCCCGTCCGCCGCGGCGAGTGCGATCTCGGTGACCGTGCCCGTGCCGAGCGACCAGGTGTCCACCACGGCCAGGCCGAGGGGCCGGCCGCCGTGTGCGGCGAGCCAGGGGGCGACCTCGCCCGTGGCCAGTACCGTGCCGTCGACCTCGACGCCCGCCTCGACCACCGGCTCCTCGGCGATCGCGCCCGGGTCCACCGCGAGCAGCCGCTCCCGCAGCGACGGATTGCGGATCTCCAGCGTGTCCAGGACCATCGCCACGGCCTGGCGGTCGTAGGGGGCGCGCGCCAGCTCGGTGACCGTGCGCGGCAGTTCCACGTCCCGGGTCAGTTCGGTGAGCCGGCGGTTCAGCTTCACGGCGTCCAGGTGGTCGCGGAGGTTCTGGCCGGCCTTGCCCTTGACCTCGTCGACGCGTTCCACCAGTTCCGCGAACGAACCGAACTGGTTGATCCACTTCGCGGCCGTCTTCTCGCCCACTCCGGGGATGCCGGGCAGGTTGTCGGACGGGTCGCCGCGCAGGGCGGCGAAGTCCGGGTACTGCGCGGGCGTGAGGCCGTACTTCTCCTGCACCTTCTCTGGGGTGAATCGGGTCAGCTCCGACACGCCCTTCGTCGGATAGAGCACCGTGGTGTGTTCGCTGACCAGCTGGAACGAGTCTCGGTCGCCCGTGACGATCAGCACCTCGAAGCCCTCGGCCTCGGCGCGCGTCGCCAGGGTCGCGATGACGTCGTCGGCCTCGAAGCCGTCGACCGCGAAGCGCTCCGCGTGCATCGCGTCGAGCAGTTCGCCGATCAGCTCGACCTGGCCGCGGAACTCGTCGGGGGTCTTCGAACGGTTCGCCTTGTACTCGGTGAACTCCTCGGAGCGCCACGTCTTGCGGGAGACGTCGAACGCCACCGCGAAGTGCGTGGGCGCCTCGTCACGCAGGGTGTTCGCCAGCATCGACGCGAAACCGTAGATCGCGTTCGTCGGCTGGCCCGTTGCGGTGGTGAAGTTCTCCGCGGGCAGCGCGAAGAACGCGCGGTACGCCAGTGAGTGCCCGTCCATGAGGAGCAGCCGCGGTCGGTCGCCGTCCGCGCCCGCTGCCGTCCCGGTCTTCTTCGATGCTGTCTCTGCCACGCCCCCGATCCTGCCACGCTCCACTGACAGCGGACTCCGCCGCCGCCCGCCACCGGGGCCCTGTCACACCCCCGTGGGAGGATCGGGGCGCCGTGGTCAGCGCGGCGACCGGACCCGCTGCTCGACGAGGAGCCGAGATGGCCAGCAAACCGCCCCAGAGCGACCCGGTGCAGGACGCCCCCGAGGTGTCCCCGCCCCCGCACGCGGCGGCCGGGTTGCCCGGCATCGGCCACAGCCTGCGCACGGCGCAGCAGCAGATGGGGGTGCGGCGCGCCGCGCTCACCCTGCTCCGGGTCAACCAGAAGGACGGCTTCGACTGCCCCGGGTGCGCCTGGCCCGAGCCCGAGCACCGGCACACCGCCGAGTTCTGCGAGAACGGGGCGAAGGCCGTCGCCGAGGAGGCGACCCTGCGGCGGGTCACCCCCGCGTTCTTCGCCGAGCACTCCGTGGCCGACCTCGCCGAGCGCAGCGGCTACTGGCTCGGTCAGCAGGGGCGCCTCACCCACCCGCTCTACCTGCCCGAGGGCGCGGAGCACTACGAACCGGTCAGCTGGGAGCGGGCCTTCGCGATCGTGGCCGAGGAGCTGAACGCCCTGGGCTCGCCCGACGAGGCCGTCTTCTACACCTCGGGCCGCACCAGCAACGAGGCCGCGTTCCTGTACCAGCTGTTCGTCCGCGAGTTCGGCACCAACAACCTCCCGGACTGCTCGAACATGTGCCACGAGTCCTCCGGCTCCGCGCTCACCGAGACGCTGGGGGTCGGCAAGGGCAGCGTGCTGCTGGAGGACCTGTACCGGGCGGACCTGATCATCGTCGCCGGGCAGAACCCGGGGACGAACCACCCGCGGATGCTCACCGCGCTGGAGAAGGCCAAGGCGTCCGGCGCCAGGATCATCACGGTGAACCCGTTGCCCGAGGCCGGTATGGAACGGTTCAAGAACCCCCAGACCCCCAAGGGACTGATGAGGGGCACCGCGCTCACTGACCTGTTCCTCCAGATCCGCATCGGCGGCGACCAGGCCCTGTTCCGGCTGCTGAACCGGCTCCTGCTCGACACCGAAGGCGGCGTCGACCGGGAGTTCGTCCGGGAGCACACCCACGGGTACGAGGAGTTCGCGGCGGTCGCCCGCAGCGCCGACTGGGACGAGACGCTGACCGCCACCGGGCTGGAGCGCGGTGCGATCGAGGAGGCGTTGCGCATGGTCCTCGCCTCCCGGCGCACGGTCGTGTGCTGGGCGATGGGCCTCACCCAGCACAAGCACTCCGTCCCCACCATCCGCGAGGTCGTCAACCTCCTGCTGCTGCGCGGCGCGATCGGCCGCCCCGGTGCGGGGGTGTGCCCGGTGCGCGGTCACTCCAACGTGCAGGGCGACCGGACGATGGGCATCTTCGAGCGCCCGGCGCCCGCCTTCCTCGACGCCCTGGAGCGGGAGTTCGGCTTCGCGCCGCCGCGCGCCCACGGCTACGACGTGGTGCGGGCGATCCGCGCGCTGCGCGACGGCGACGCGAAGGTCTTCCTCGCGATGGGCGGCAACTTCGTCTCGGCGTCCCCCGACACCGAGGTCACCGAGGCGGCGATGCGGCGCGCCCGGCTCACCGTGCACGTCTCCACCAAGCTCAACCGTTCGCACGTGGTCACCGGGGCCCGCGCGTTGATCCTCCCGACCCTCGGCCGCACCGAGCGCGACCTCCAGGCGCACGGCGAGCAGTTCGTCACCGTCGAGGACTCCATGGGGATGGTCCACGCGTCCCGCGGGCGCCTCGCCCCGGCGGGCCCGGAGCTGCTGTCCGAGCCGGCCATCGTGTGCCGCCTCGCGCGCGCCGTCCTCGGCGGCCGGAGCAACACCCCCTGGGAGGAGTTCGCCGACGACTACGCCACCGTCCGCGACCGCATCGCCCGGGTGGTACCGGGCTTCGAGGACTTCAACGCCCGGATCGCGCGGCCCGGCGGCTTCACCCTGCCCCACGCACCGCGCGACGAGCGCCGTTTCCCCACCGCCACCGGGAAGGCCAACTTCACCGCCGCGCCCGTCGAGCACCCCCGGGTGCCCGCCGGTCGGCTGCTGCTCCAGACCTTGCGCTCCCACGACCAGTACAACACCACCGTCTACGGACTCGACGACCGTTACCGGGGCATCAGGAACGGTCGCCGCGTGGTGCTGGTGCACCCCGAGGACGCCCGGGCACTCGGCTTCGCGGACGGGTCGTACGTCGATCTGGTCAGCGAGTGGCGCGACGGGGTCGACCGCCGGGCGCCGGGGTTCCGGGTCGTCCACTACCCGACCGCCCGGGGGTGCGCCGCGGCGTACTACCCGGAGACCAATGTCCTCGTCCCCCTCGATTCGACCGCCGACACCAGCAACACGCCCGCGAGCAAGTCCGTGGTCGTCCGGCTGGAACCCCCCACCACCGCCTAAGCGTTCGCTCAGTCGACCTGGTAGAACGGGTCGGACACACCATGTGCACCTGACACGCACAGACATGGACGAACCCGAACGGAGTGGACCCGTGGGCGAACAGCACGCCGTGAAGTTCCCGCAAGAGGTCATCGACGAGTACGCGAGCCTGGGCGTCGACCTGCCGTCCTTATTCTCGGCCGGACACCTCGGCACCCGGATGGGCATCGAACTCGTCGAGGCGTCCGCCGAGCGCGTCGTCGCCACCATGCCCGTCGAGGGCAACACCCAACCGTACGGGCTCCTGCACGGCGGCGCCTCGGCCGTGCTCGCGGAGACCCTGGGATCCATCGGCGCGATGCTGCACGGCGGCGCCGGCAAGATCGCGGTGGGCGTGGACCTCAACTGCACCCACCACCGCGGCGTGCGCTCCGGCGTCGTCACCGGCGCCGCCGTCCCCGTCCACCGGGGCCGTTCCACCGCCACGTACGAGGTCGTCATCACCGACGCCGAGGACCGGCGGGTGTGCACCGCCCGTCTCACCTGCCTGCTCCGCGAGGCGGGCGCCCGGGCGAGCTGACCCGGGACGGCCCCGGAGTTCGCCGCACGTACGCGGCTCCGCGGACGGGTCGGGTGACCGTCCGGTTCCGCTTTCCCGGGGCCCGACCTGTCCACCATGCGGACAGGTCGGCGCCCCTCCCGCCCCTCCACACGGCGGCTTGCGACGCTCCGGGCCCGGCGGCCCGGCGCCCGCTCGACCCCGGTCACCCTGCGAGACGCCCACCGCGCCCCTGACCGGCCCGATCCCCCGACGCGGGCACCCCGTCACACCCCGTTCCGGCAGGCCGAACACACCGGCGCCCCTCCGGCGCACCCGCCCGCCGGAACGACCACGACCCCGTAGCGCGTGCATCCTCCACGCATCGGCCACCCCCGCCGCGCCCACCGGCCGCCGGCCCCCTTCGGGCGCAACGCCGCGGACCCTCAGGTGCCGCCCGGCGTTCGCGTCCGGAAATCGGGCACCTCAGCGGCCCCGCGATCAGCCCGGACCGGGGCGAACCACCCCATCACGCCCGCTTTTCGCCCGCACGGCGCCCGACGAGCACCCCGATGCCGTGCGGGCGCGGCGGTGACGCGCGTCAAGTCGCCCGCCCGGGGCCCCGCGCCGCCCCGGCCCGTCCCGGCAGCCCTCGGACCGCGCGGTGCGGCAGACATGCACCCCGTTCAACATTCACAGGAATCCCAGGAGCCCTTCTCCGTATCACCATCGATTCCACCCGTTGCCGGGAAAGCCCGGACATCACACACCCCAGGAGGGGACATAGAGGGACGTTCACTTCGAACTCCCACTGAATACCGAACCCTCCTCGGGAAACTTCACGCTACGTAACACGGAAGCAATAGTCATCGAACATCTCAATGTTAGCGGCATCTAAATTATCGATCATTTCCGGGTGGTCAAAACGATCATCAAACACCCCTTCTCCGGCGCCCACCGCACCACCAAGCGGAAGTGCGGACTCTCAGAATGTGGACCACACGGAGAAACCATCGAAGCCGTCCGATCGGCAAGGAGCGGAATCAGAAATTCCGGCCCGTCATAACAAGAGAGTCACAAGCGCGCCCACGCCACTGCCCCGGGCCAGGGCTCAGGCTTAGAGTCACCGCCAGTCACCGCTCCATAGGGAGTTCGGTACCAGCCCGGCATTGTTTCGACCCAAACAGGGACGGACCTGTCGGCGGAAAGGACTGATTGTGCGACAGCGCTCTTTGCTGATACTCACCTCCGTTCTCACCACCGGAGCGCTCACCCTCACCGCTTGTGGATCACGCGACGACGGGGGCTCCGGAGACGACTCAGGCGGCGACACCACCCTCACCATCGGCGTGGACGCGCCCCTCTCCGGCGAGAATTCCGCCACCGGGCTCGGCATCCAGTACGGCGTCAAGATCGCCATTGACGACGCGAACAAAAAGAAGCTCGTCCCCGGCGTGAAATTCGTACTCAAAGCACTTGACGACAAGGCCCAGCCCGCCACCGGTCAGCAGAACGCCTCGGCCCTCGTGGCGGACAAACAGGTCGTAGGCGTGGTCGGCCCGCTCAACTCGGGCGTCGCCCAGACCATGCAGCAGGTGTTCGCCTCCGCCAACCTGGTGCAGATCAGCCCCTCCAACACCGACCCCGCACTGACCCAGGGCAAGGACTGGCAGAGCGGCGACAAGAAGCGCCGCTACCCCACGTACTTCCGCACCGCCACCACCGACGCCCTCCAGGGCGGCTTCGCCGCGGACTACGCGTACAACGGGCTCAAGAAGAAGAAGGTCTTCGTCGTCGACGACAAGCAGACCTACGGCGCCGGCCTGGCGAAGATCTTCCGCGAGCAGTTCAAGAAGCTCGGCGGCACCGTCGTCGGCACCGACAGCGTCAACACCGGCGACAAGGACTTCGGCGCCCTCGTCACCAAGATCGAGGACGCCAAGGCCGACCTCGTCTACTACGGCGGCCAGTACGACGAGTCCCAGCTCATCACCAAGCAGTTGAAGGAGGCCGGGGCGAAGATCCCGCTCTTCGGCGGCGACGGCATGTTCACCCCGACCTACATCGAGACCGCGGGCGCCACCTCCGAAGGCGACCTCGTGACCTCCGTCGGCGTGCCCGTCGACACCCTCCCCGCCGCCAAGCAGTTCATCGACACCTACAAGGCCAAGGGCTACAAGGGCGACTACGGCACCTACGGCGGCTACTCCTACGACGCCGCCACCGCCATCGTCAACGCCGTCAAGGCGGTCAAGGAAGCCAACGGCGACAAGCTGCCCACCGGGAACGACCTGCGCAAGAAGGTCGTCGAAGAGGTCGGCAAGAGCAACTTCGAAGGCATCGCCGGCAAGGTCTCCTTCGACGAGTACGGAGACACCACCAACAAGCAGCTGACCGTGTACCAGGTCAAGGGCGGCAAGTGGGAAGCCGTCAAGACCGGTACCTACAACGGCTGACCCGCCCGCACCACGACCCCCGCACCACCAGACGGCACCGGTTCCGCCCAGGGCCGCGCGGCAGGCAGATCCCCACCGCGCGGCCCCTCGTCTGGCCCCGACCTGCCCACCCCCAGCGACAATGGAGGCCACGCGGTGAACACTCTGCCGCAGCAGCTGGCCAACGGGCTGCTCCTCGGCTCGATGTACGGGCTGATCGCCATCGGATACACGATGGTCTACGGCATCGTCCAGCTGATCAACTTCGCGCACGGCGAGATCTTCATGATCGGCGGCTTCGGCGCGCTGACCATCTACGCCTACGTCCTGCCGGCCGGCACCTCGATCTGGGCGGCCCTGCCGCTGATGCTCATCGGCGGTGGACTCTTCGCCGTCCTCTTCGCCGTGGGAGCCGAACGCTTCGCCTACCGCCCCCTGCGCGGAGCGCCCCGACTCGCCCCCCTCATCACCGCCATCGGACTCTCCCTGGCCCTCCAGGAAGTCGTCCGCAACTTCTACCCCCGCGCCGACAAGCCCCGCGTCTTCCCCGAACTCGGCGGGGGCAGCTACGAGATCGGTACCCTCACCGTCACCAACGCCGACGTCTTCCTGATCAGCATCGCCGCCGTCTGCATGACCTCCCTCGCCCTCTTCGTCCGGCGCAGTCGCACCGGACGCGCCATGCAGGCCACCGCGCAGGACCCCGACACCGCGCAGCTCATGGGCATCGACACCAACCGCATCATCGTGATCGCCTTCGCCATCGGCGGATTCTTCGCCGCGGTCGCCGCCGTCGCCTACGGCTTCAAGTACGGTCACGTCGAGTACCGCATGGGCTTCATCATGGGCCTCAAGGCGTTCACCGCGGCCGTGCTCGGCGGCATCGGCAACATCTACGGCGCCATGCTCGGCGGAGTGGTCCTCGGCATCGCCGAAACCCTCGCCAGCGCCTACATCGACGGCATCCCCGGCATGGAACAGCTCGGCGGCTCCAGTTGGGCCAACGTCTGGGCCTTCTGCCTCCTCATCCTCGTCCTGCTGTTCCGGCCTCAGGGCCTGCTCGGCGAGCGCGTCGCGGACAGGGCGTGATCACCGTGACGACCACCCCGCGCGCCACCGCGCTGCTGCCCCTGCCGACCCCCGCGGCCCGTGCCCTGATCCTCGCCGGCGGCCCGGCGAGCATCGTCTCCCCCTTCCTCGCCTGGACCTGGACCAGCAGCTTCCCCGGTGACCTGACCGTCTACGGGTACCCCGGCGGGCTCCAGTGGATGACCCTCATAGCCGGCGTGCTCACCACCTTCTACGCGCTGGCCTCCGCCGGCGTGCCCGGCGTGCGCCGGTTGAACCCGGGCGGCGGCGACGCCCCCCTCGCCCTCGCCGCACTCGGCCTCTTCGCCACCACCTGGTTCACCGTCATCGCGATCGCCGTCACCCTCGGCGGCCTGGCGAACCTCGAACCCGGGGCCTACGTCGCCGCCGTGGCCGCCGCGCTGCCCCTGATCGGCGCCCTGGCCCTGCCCCAGCAGGCGCCCCGGCTCCCCGACACCGCCGGGGGACGGACCGCCGCGCTGCGCCCGCTGTTCAAGAAGCCCGATCGGATACCCGCGCCCTCCCCCCTCGCGCCCTGGGTGCAGCGGGCCGTGATCACCCTGGTCGCCTTCGCCGGACTGGGAGTCTTCACCTTCGGAGTGGACACCCCCTCCGAAGAGGGCGAGACCTTCATCGGCTACCTGATCGTGGTCGTCTTCGGCATCTGGGCGCTCAGCACCGCCGGGATCGTCGACCGGCTCTCCCGGCTCACCGCCGACAACCGCGCCTTCACCCTGGCCATGGGCTTCGCCGCGGCCATCGTCTTCCCGTTCACCCAGTCCAACGACCATTACGCCAACATCGGCGTCAACATCCTCATCTTCGGCACCGTCGCCCTCGGCCTCAACATCGTCGTCGGCCTCGCCGGACTCCTCGACCTCGGGTACGTGGCCTTCCTCGGTGTCGGTGCCTACGCAGCCGCCCTGGTCTCCGGCTCCGAGTTCTCCCGCTTCTCCGGGGTGCAGTTCCCCTTCTGGGCCGCCGCCCTCACCGGCGCCGCCGCCTCGTTGATCTTCGGCGTCCTGATCGGCGCCCCGACCCTGCGCCTGCGCGGCGACTACCTCGCCATCGTCACCCTGGGCTTCGGCGAGATCTTCCGCATCGCCGTCAACAACCTCGACGGCGAATCCGGCCCCGACATCACCAACGGCCCCAACGGCATCCCCTCCATCCCCGACCTCACGATGTTCGGCTTCGACTTCGGCGAGAGCCACCAGATCGCCGGCATCACCCTCGGCCGGTTCGCCAACTACTACCTGCTGATGGTCGTGATCATGGCCATCGTGGTCCTCGTCTACAACCGGGCCGCCGACTCCCGCATCGGCCGGGCCTGGGTCGCCATCCGCGAGGACGAGACCGCCGCCACCGCCATGGGCATCAACGGCTTCCGCGTCAAGCTCATCGCCTTCGCCCTCGGCGCCGCGCTCGCCGGGCTCGCCGGCACCGTCAGCGCCCACGTCACCTACAGCGTGGTCCCGAACCCCTACCAGTTCGCCGGGTCCACCCCGCCCAACTCCGCGTTCCTCCTCGCCGCCGTCGTCCTGGGCGGCATGGGCACCGTCAGCGGGCCCCTGCTCGGCGCCGCGCTCCTCTACCTGCTGCCGGAGAAGCTCGTCTTCCTCCAGGACAAGTCCCTGCTCGCCTTCGGCATCGCCCTGGTGCTCCTCATGCGCTTCCGCCCCGAAGGCATCATCGCCAACCGCCGTCAGCAACTCGAATTCCACGAAACCGGGCAACTCGACGTCCCCGATCGAGGGCTCGAACCGGGTCCCGGCGCGCACACCACCAAGGCGGGGGCGTGACCACCATGAGCACCGACACCACCACCGCCGCCACCGCCGGCGCCACCCTCCTCGAAGCCACCGGCGTCACCATGCGCTTCGGCGGCCTCACCGCCGTACGGTCCGTGGACTTCACCGTCAACGCGGGAGAGATCGTCGGACTCATCGGCCCCAACGGCGCCGGGAAGACGACCTTCTTCAACTGCCTCACCGGTCTCTACGTCCCCACCGAAGGCACCGTCGCCTACCGGGGCACCGTCCTGCCTCCCAAACCCCACCTCGTCACCCAGGCCGGCATCGCCCGCACCTTCCAGAACATCCGGCTCTTCGCCAACATGACCGTCCTGGAGAACGTGCTCGTCGGGCGGCACACCCGTACCAAGGAAGGACTCTGGTCCGCGCTCCTGCGCGGCCCCGGGTTCAAGAAGGCCGAACGGGAGTCCGAGGAACGCGCGATGGAGCTCCTCGACTTCATCGGGCTCGCCCGCAAACGCGACCACCTCGCGCGCAACCTCCCCTACGGCGAGCAGCGCAAACTGGAGATCGCCCGGGCCCTCGCCAGCGACCCCGGGCTCCTCCTCCTCGACGAGCCCACCGCGGGCATGAACCCCCAGGAGACCCGCACCACCGAAGAGCTCGTCTTCGCCATCCGGGACCAGGGCATCGCCGTCCTCGTCATCGAGCACGACATGCGCTTCATCTTCAACCTCTGCGACCGGGTCGCCTGCCTCGTCCAGGGCGAGAAGCTGGTCGAGGGCACCAGCAGCGTGGTCCAGAGCGACGAACGCGTGATCGCCGCCTATCTCGGCACCCCCTTCGACGGGGCGCCCGAGGACTCCGCCCTCGCCGAGGTCGTCGCCGCCGAGGCCGCCGCCCACACCGACCCGACCGGGGGCGCCGCGGAACCCGACGCCCCGTCCGACGCCCCGCGCGACACCCCGTCCGGCGGCCCGCACGAAGGCACCCGCGCCATCCGCCCGGAAGGGGACACCCCGTGACCGCGCTCCTGGAAGTCAAGGACCTCAGGGTCGCCTACGGCAAGATCGAGGCCGTCAAGGGCATCTCCTTCACCGTGGACGCGGGACAGGTCGTCACCCTCATCGGCACCAACGGAGCGGGGAAGACCACCACCCTGCGCACCATCTCCGGCCTCCTGAAACCGCTCAGCGGCAGCATCACCTTCGCCGGCACCCCCCTCGGCGCCACCCCCGCGCACAAGATCGTCGCCCTCGGGCTCGCCCACTCCCCCGAAGGCCGCCACATCTTCCCCCGGCTCACCATCGAGGAGAACCTCCAACTCGGCGCCTTCCTCCGCAAGGACACCGAGGGCATCCAGCAGGACGTCCAGCGCGCCTACGACCTCTTCCCCATCCTCGGCGAACGCCGCAGACAAGCCGCCGGCACGCTCTCCGGCGGCGAGCAGCAGATGCTCGCCATGGGCCGCGCCCTGATGTCCCGCCCCAAGCTGCTCATGCTGGACGAGCCGTCCATGGGCCTCTCCCCGATCATGATGCAGAAGATCATGGCCACCATCGCCGAGCTCAAGGCCCAGGGCACCACCATCCTGCTCGTCGAGCAGAACGCCCAGGCCGCGCTCTCCCTCGCCGACCAGGGGCACGTGATGGAGATCGGCAAGATCGTCCTGTCCGGCGCCGGCCCCGACCTCCTCCACGACGAGTCGGTCCGCAAGGCGTACCTCGGAGAGGACTGACCCCGCGCACGACGAGGCCCGCCGCCCGGAGATCACCTCTCCGGGCAGCGGGCCTCCCGCGTGCCGCGGTGCGCGTGCCTACTGCTGCTGGTCCTTCGCGGCCCGGCGCTCCTTGCCGTCCTCGATCACGGCCTCCGCGACCTCCCGCATCGACAGCCGGCGGTCCATCGAGGTCTTCTGGATCCAGCGGAACGCGGCGGGCTCCGACAGGCCGTACTCGGTCTGGAGCACCGACTTGGCCCGGTCCACCAACTTCCGCGTCTCCAGGCGCTGCGTCAGGTCCGCGATCTCCTGCTCCAGGGTGCGGAGCTCCGTGAAGCGCGAGACCGCCATCTCGATCGCCGGCACGACGTCGCTCTTGCTGAACGGCTTCACCAGGTACGCCATCGCGCCCGCGTCGCGCGCCCGCTCCACCAGGTCCCGCTGGGAGAACGCGGTCAGCATCAGGACCGGGGCGATCGATTCCTCCGCGATGCGCTCGGCGGCGGAGATCCCGTCCAGCTTCGGCATCTTCACGTCCAGGATCACCAGGTCCGGACGGAGTTCCCGGGCCAGTTCGACGGCCCGCTCGCCGTCGCCCGCCTCGCCGACCACGCTGTAGCCCTCTTCCTCCAGCATCTCTTTGAGGTCGAGGCGGATGAGCGCCTCGTCCTCGGCGATGACGACGCGGGTCGTCAGGGGAGGCACGTGCGACTTGTCGTCGTCTTCTACGGGCTGGGGCGGCTCGGGGGCGGTCACCTGGGGCTCCTCGTGGCGGGCCTGTCTGTCGTGGCAATGCAGCCTACCCAGCAGCGGACACGGGCGCCGACCCGGTATGCTGCTCGGGTGCCCTGCCGGGTTGGCGGAATGGCAGACGCTGATGTCTCAAACACATCTGTCCGAAAGGACGTGCGGGTTCGAATCCCGCACCCGGCACGCTTGAAGCGGAAGTTCACCCTCGGTGTGAACCTCCGCTTTTTTTCTACCCGAAGCAGCCGTGCTCACGCAGTGTGGCCACGCCGTACCCGCCGGGAAAGTCGTCCGTCCTCGCCCGGCGGGCCCGGGTGGCCGCGTACCCGCGGCCGTCCGTCAGGACGGGTTGTCCCCGATGTGGTGGATCCGGACCAGGTTGGTGGAGCCGGAGACCCCGGGCGGGGAGCCGGCGGTGATCACCACCGTGTCGCCCTTCTTGCAGCGACCGATCTTCAGCAGTTGCTCGTCGACCTGCTCGACCATCGCGTCGGTGGAATCGACGTGCGGGCCCAGGAAGGTCTCGACGCCCCAGGTGAGGTTGAGCTGGGAGCGGGTCGCCGGGTCGGGCGTGAAGGCGAGCAGGGGGATCGGCGAGCGGTAGCGGGACAGCCGCTTGACGGTGTCACCGGACTGGGTGAAGGCGACCAGGAACTTGGCACCGAGGAAGTCACCCATCTCGGCGGCGGCCCTGGCTACCGCTCCCCCCTGCGTACGGGGCTTGTTGGCCTCGTCGAGGGGCGGCAGACCCTTGGCGAGGAGGTCCTCCTCGGCCGCCTCGACGATGCGCGCCATGGTCCGCACGGTTTCGACGGGGTACTTCCCCACGCTCGTCTCGCCGGAGAGCATGACGGCGTCGGTGCCGTCGATGACGGCGTTGGCGACGTCGGACGCCTCCGCACGGGTCGGCCGGGAGTTCTCGATCATCGAGTCGAGCATCTGGGTGGCGACGATGACGGGCTTGGCATTGCGCCTGGCGAGTTTGACAGCCCGCTTTTGCACGAGCGGAACCTGCTCCAGGGGCATTTCGACGCCGAGGTCGCCACGGGCCACCATGATGCCGTCGAATGCGGCGACGATGCCCTCGATGTTCTCGACGGCCTGGGGCTTTTCGACCTTGGCGATGACCGGGACGAATCGCCCCTCTTCCCGCATGATGCGGTGGACGTCCCTGATGTCCTGTCCGCTCCGCACGAAGGAAAGGGCGATGACGTCGAACCCGGTGCGCAACGCCCAGCGGAGGTCGTCCTGGTCCTTGGTGGAGAGCGCGGGGACGGAGACGGCGACACCGGGGAGGTTCAGGCCCTTGTGGTCGGAGACCATGCCGCCCTCGATGACGGTGGTGCGCACCCGGGGGCCGTCCACGGCGACGACTTCGAGGGTGACCTTGCCGTCGTCCACGAGGATGCGTTCGCCCGCGGTCACGTCGGCGGCGAGGCCGTCGTACGTGGTCCCGCAGGTGTGGCGGTCGCCCTGGACGCCGTCCTCGACGGTGATGGTGAACGTGTCCCCGCGTTCAAGGAGTACGGGACCTTCGGTGAAGCGACCGAGCCGGATCTTCGGGCCTTGAAGGTCGGCGAGGGCGCCGACGCTGCGGCCGGTCTCGTCGGATGCCTTGCGGACGCGGTGGTAGCGCTCCTCGTGGTCGGCGTAGGAGCCGTGGCTGAGGTTGAAGCGGGCTACGTCCATTCCGGCTTCGACCAGTGACTTGATCTGGTCGTACGAGTCGACGGCGGGGCCCAGGGTACAGACGATTTTTGCTCGGCGCATGGTTCGAGAGTAGAGCTTACTGGCGGGTAGGAAATTGGTATGAGGTGACTGCCCAACATCCTTTGCATGAAAGGGTTTTAACAACTGTTGAATTGTGCACAGGGGTGCTCTGATGAGCATTTCCCGGCGTCGGGGTGCGGCTATTCGGGCACGTGGGGTAGCCGCGCGCAGCCACCGGGGAAAGGCCGGGCGGGCCGGGTCACAGGCGCGGCGGGACGAGGGTGAAACGGGCGTGCACGGCGGCGTTGACGTACTGGCGCTGGGGTTCGAGGTCGAGCGGCGGGACGTCGGCACCCTTGACGGCGCCGCCGGCGAACGCCGCGCTCCTGAAGCCCCCGGCCGCGGTGGGCCTCCAGTCGGCGCCGGCCGCCGCGTCGGCGCCGATGTCGGCGAGTTCGACCAGGTGCGCGACGGTGGTGCCGAGGGCCTCGGCGTACTCCCGGGCCCGCGTGACGGCGTCGTGGACGGCCCGCCGACGGACCTCGCGGTGCAGCGGCGAGGTGGGGCGCAGGTCCCACCAGGGGCCCTCGACCCGGGTGAGGTCCTGGTCGGCGAGCCGGGTGGTGAGTTCGCCGAGCACGTCGAAGTCGCCGAGTTCCGCGGTCAGGTGGATGTGCCCCTGGTAGTGGCGCACGTGATCGGCCCGGCCGCGCTTGGTGAGGTGCGGGGTGACGGTGAGGGTGCCGGTCTCCAGGTGCTCGACGGCGTCCCCCTGGGCGCGGATCAGGTCGAGGGTGGCGGTGTTGCGACCGGTGAGGTTGGTCAACAGCCGGGTGCGGTCGGTGTCGCGGGCGGTGAGGGTGACGGTGATGCGGGCGATCTCGGGGGCGGCTTCGAGGTGGGCCTCCCCGCGGACGGCGAGCCGGGGGGTGTCCGGGGTGCCGTAGGGCAGCGCGGTGGACTCGGCGGGGTGCTGAGGGGTGGTCATGGGGCCACTGTGGCACGGGGACGGGACCGGCGGGCACGGGCGTCGAGGGCGAGCGGGGTGCGACGGGGTCCGGTGGGGGTGGCCCAGGGAGTGGGGGGCGAGTCAGCGGGGGGCGGTCAGCGGGCTTCCTTGAGCGGGGTGAGCGTCAGTGCGCCGACGGGGCCGACGGGTGCGGGTCGGCTGAGCCCGAAGGTGGTGAAGGCGGTGCGGACGGGCAGGGGGTAGGGGTTCTTGCCGGTCACGGAGTTGAGGATGGTGGCGCTGCGCCAAGCGGCGAGCCCCAGGTCCGGGGTGCCGACGCCGTGGGTGTGGCGTTCCGCGTTCTGGACGTAGAGGTGACGGCCGGTGGCACCCAGGGAGGGGGCGAGGACGAGGCGTTGGTGCCGGTCGACGCGGAGCCGTCCGGAGGCGTCGTGGCGCAGGTGGGGGGTGAGCTCGGCGAGCAGGGGGGTCAGGGGGCGTTCGCGGTAGCCGGTGGCGAGGACGACGGCGTCGGTGGTGAGGCGACTGCGGGTGCTCTGCTGGGCGTGTTCCAGGTGGAGTTCGACCCGGGTGGTGGCGACGCGTCCCGCGGTGCGGACGGTGACGCCCGGGGTGAGGACGGCGTCGGGCCAGCCGCCGTGCAGGGTGCGTCGGTACAGCTCCTCGTGGATGGCGCTGATGGTCTCGGTGTCGATGCCCTTGTGGAGTTGCCACTGCCGGGGGACGAGGGTGTCCCGGACGGGCTCGGCGAGGTCGTGGAAGTAGTGGGTGTAGTCCGGGGTGAAGTGTTCGAGGCCGAGTTTGGAGTACTCCATGGGGGCGAACGCTTCTGTGCGGGCCAGCCAGTGGAGGCGTTCGCGTCCGGGGGGCCGACTGCGCAGCAGGTCGAGGAAGATCTCCGCACCGGACTGGCCGGAGCCGATCACGGTGACGTGGTCGGCGGCGAGCAGGCGTGCGCGGTGGGTGAGGTAGTCGGCGGAGTGGTGGACGGGGACGGTGGGGTCGGCGGCGAGGGGGCGCAGGGGGTCGGGGACGTGGGGGGCGGTGCCGATGCCGAGGGCGATGTTCTTGGCCAGGGCTCGACCGGTGGGCCCGGGCTCGCCGTCCGGTCCGGTCCGGGTGAACTCGACGTCGAAGAGGGCGCGTTCGGGGTTCCAGCGGATGGTGTCGACGTGATGGCCGAAGTGGAGGGTGGGGAGGTGGTCGCTCACCCAGCGGCAGTAGGCGTCGTACTCGGTGCGCGGGATGTGGAAGCGCTCGGAGAAGTAGAAGGGGTAGAGGCGTTCGTGGGCGCGGAGGTAGTTGAGGAAGCTCCAGGGGCTGGCGGGGTCGGCGAGGGTGACCAGGTCGGCGAGGAAGGGGACTTGGAGGGTGGCGCCGTCGATGAGGAGCCCGGGGTGCCAGTGGAAGGCGGGGTGGGGGTCGTAGAAGGCGGTGTCGAGGGTGGTGAGGGGGTGGGCGAGGGCGGCCAGTGACAGGTTGAAGGGGCCGATGCCGATGCCGATGAGGTCGCGGGGGGTGCCGGGGTCCCGGCGGGGCGCGGAACTCACCAGGGGCACTGCGGGCGGCGGGGTGGGGGTCATCGTCGGGGGTGTCCTTCCACCAGGTCGAGGAGGGTGGTGAGGTCGTGGGGGCTGGTGTGGGGGTTGAGGACGGTGGCCTTGAGCCAGAGGCGGCCGTCCGCGCGGGCGCGGCCGAGGACGGCGTCCCCGTCGTGGAGGAGGCGGCGGCGCAGGGCGGCGAGGTGGTGGTCGTCGGCGTCCCGGGGGCGGAAGAGCACGGTGCTGATGGTGGGGGTGGCGTGGAGTTCGAGGTGGGGACGGCGGGTGATGAGGTCGGCGAGGGTGTGGGCGTGGGCGCAGACCTGGTCGACGAGGGCGCCGATGCCGTGGCGGCCGAGGGCGCGGAAGGTGACGGCGAGTTTGAGGACGTCGGGGCGGCGGGTGGTGCGCAGCGAGCGGGTGAGGAGGTCGGGGAGGCCGGCTTCGGTGTCGTCGTCGGCGTTGAGGTAGTCGGCGCGGGTGGTGAGGTGGGCCAGGTCGCGGGGGTCGCGGACGGCGAGGAGTCCGGTGGCGACGGGCTGCCAGCCGAGTTTGTGGGCGTCGAGGGTGACGGTGTGGGCGTGGTGGATGCCGGTGAGGAGGCGGCGGCGGGTGTCGCTGAAGAGGAGTCCGCCCCCGTACGCGGCGTCGAGGTGGAGGCGGGCGCCGTGTTGGGCGGCGAGCCGGGCGAGGTCGGGGAGGGGGTCGATGAGTCCGGCGTCGGTGGTTCCGGCGGTGGCGGCGACGAGGGCGGGGCCGGGCACGCGGCTGAGGGCGGTGCGCAGGTCCTCGGGGTGGAGGGTGCCGGTGGGGGTGGGGATGACGTGGGGTTCGGGGAGGCCGAGGAGCCAGGCGGCGCGGCGCAGTGAGTGGTGGGCGTTGGCGCCGCAGACGAGGGTGGTGCGGCCGAGGAGTTCCCGGGCGAGGAGCAGGGCGAGTTGGTTGGACTCGGTGCCGCCGGTGGTGACGAGGGCCGTGGGGGGTTCGGTGGCGGGTCCGGGGGTGGGGGCGTCGCGGTAGACGAGGGCGGCGAGTTCGGTGGTGACGAGGGCTTCGAGGGCGGAGGCGGCGGGGGCCTGGTCCCAGGAGTCGAGGGAGGGGTTGAGGGCGCTGGCGGCGAGGTCGGCGGCGGTGGCGACGGCGAGCGGGGGGCAGTGCAGATGGGCGGCGCACAGGGGGTCGGCGGGGTCGGCGGCGCCTTCGGCGAGCATCCGGACGAGGGTGTGCAGGGCCTCTTCGGCGCCGGTGCCGTGCTCGGGGAGCGCGGGTGCGGCGGTGGCCCGGACGCGGTGGGTGACGGCGGCGGGTCCGCCGGCCGGAAGGGGGCCGCCGCGGGTGGCGGCACCGGTGCCGAGGGCGCGGAGCACGGTGGCGACGAGGGGTCTGAGGTGGGTGGCTCCGTTGGTTCCCCCGGCGAGTGGCGGCTGCGCGCTCATGGTGGTGCCTTTCGGGTGCTGGGGCGCGAAATGCCCAGACTGGCGGCCTGGTTGGGGCGGCCGCGTAGATCCACAGGAAGGGAACCCGAAAGAGTTACGGCGGGTGGACGGGCGGGTGGCCCGTCCACCCGCCGTGGGGTGGGGGCGGCCGTGCCGGAGCGGGGCCGCGGGGTGGGGTCAGGTGCCGCGGACGCGCAGGGCCCGGGCGAGGTCGTCGAGTTGGTCGGCGAGCCGCCGGTGGAGGGCGGGGGTGGTGGCGGGGTCGTCCAGGGCGGCCCGGCCGAGGGCGAGGGTGTCGGGGGCGACGGCGTGCGCGGGGAAGCCGTGGTGGCCGACGGCGGTGGCGATGGCGGGGCCGCGGCGGGCGGAGACCGCGATGGCGTCGCTGAAGTACCGGGGGACGTAGTCGGCGACAAGCTCGGCCTGCTCGGGCTGCCAGAAGCCCTGTGCGGTGGCGGTGAAGAGGTAGTTGGAGAGCTGGTCGTCACAGTGGAAGAGGGCGTCCCAGGCGGCGCGCTTGGCGTCGGGATCGGGAAGGGCGGCGCGGCAGCGGGCGGCGCCCTCCTGTCCGCTGGCGCTGGGGTCGCGGGCGAGTTCGGCGTCGATGGCGGCCTGGTCGGTGGCGCCGAGGACGGCGAGGCGGCCGAGGATGCGCCAGCGCAGTTCGGGGTCGAGTTCGGGGCCGCCGGGGACGGTGCCGTCGGCGAGCCAGTCCTCGATGGTGTCGGGGTGCGCCGCCGCGGAGATGTAGTGGCGGACGGCGATCAGCCGCAGTCCGGGGTTCTCGCCGTCCTCGGTGCGGCGGATCAGCGAGCGGCAGATCCCGGTGAGGGCGGCCAGCGCTTCGGGGCGCTGGGCGGGGGTGAGGTAGCGGTCGGCGATGTGGGTGGCGGTGAAGGTGAGGACGCCTTGGACGAGGGCGAGGTCGGTCTCGGCCGGGAGGTGGGCGGCGGCGGTGGCGAGGTAGGCGCCGGGTGCGAGGTCGCCGTCGCGGACCATGTCGCGCAGGGTGTTCCACAGCACGGCGCGGGCGAGCGGGTCGGGGACGCCGGAGAGGGTACGCAGGGCGGTTTCCTCGGAGTGCGCGTCGAGGCGGACCTTGGTGTAGGTGTGGTCCTGGTCGTTGGGCAGGACCAGGGCGGGGCGCACCCCGGTGCGGGGGGCGGTGTCCCCGGTGCGGGGCACGTCGACGTCGAGGCGTTCGCGCAGGACGAGGGCGCCGGCGTCGTTGAGGTCGCGGTCGTAGACGCCGACGGTGACGCGGTGGGGGCGGGTGCCCTCGCGGTCGACGGTGAGGGCCCAGGTGCCGGGTCTGGCGGCGACGGTGGCGGTGAGGGTGTCGACTCCGGTGGTGCGCAGCCAGGCGTCGGCCCAGGCGGGGACGTCGCGTTCGGTGGCGCTGGCGACGGAGTCGATGAAGTCGGCGAGGGTGGCGTTGCCGAACTTGTGGCGGGCGAAGTGCGTGTTGATGCCGGTGAGGAAGTCCTTCTCGCCGAGCCAGGCGACGAGTTGGCGGAGCGCGGAGGCGCCCTTGGCGTAGGAGATTCCGTCGAAGTTGAGCAGGGCGGAGGCCGTGTCGTCCACGGCGTCCGGGGCGACGGGGTGGGTGGTGGGCCGCTGGTCGGCGTCGTAGCCCCACGCCTTGCGGGCGACCCCGAAGTCGACCCAGGTGCCGGTGAAGCGGGTGCACTCGGTGAGGGTCTGGTAGCCCATGTACTCGGCGAAGGACTCGTTCAGCCAGATGTCGTCCCACCACTTGAGGGTGACGAGGTCGCCGAACCACATGTGGGCCATTTCGTGGGCGATGACCATGGCGCGGGTCTGGCGTTCGGTGTCGGTGACGGCGGAGCGGTAGACGAACTCGTCGCGGAAGGTGACGAGGCCGGGGTTCTCCATGGCTCCGGCGTTGAACTCGGGGACGAACGCCTGGTCGTACGAGTCGAAGGGGTAGGGCTCCTCGAACTTCTCGTGGTAGCGGTCGAAGAGGGCCTTGGTGGTGTCGAGGATCTCGTCGGCGTCGGTGTCGAGGTAGGCGCCCAGCGAGCGGCGGCAGTGGATGCCGAAGGGGAGGCCGCGGTGTTCGGTGCGGACGCTGTGCCAGGGGCCCGCGGCGACGGCGAGGAGGTACGTGGAGATGCGGGGGGTGGTGGCGGCGGTCCAGCGGCCGTCGCCGTGGTCGGTGGTGACGGAGTTGGCGAGCACCGTCCAGTCGGCGGGGGCGGTGACGGTGAGGTCGAAGACGGCCTTGAGGTCGGGCTGGTCGAAGGCGGCGTAGACGCGTTGCACGTCGTCGAGGAAGAGCTGGCTGTAGACGTACGTCTCGCCGTCGGTGGGGTCGGTGAAGCGGTGCATGCCCTCGCCGGTGCGGCTGTAGCGCATCGTCGCGGTGAGGGTGAGTTCGTGGGCGCCCTCGGTGAGGGTGAGGGGCAGCCGGTCGTCGGCGAGTGCGGCGGGGTCGAGTGCGGTGCCGTCGAGGGTGACGGAGTGGAGCACGGCGGGCTTCAGCTCGACGAAGGTGTCCGCGTCCGCGCGGGAGACGAAGCGGATGACCGTGCGGGAGGCGAAGGTGTCGTCGCCGGTGGTGAGGTCCAGGTCGACGGTGTAGTGCTGGACGTCGAGGAGCTTGGCTCGGTTGTGCGCTTCGTCGCGCGTCAGTACGGACATGCTGCTCATGCTGCACGATGCGGGGCGCCGGGCACAGAGGCGGTGTCCTCTCCCGAGCGTTCTGGGGCACTTGTGCCTGTTGTTCTCGTGGCTCCCGGGGCGCATCGGGGGGCGCGGGGGCGCGATCCCCCGCGCCGGGGACCGCCGGTCGGGCGGGCGGGGCGGGTGCTCGGGGCGGCCCGGGTGGGGCGGCCGGGGCGGGTGCGGGGTGGCCGTCCGCCGGGGGCGCCGTGGCGCGGAGGGTGCGCGGTGTCGCGGGGGTGTGCGGTGTCGTGCTGTGGGTCGGGCCGTGCTGTGGGTCGGGCCGGGTTCAGCTGCCGCCGGTCACGGACTCGTCCGCGATCTGTTCGTGGTGGCGGATCACCTCCGCGATGATGAAGTTGAGGAGCTTCTCCGCGAAGGCGGGGTCGAGCTTGGCGTTCTCGGCGAGGCTGCGCAGGCGGCTGATCTGCGCGGACTCCCGTGCGGGGTCGGCCGGCGGCAGGTGGTGGACGGCCTTGAGCAGGCCCACCTGCTGGGTGCACTTGAAGCGTTCCGCGAGCATGTGGACGACGGCGGCGTCGATGTTGTCGATGCTGTCGCGGAGGCGGGCGAGTTCGGCCCGGACGGCCGGTTCGGTGACGTCGGGGCGCTCGCCGCGGTCGGTTTCGGTGTCGCTGGAGGTCATGGTGGATCACCCTACGGGGCGGGCGGGACGGAGGGTCGGGGGGTCGTCGGGGTCGGGCACGGTGGTGGACCAGCCGCCGGGCACCGCACGGCCCTGTTGCTCCCGGAAGCGCACGGGGGCCGTGCCGACGCGGCGGGTGAAGAGCCGGGAGAAGTACGCGGGGTCGTCGTAGCCGACGCGGCGGGCGATGGAGGCGACGGGCAGTTCCGTGGCGGCGAGCAGTTCCTTGGCGCGGCCGAGCCGGATGCCGAGGAGGTAGTCCTTGGGGCTGCACCCGGCGGCGCGGCGGACGGCGGTGCGCAGTTCCGCGGGGGTCATTCCGTGGCGGGCGGCGTGCTCGGCGACGGACAGCGGCTGGCAGGCGTCCCGGGCCAGGGCCTGGAGGACGGGGTCGCCGTCGGGGGCCGCGCCGGCGCGGGCGCGGCGCAGGGCGACGAGGAGTTCATGGACGGCGGCCCCGGTCTCCACTTCGAGGAGGGGGTTGCCGCGGCGGGCCGCGCGGGCGATGCGGCCGACGGCGGCGCGGGGCCCGGAGGGGTCGGCGAGCGCGACGACGGGCCGTTCGGGTTCGATGTAGCCGAGTTCGGTGTAGGTGGTGGTGGCCGGGCCGGAGAAGTCGACGAAGCTCTCGTCCCAGCCGGTGCCGGGGTCGGGTCCGTAGTGGTGGGGGACGCCGGGGGTGAGCCAGAGCAGGGCGGGCGCGGTGATGGTGGTGCGGCGGCCGTCGGAGCTGCGGTACCAGCCCCGGCCGGCGGTGATGACGACGGCGACGTGGTGGTCGAGGGTGCGGGGTCCGACGGTGGGGAGGGTGCCGTGTTGCAGCCCGACGCCGAGGCAGACGAGTCCGAGTCGCTGGTGCAGCGGGCTCGGCGTGAAGTACCGCATCCAGGTGTGATACATCCGTCTTCCCTCGCTCGTCGTCCCCGTCGGCGCCGGTGGACCGGACCGCGGGTGCCACGGCCGGCCCTGCAGGGACGGTGCGGAGTCCTTGCGTCCAATCACCCTTGATCTTTGTCCATGGACCGGGCCGCCCGCCAGGGGTGATCGTGTGGGTGCCGGTGAGCGAGAGGGACGTGATGGCCGAGTTCAGGGTGGGCGAGGACGACTTCGAGATGGACGGGCGGCCGGTGCGGCTGCTCTCGGGGGCGCTGCACTACTTCCGGGTGCACGAGGAGCAGTGGGGCCACCGGTTGGCGATGCTGCGGGCGCTCGGCCTGAACTGCGTCGAGACGTACGTGCCGTGGAACCTGCACGAGCCGCGGCCGGGCGGGTACCGGGACGTGGAGCAGGTGGGGCGGTTCCTGGACGCGGTGCGGGCGGCCGGCATGTGGGCGATCGTGCGGCCGGGGCCGTACATCTGCGCCGAGTGGGAGAACGGCGGGTTGCCGCACTGGGTGACGGGGCCGCTGGGCCCGCGGGTGCGCACCCGGGACCCGGAGTTCTCGGTGGCCGTGGGGCGCTGGTTCGGGGCGCTGCTGCCGCAGGTCGTGGAGCGGCAGATCGACCGCGGGGGCCCGGTGATCATGGTGCAGGTGGAGAACGAGTACGGCTCCTACGGGTCGGACGCCGCCTATCTGCGGGGGCTCGCGGACCTGCTGGTGGACCTCGGGGTGCGGGTGCCGCTGTTCACCTCGGACGGGCCCGAGGACCACATGCTGACCGGGGGGTCGGTGCCGGGCGTGCTGGCGACGGTGAACTTCGGGTCACGGGCGCGGGAGGGTTTCGAGGCGCTGCGTCGGCACCGGGCGACGGGGCCGCTGATGTGCATGGAGTTCTGGTGCGGCTGGTTCGACCACTGGGGCGCGGAGCACGTGGTGCGGGACGCGCAGGACGCCGCCGGAGCGCTGCGGGAGATCCTGGAGTGCGGTGCGTCGGTCAATCTGTACATGGCGTTCGGGGGGACGAACTTCGCGGGGTGGGCGGGGGCGAACCGTGCCGGGGAGCTGCATGACGGGCGGCTGGAGCCGGACGTCACCTCGTACGACTACGACGCCCCGGTGGACGAGTTCGGCCGGGTCACGGAGAAGTTCCGGTTGATGCGGGAGGTCCTCGCCGCGTACGCGGACGGTCCGTTGCCCCCGGTTCCGCCGGCTCCCCCGGTGCTGGGCGCGCCGGTGACGGCGGGAGCCTTGGAGCGGGTGCCGTTGGTGACGGTGCTGGAGGGGCTCGGCGACCCGGAGTCGACGCACGGGGTGCCGCCGACGTTCGAGGAGCTGGGGGTGGACCGGGGGCTGGTGCGGTACGCGCTGGAGGTGCCGGGGCCCCGGCAGCCGTACGAGGTGCGGGTGCGGGGGTTGCGGGACCTCGCCCGGGTCCACGTGGACGGGGTGTGGGCGGGGACGCTCACCGAACAGGACGCGGTGCTCCCGGTGCCGGTCGCGGGGCCGGCCCGGCTGGAGCTGTGGGTGGAGTCGCTGGGCCGGGTGAACTACGGGCCGCGGCTCGGGGAGGCGAAGGGGCTGACGGGCGGGGTCCTGCACGAGCGGCAGTACCTGCACGGGGTGCGGGCGCGGGCGCTGCGGCTCGACGCGTTCGACGACGCGGAGCGGGTGCGCGCACTGGAGCCGGTGGACGGAGCGGGTGACGCGGAGCCGGGTGGCGACGACGGGCGGGGGTTGTACCGGGGCGGCTTCGAGGTGCGGGGGCCGGTGGGGGACGCGGTGCTGGAGCTGCCCGGCTGGGGTCGGGGTTTCGCCTGGATCAACGGCGTCAATGTGGGGCGCTACTGGTCGGTGGGCCCGCAGCGCCGGTTGTACGTCCCGGGGCCGCTGCTCCGTGAGGGCGCGAACGAGCTGTGGCTGTTGGAGTGGGAGGCGCCCGGCGCCGCGCCCGCCCTCACTCCCCCCTGAGCGGCGGGCGCGACGGCCCCCGGTGCTCCGGTGTCCCCACGAGGGCCGCGCGCAGGCCCGTGCGGGGGGACGGAGCACCGGGGGCCGCATGCTTCGGCCCTGCCGGTCGGACGCTTACAGGGTGCTGGCCGCGGAGGCGATCTGCGCGGCGAAGGTGGACACCTCGGTGTACACCCCGGGGTAGCCGGGCCGTGCGCAGCCCTGTCCCCAGCTCACGATGCCGACCTGGATCCAGGCCCCGGCGGCGTCCCGGCGGAACATGGGTCCGCCGGAGTCGCCCTGACAGGTGTCCACCCCGCCGTTCTGGACGTTGCCGGCGCACAGTTCCTCGCCGGGCACCAGGGAGGACCCGTACGCCTGCTGGCAGACGGCGTCGCTGACGTACGGGACGTTCGCCTTCAGCAGGTACCGCTGTTGGGCGCCGCCCTCGCGCGCGGCGCCCCATCCGGCGACGGTGAAGGTCCCGGTGTTGTAGTCGCTGGTGGTGGCGATGTTCAGCGTGGGCAGGTTGATGGGCTGGGCGAGCTTGATGAGGGCCCAGTCCTTGCCGGTGCCGTTGTAGCCGGGGGCCTGTAGCACGTAGGTGGAGCGCACCGTCACGGCGTTGGGGCTGCGGAGGTCGACGACCCCGGCGGTCGCGGTGATGGAGGTGTTCGGCCCCGAGCCGCTGACGCAGTGCGCGGCGGTGAGGACGATCTGCTGGGTGTAGAGGGTGCCGCCGCAGCCCATGGAGAGTCGGACCATGAACGGGAACTCGCCCTGGGCCGCCCGGGTGCCGCCGACGACGGGCGAGGGGGCGGCCTGGGCGGTGCTGAGGGGCTGGAGCGAGACGGCGGCGAGGAGGACCGCACCGGCAGCTATGAGCCGTCTGACGCCGGCGAACTTCTTCAGGATCTTCAAGGGGCGTCCCTTCGTGGGGGAGGGTGGCCGCCGGACGGGTGTGGTGCGGGCTCGGTGCGGTGCGCGCCGGTCGGCACGTACCACCCCGACCCTGAACATGACATGGACCCGCCAAGCGTTTCTGGATTATGGAGATCGCCCGCGGTCCGCGGCAAGGGCCCGATTCCGGACACCGGCCACACGCGGGCGGCGTGAACCCACCTACAGTGGAAATCGGTTCAGCGCCTTCAGGGGGTTCGGACGTGGCGAACGGCGGAACGGTCGAACACGGATTCCCCCACCTGGAGACGGTGCGGTCGGCGATCACCGCCCTGTACCGACGGCTGTCCCGCGACACCGTCGACGCCTTCGGCACCAGCGTCACCCCGGCCGACGTGGCCTTCGACGACCTCGACGACCTGCACCTCGGGGCGCAGCGGGTGGCCCGCGAGATGGTGCGGCACTACCGCCTGCCGCACGCCCGGATGATCGTCAGCTTCCGGGAGATGACCCATGCCGCGCACGTGGAACTGACCCCGGGGCCGGAGTACTTCGTCGAGCTGAACGACCGGTTCCGCACCCACCGGCGGGACATCGGCGCGGCCCTCGCCCACGAAGTGGCGCACGTGTACCTGCACCGGCTCGACCTGTCGTTCCCCGACACCGGGGACAACGAGATCCTGACCGACACCACCGCCGCCTACCTGGGTGCGGGGTGGCTGCTCCTCGACGCGTACCGGGAGGACGCCGTCTCCTCGCAGAAGCTCGGGTACCTGACCCCCGAGGAGTACGGGTACGTCCTCGCCAAACGGGCACTGCTGTTCGACGAGGACCCGTCGCCGTGGTTCACCAGCCCGCAGGCGTACGAGGCGTACGCACGGGGGCTGACCCGGGCCCGGTCGGACGCGCGGCAACCGCCGTTGGCGGCGGCGGGCTGGGCGGGGCGCCGCCGGTACGCACGGGACCGCCGCAGCGCCCGGGACCGCGGGGCGGCGCCGGCCTCCGACGACCGGTACTGCTTCGAGGGCCGTTCACCCCTACGGGTGCGGTTCGCCTGCCCCATCTGCCACCAGCGGATCAGGGTCCCGGTGCGCGGACCGGTCCGGGTGCGCTGCGCACTGTGCCGGACGGTGTTGGACTGCGACACCTGACCCGCGGGGGCGCACGCCCGCGGAAATCACCTTGTGCCGGGGCCGTGCCTTCGGTCAGGGTGCCGTCATGGATTCTCCCGGCGCACCGCTCCACGACGCCGTACTGCTGAGCCTCAGGGACCCCGAGGCCGCCGCGCGGGAACTCACCGCACTCCTGGAGCGCGGGCTCGACCCGGACGGCCCGGACGAGGACGGGCTGACACCGCTGTACGCCGCCGCCGTCCAGGGCGCCACCGAACTCGTCCGCCTGTTGCTGGCGGCGGGGGCGGCACCCGATCGACCGAGCGGTACGGAGGGGCTGCCGCTGTGCGCGGCGGCGGTCTGGGGCCACCTCGGGGCGGTGCAGGAACTCCTGGCCGCGGGGGCCCGGCCGGACGTCCGGGAAGAGTTCGACCTCACGGCCCTGGCCTGGGCGGTGCGCGGCGGGCACGTCGAGGTGGTGGCCGCGCTGCTCGATGCGGGGGCCGACCCCGATCTTCCCGGGGGCGGCGAGGGAACCCCGCTGTGCGCGGCGGCCGACCGGGGCTCGCCCTCGATCGTCCGGGCCCTGCTGGCCCGGGGCGCCGTGGCCGGGCGCGCGGAGGCCCTGGCCCGGGCGCGGCACTGGTCCGGCCTGGACGTCGAGGCGGAGTTGACGGCGAGGCTGCGAGCCGCGCACGGTGCGCCGGGGGCGGCCTTCTCGGTGCGGCGGACGCTCGGTGCTGATGGCACGGAACGTGTTGAGGTGTGGCTGCTCGGGTCGGACGGTGCGGCGCGTTCCGGTGACTCCCGGGACGCGGGCCACGCGGAGGTCGTACGGCTCCTGGAGGCCGTGCGACCCGGCGCGTCCGCCTGAGCCCTTCCGGTGCGCTGTCCCGTGCGGGTGCGTGGTGGTTGCTCGCGCCGTTCCCCGCGCCCCTTGGGTACGCCCACCTGCGCGTGCGCTGTCCGGCAGGGTGCATTGCGGTTGCCCGCGCCGTTCCCCGCGCCCCCTTCGGTGCGTTCCGTTCGACGTGCGCTGCTCGGTGCGGGTGCGTGGTGGCTTTGCGCCGTTCCCCGCGCCCCTTTTGGTGCGTTCCGCTGGGGGTGCGTTGTTCGGTTGGGGTGCGTTCCGCTGTTGCGCAGTTCCCCGCGCCCCTGGATCTCGGGCGCTTCTCGACGCCATCGTCCGCAGCCACAAACGGGCCCCGACAGGGGCGCGGGGAACTGCGCGAATCGCACCGCGTACCCGCACAGGACAGCGCACCCCCAGATGGACGCCCCGGATAGGGGCGCGGGGAACTGCGCAAGACCACCGCGTACCCGCGCCGAACAGCGCACCCCAGCGGAACGCACCCGGGGGCAACCACTGCGCACCCGCAAGGAGCTTAGGTCTGTGCGGGGCGGGCCGGGGCCAGGTACAGGACCGCCAGCGTGACTCCGCGGACCAGGAGCCCACCGAGCAACGCGGTCAGGAACCCGTCCACCGTGTGCCCACCGATCGATCGGTCCGCGGCGTACGAGACGAGCAGCCAGATGAGGCTGTCCTGGACGAAGCCGAACGCCGCGAGGAGCAGCAGCACCCCGGCGGGGGCCGTCCGTATCCCGTCCGGGTAGGCGTAGATCAGTTGGTTGACGATGATGAAGATCGAGACCGTGACGACCAGGGCGACGCCCCCGGACTCGAACGGGGCGACGGAGATTCCGGGGAGGACGCCGACCGCGAGGGAGACCCCGGCGAGCGTCCCGATGACCCGCTGCAACTGCGTGTGCTTCCTGTGACCTGCCATGGAGACATCTTGACACTCCACACGCAACAAACGTCCGTGAATTCAGTTCACAGTTTCGTATCAGCATGCAGCAGTCAACGGGTCAGTGGGAGGGGAAGCCCCGCTGCCGCGCCGTCTCGTAGAGCAGAACGGTCGCCGCCGCCGCCGCGTTGAGGGAGCTGGCGGCCCCGCCGATCGGAATGCTGACCGTCTCGTCGCACAGTTCCCGCCAGGCTCCGCTCATCCCCGAGGTCTCGTTGCCGATCACCACGAGCACCGGGCCCGTCAGATCCGTCTGAGTGAGCCCGGCCGTCCCCCGCTCGTCGGTGCCGACGATCCGCAGCGGCACCCCCCGGGCGCGGAGCCCCGTCGCCCAGTCGGCGACGGACTGCGGGGACGGCACCCGGACCACCGGGACCGCGAAGAGGGAGCCGGTGCTCGCGCGCAGCGACTTGGGGTCGTAGATGTCGGCGGCGTGGCCGGAGACGACGACCCCGTGGGCGCCGAAGGCGTCGGCGGAGCGGACGAGGGTGCCGATGTTGCCCGGGGTGATGGGGCGGTCGAAGGCCACGCCCAGGAAGTCGGGGCCGGGGGACATCCGGTCGAGCCGGTCCTCCGGCATCGCCGCCACGCCCAGCAGCTCGGGGACCGTGTCCTCCTTGCCGCCGAGTTCGTGCAGGAGCTCCGAGGCCACGGCGATCCGGGAGGTCTCGGCGGGGACCCGGTCGAGGAAATCGCGCGCCCAGCGGGAGGGGCTGCGGTCCCCGGCGTACAGCACCTCGCGCAGCGGCCAGTCGTGGTCGAGGGCGAGGGTGAGGGGTCGGACCCCCTGCACCAGGAACTCCCCCGCCCGCTGGCGCTTGGTGCGGTTGCCCAGAAGGGCCTGCCACTGCTGGAACCTGGCGTTGCGGGTGGTCACCCTAAGCGGTGGACCGCCTCGACGCGGCGCACGGTGCTGCTGACTCATCCCCCCACTCTCCCACCCCGCGCGGCCCGTCCCGCACCGGGAACGCCCGAGGAGCACCGGCCCCGGGAGCGGAAAGTGCTCGGCGCCCGACCCCCAGGTCCGGTCGGGGACGGGGGCGGGCGCCGAGCTGTACCGTACGCCGTTGTACGGAACGACTGGTGACGGACCGTCAGTCCGTCGGGCGGTCATGGACCGCGGGTGGGTCAGGCCATGATGGACCGGTCGGTGGGTCGCACCGGGAAGGGCAGCTCACTCGCTCCGGTCAGGAAACGGTCGACCCCCCGGGCCGCGGAGCGCCCCTCGGCGATCGCCCACACGATGAGCGACTGTCCCCGTCCGGCGTCCCCGGCGACGAACACGCCGGGCACGTTGGTCTGGTACTCGGCGTCCCGGGCGACGTTCCCGCGCGCGTCGAGTTCCAGCCCGAACTGGGCGACGAGCCCGTTCTCCTGGTCGGTCCCGGTGAAGCCCATCGCCAGGGTGACCAGCTGCGCGGGCAGGGTGCGCTCGGTGCCGGGCCGCTGGACCAGCTTGCCGTCCACGAACTCGACCTCGACCAGGTGCAGCGCCTGGACGTTGCCGTCCTCGTCGCCCTCGAAGTGGGTGGTGGACACGGAGTAGACCCGCTCACCGCCCTCCTCGTGCGCGGAGGTCACCTTGTACAGCATGGGGAAGGTCGGCCACGGCTGGTTGGCGTTCCGCTCCTCGCCGGGGCGCGGCATGATCTCCAGCTGGGTCACGGACAGCGCGCCCTGGCGGTGGGCCGTGCCCACGCAGTCGGCGCCCGTGTCGCCGCCGCCGATGACGACGACGTGCTTGCCCTCGGCGGTGATCGGCGGGTTGACGTAGTCGCCCTCCTGCACCTTGTTGGCGAGCGGCAGGTACTCCATCGCGAAGTGCACGCCGCCCAGCTCGCGGCCGGGCACGGGCAGGTCCCGGGAGACGGTGGCGCCGGCGGCGATGACGACGGCGTCGTACCGCTTGCGCAGCTTCACCGCGTCGATGTCCCGGCCGATCTCCACGCCGGTGCGGAACTTGGTGCCCTCGGCGCGCATCTGCTCGATGCGGCGGTTGATGTGCCGCTTCTCCATCTTGAACTCGGGGATGCCGTACCGCAGCAGCCCGCCGACGCGGTCGGCCCGCTCGTAGACGGCGACGGTGTGCCCGGCCCGGGTGAGCTGCTGGGCGGCGGCGAGGCCGGCGGGACCGGAGCCGATGACGGCGACGGTCTTGCCCGACAGGCGGTCGGGGGCCTGCGGGGCGACGTCCCCGTTGTCCCACGCCTGGTCGATGATGGAGACCTCGACGTTCTTGATGGTCACCGCGGGCTGGTTGATGCCGAGGACGCAGGCCGACTCGCACGGGGCGGGGCAGAGCCGCCCGGTGAACTCGGGGAAGTTGTTGGTGGCGTGCAGGCGCTCGGAGGCGGCCTGCCAGTCCTTGCGGTAGGCGAAGTCGTTCCACTCGGGGATGAGGTTCCCGAGCGGGCACCCGTTGTGACAGAACGGGATGCCGCAGTCCATGCAGCGGCTCGCCTGGTCACTGATGATCGGCAGCAGGGAGCCGGGGACGTAGACCTCGTTCCAGTCGCGCACCCGCTCCGGCACCGGGCGGGAACAGGCGCCCTGGCGGCCGTGGTTCAGGAAGCCCTTCGGGTCAGCCATTGATCGCCGCCTCCATCATCTTCTCGGTGATCTCGGACTCGGAGAGCCCGTCTCGCTCGGCGGCGTCCTTGGCGGCGAGCACTGCCTTGTACGTGCTGGGGATGATCTTGCTGAAGCGGTCGGCGGCGGTGTCCCACTCGGCGAGCAGCTTCCCGGCGACCGTGGAAGCGGTCTCCTCGTGGTGGCGGCGCACCACGTCGTGCAGCCACTGCTTGTCGTCGGCGTCGAGGGGTTCCACGGCACCGAGGTTGCCGGCGTTGACGTTGGCCGGGTCGAGGTCGATGACGTACGCGGTACCGCCGGACATGCCCGCGGCGAAGTTCCGCCCGGTCTCGCCGAGCACGACGGCCTGGCCGCCGGTCATGTACTCGCAGCCGTGGTCACCGACGCCCTCGGAGACGACCAGCGCCCCGGAGTTGCGGACGCAGAACCGTTCGCCGGTGCGGCCCCGCAGGAACATCTCGCCGCCGGTGGCGCCGTAGCCGATGGTGTTGCCGGCGATGGTGGAGAACTCGGCGAGGTGGTCGGCCGAGCGGTCGGGCCGGACGACGATCCGTCCGCCGGACAGGCCCTTGCCGACGTAGTCGTTGGCGTCGCCCTCCAGCCGCAGGGTGACCCCGCGCGGCACGAACGCGCCGAACGACTGGCCCGCGGAACCGGTGAAGGTGATGTCGATGGTGTCGTCGGGCAGGCCCGCGCCACCGAACTTCCGGGTCACCTCGTGACCGAGCATGGTGCCGACGGTGCGGTTGATGTTGCGGATCGCGACCCGGGCGCGCACCGGGGCCGCCGCTTCCTGCGAGGTGGCGGCGAGCGCGTCGGCGGCGATCCGGATCAGCTCGTTGTCGAGTGCCTTCTCCAGCCCGTGGTCCTGCTCGACGAGCTGGTGGCGGACGGCGCCCTCGGCCAGTTCCGGGACGTGGAACAGCGGCGCGAGGTCGAGGCCCTGGGCCTTCCAGTGGTGGACGGCCCGGCTGACGTCGAGCGCCTCCGCGTGGCCGACGGCCTCCTCGATGGAACGGAAACCCAGCTCGGCGAGGATCTCGCGGACCTCCTCGGCGACGAACTCGAAGAAGTTGACGACGAACTCGGCCTTGCCGGAGAACCGGTCGCGCAGCACCGGGTTCTGGGTGGCGATGCCGACCGGGCAGGTGTCCAGGTGGCAGACGCGCATCATCACGCAGCCGGAGACGACGAGCGGCGCGGTCGCGAAACCGAACTCCTCGGCGCCGAGCAGCGCGGCGATCACCACGTCGCGGCCGGTCTTGAGCTGACCGTCGGTCTGGACGACGATCCGGTCCCGCAACCCGTTGAGCAGCAGGGTCTGCTGGGTCTCGGCGAGGCCGAGCTCCCAGGGACCGCCGGCGTGCTTGAGCGAGGTGAGCGGGGAGGCGCCGGTGCCGCCGTCGTGACCGGAGATGAGGACGACGTCCGCGTGGGCCTTGGAGACGCCCGCGGCGACCGTGCCGACGCCGACCTCGGAGACCAGCTTCACATGGATGCGGGCCTTCGGGTTGGCGTTCTTCAGGTCGTGGATGAGCTGGGCGAGGTCCTCGATGGAGTAGATGTCGTGGTGCGGCGGCGGGGAGATCAGCCCGACGCCCGGGGTGGAGTGCCGGGTCTTGGCGACCCACGGGTACACCTTGTGGCCGGGCAGCTGGCCGCCTTCGCCGGGCTTGGCGCCCTGCGCCATCTTGATCTGGATGTCGTCGGCGTTGACCAGGTACTCGGAGGTGACGCCGAAGCGGCCGGAGGCGACCTGCTTGATGGAGGAACGGCGCGCCGGGTCGTACAGGCGCTCCGGGTCCTCGCCGCCCTCACCGGTGTTGGACTTGCCGCCGAGCTGGTTCATGGCGATGGCCAGCGTCTCGTGGGCCTCGCGGGAGATGGACCCGTACGACATGGCGCCGGTCGAGAACCGCTTGACGATGTCGGCGACGGACTCGACCTCGTCCAGCGGGACGGGGGCGCGTCCGCTGTCGAAGTGGAACAGGCCGCGCAGCGTCATCAGCCGCTCGGACTGCTCGTTCACCCGGTCCGTGTACTGCTTGAAGACGTCGTAGCGACGGTTGCGGGTGGCGTGCTGGAGCCGGAAGACGGTCTCCGGGTCGAACAGGTGCGGCTCGCCCTCGCGGCGCCACTGGTACTCGCCGCCGATCTCCAGCGCGCGGTGCGCCGGCGCGATCCCGGACACCGGGTACGCCTTGGCGTGCCGGGCGGCGACCTCCTCGGCGATGACGTCGATGCCGACGCCACCGATCTTGGTGGCGGTGCCGTTGAAGTACCGGTCGACGAACGCGTCGGCCAGGCCGACGGCCTCGAAGACCTGGGCGCCGCGGTAGGAGGCGACGGTCGAGATGCCCATCTTGGACATGACCTTGAGGACGCCCTTGCCCAGCGCGTAGATCAGGTTGCGGATCGCGGCCTCGGGCTCGCCCCCGGGCAGGAACGTGCCGGCGCGGACCAGGTCCTCGACGGACTCCATGGCGAGGTACGGGTTGACCGCGGCGGCGCCGAAGCCGATGAGCAGGGCCACGTGGTGGACCTCGCGCACGTCGCCGGCCTCGACCAGCAGGCCCACGTGGGTGCGCTGCTTGGTGCGGATGAGGTGGTGGTGGACGGCGGCGGTGAGCAGCAGCGACGGGATCGGCGCGTGCTCGGCGTCGGAGTGCCGGTCGGACAGGACGATCAGCCGGGCGCCGGCGTCGATCGCGTCGTCGGCCTCGGCGCAGATGGCGTCCAGACGGGCGGCGAGCGCGTCACCGCCGCCGGAGACCCGGTAGAGACCGGACAGCGTCACGGCCTTCATCCCGGGCATGTCGCCGTCGGCGTTGATGTGGATGAGCTTGGCCAGCTCGTCGTTGTCGATGACGGGGAACGGCAGGGTGACGCTGCGACAGGACGCGGCGGTCGGGTCGAGGAGGTTGCCCTGCGGGCCCAGCGAGGAGCGCAGCGAGGTCACCAGCTCCTCGCGGATGGCGTCCAACGGCGGGTTGGTGACCTGCGCGAAGAGCTGGGTGAAGTAGTCGAAGAGCAGACGGGGCCGCGCGGAGAGGGCCGCGATGGGGGTGTCGGTGCCCATGGAACCGATGGGTTCCATGCCGGACTTCGCCATCGGGGCGACCAGGACGCGCAGTTCCTCCTCGGTGTAGCCGAAGGTCTGCTGGCGGCGGGTGACCGAGGCGTGGGTGTGCACGATGTGCTCGCGCTCGGGGAGGTCCTCCAGCTCGATCTCGCCGACCTCCAGCCACTCCCGGTAGGGCTGCTCGGCGGCGAGGCCGGCCTTGATCTCGTCGTCCTCGATGATGCGGTGCTCGGCGGTGTCCACCAGGAACATCCGGCCGGGCTGGAGACGGCCCTTGCGGACGACGCGCGCGGGGTCGATGTCGAGGACGCCCACCTCGGAGCCGAGGACGACGAGCCCGTCATCGGTTACCCAGTAGCGGCCCGGACGCAGTCCGTTGCGGTCGAGGACGGCGCCGACCTGGACGCCGTCGGTGAAGGTGACGCAGGCGGGGCCGTCCCAGGGTTCCATCATCGTGGCGTGGAACTGGTAGAAGGCGCGGCGCTCCGCGTCCATGGAGGTGTGGTTCTCCCACGCCTCCGGGATCATCATCAGCACGCTGTGCGGCAGGGAGCGACCGCCGAGGTGGATGAGTTCCAGGACCTCGTCGAAGGACGCCGAGTCGGAGGCGTCCGGGGTGCAGATCGGGAAGATCCGGTCGAGGGCGGCCTGGTCGCCGAAGAGGTCGGAGGCGAGCTGCGACTCACGGGCACGCATCCAGTTGCGGTTGCCCTTGACGGTGTTGATCTCACCGTTGTGGGCGACGAACCGGTACGGGTGGGCCAGCGGCCAGCTCGGGAACGTGTTGGTGGAGAACCGGGAGTGCACCAGCGCGACGGCGCTGGCGAAGCGGCGGTCGGACAGGTCGGGGAAGAACGGTTCGAGCTGTCCGGTGGTGAGCATGCCCTTGTAGACGATCGTCCGCGCGGACAGCGAGGGGAAGTACACCCCGGCCTCGCGCTCGGCGCGCTTGCGCAGCACGAACGCCTTGCGGTCGAGGGCGATCCCGGTGCTCGTGCCGTCGGTGACGAACAGCTGTCGGAAGACCGGCATCGTGGAGCGGGCGGTGGCGCCGAGGAGCTGGGGCGCCACGGGCACCTCGCGCCAGCCGAGGACGGTCAGGCCCTCTTCGGCGGCGATGGCGTCGAGGCGCGCGGTGTGCTCGTCGGTGCCGTGCTGCGGCAGGAAGGCGATGCCGACGGCGTAGGCACCGGCCTCGGGCAGCGGGAAGTCGGTGATCTCGCGGAGGAACGCGTCGGGCACCTGGGTGAGGATTCCGGCGCCGTCTCCGGAGTCGGGCTCGGAGCCGGTGGCGCCGCGGTGCTCAAGGTTGCGCAGAACCGTGAGTGCCTGGTCGACCAGCGTGTGGCTCGCCTCGCCGGTGAGGGTGGCCACGAAACCGACGCCACAGGCGTCGTGCTCGTTGCGCGGGTCGTACATCCCCTGTGCGGCAGGGCGAGCGTCCATGTGCGCCCAGGGGGCGCTCACGGGGAGCTGGGACGGCTGGCGCGGCGTACGCATCGGCACTCCCGTCGTCGTCGTGGCATGTTTCCAGTGCCGAGGGACGACGTTGGCCCTCTGCGAAAATTTCGTGCAGGTTACATGATGGAATGCTTCTCGAAAAGCGGATTACGCATTTCACCATCCGGACACCGGACGGTACCGGAGGTCAAGCGGTCAGCTCCTGCGAGGGGCGGCTCAGCGGGGTGGTGCGAGGGACGGGGACCGTCGGCCGGCCCCGGTGGGCCTCGGGGAACGGGAGGGCTTCGTTGCCCACAGCGCTTACGGCTCATGCCCAGCCGTCAAAGATTCGAAACCGCCCGGTAACAGTTGTCTCCGCGACTTCTCGCGCACCTCACCGGTGCCGGGCGTCCGACGTCATCCTACGGCCGTCCCGATGAGCGTGCCCAGGAGATAGGTCACGGCGGCGGCCGCACCACCCAGGACCAGCTGGCGCAGCCCGCTGTACCACCAGGACCGTGCGGTCACCTTCGCCACGACCGCCCCGCACAGGAACAGTCCGACGAGCGACACCAGGACCGCGGGCCACAGGGCGCCGGCGCCCAGCAGATACGGCAGCACGGGCAGCAGCGCGCCCAGGGCGAAGGCCACGAAGGACGAGCCGGCGGCGACCGTCGGGGACGGCAGGTCGGTGGGATCGACCCCCAGCTCCTCGCGGGCGTGGATCTCCAGCGCCTGTTCGGGGTCCTTCGACAGTTGTCGTGCGACCTCGCGGGCCAGCTCCGGTTCCACTCCCCGGGCCTCGTACAGCTGCGCCAGTTCGCGTTCCTCGTCCTGCGGGTGCTTGCGCAGCTCCCGGCGCTCCACCGCCAGCTCGGCCTGTACCAGCTCCCGCTGCGAGGCCACCGAGGTGTACTCCCCCGCAGCCATCGAGAAGGCGCCCGCCGCGAGCCCCGCGAGACCGGTGATCACGATCGTCCGCTGGGAGACGTCACCGCCGGCGACACCGGTCATCAGGGCCAGGTTGGAGACCAGGCCGTCCATCGCGCCGAACACCGCGGGCCGCAGCCACCCACCGTTGACGTCCCGGTGCGTGTGGTTGTCCCGGTGCGCCTCATGAAGGGGCGCCTGAGTGTCGATGATGGCCATGGCCCCGCCGACTCCCTTCCTCGATCTTCGTACGAACACTCCCGAACTTACGCACGAAAAACGTCTCTCACCAGCAAGGAAGGCCATACTTACCCGCCGCGGCCGGGGTGCTGCCGGGTGCGGGCACGCCGAGAGGGGACGGACACCTGGTCCGTCCCCTCTTCGGTTCGATCTGTCGCGCGGGACCGGTTCAGCCCTTCTCGGCCCCGGACCCCGCCGCCTTCGTCGTCGGTCCCCGCGGCTTGCGGGGGCCCTTGCCCGCCTCGTCGCCGGTCTCCTCGGCGGCGTCGGCGGTGTCGGTCGGGCCGTCGGTGGAGTCCGTGGTTCCCGTGCCCTCGGCCGGCTCGACGATCTCCTCGCGGCCCGGGCGCTTCTTCAGCGACAGCACGAAGTAGACGACGGCGAGCACGAAGACCAGGAGCGCCGTCCAGTTGTTGAGGCGCAGCCCGAAGATGTGGTGGGCCTCGTCGACCCGCAGGTACTCGATCCAGAAGCGGCCCGCGCAGTAGGAGGCGACGTACAGGGCGAAGGCCCGTCCGTGTCCCAGCCGGAAGCGGCGGTCCGCCCAGATGACCAGGACGGCGACGCCCAGGCACCACAGCGACTCGTACAGGAACGTCGGGTGGTACGTCCCCGGGACCCGGCCGTCGGTGGAAGCGGTGATCTCCACGGCCCACGGCAGGTCGGTGGGCCGACCGTACAGCTCCTGGTTGAACCAGTTGCCCCAGCGGCCGACGGCCTGGGCGAGGGCGATGCCCGGGGCGACGGCGTCCGCGTAGGCGGGCAGCGGGATGCCGCGCTGGCGACAGCCGATCCAGGCGCCGAGCGCACCGAAGGCGATGGCGCCCCAGATGCCGAGGCCGCCCTCCCAGATCTTGAAGGCGTCGACCCAGTCCCGGCCCGCACCGAAGTACAGCTCGTAATCGGTGATCACGTGGTAGATGCGACCGCCGACCAGGCCGAAGGGCACGGCCCAGACGGCGATGTCGGCGACCGTTCCGGCCCGTCCGCCCCGGGCGATCCAGCGGCGGTTGCCGAGCCAGACCGCCAGGAAGACACCGATGATGATGCAGAACGCGTAGCCGCGGAGCGGGATGGGCCCGAGATGCACCACACCGCGTGACGGGCTGGGGATGAAGGCAAGTTCCATGGCAGGTCCGACGCTACCCTGCCCGGCGCCGCATCCGACAACCGACCCCGGACACGTCTGGGTAACGGGCCCCGGCCGTGGTGGGGGCGCGGGGCCCTTGTCCGATCTTGTCTCGATGTCGGTGCTCCGCCGCCCCTGCCGGGCCGCTCCGGGCCGCTCCGGTCAGCCCTGGTCGGCGTTCTCGACCAGCTGCTTGAGCTTCGCCGGGGTCAACGGGTTCGCCTGGTCGCCGTAGACGTCCTTGCCGTTCAGCAGGACGGTCGGGGTGCCCCGCAGGTCGCCGTCCTGGAACGCCTTGTTGGACTTGGCGACCCAACTGTTGTGCGTACCGTCGTTGACGCAGCTGCGGAAGGAGTCCGTGGCGAGGCCGTCGACCTCGCCGGCGAGGTCGATCAGCTTGGAGTTGCTGGCGAAGGCGTCATCGGTCTCGGCGGGCTGGTTCGCGAAGAGGACGTCGTGGTAGGCGGGGAACTTCCCGACCTCCTGGGCGCAGGCCGCCGCATTGGCCGCGTGCAGCGAACCGCTGCCGCCCATGTTGCCGTCGATCAGGGTCGCGAAGCGGTAGTCGACCTTGAGCTTGCCGCTGTCGGTCAGCTCGTGGATGGTCGACCGGTAGGTGTCCTCGAAGATCTTGCAGACGGGACAGCGGAAGTCCTCCCAGATCGTGAGGGTCGACTTGGCGTTGCTCTCGCCCACCGGAATGACCAACCCGTCCTGCCCGGTGGCGCCCTTGGGCACGACCACGGGACCCGAGGTGTCGCCCTTGCTGCCGCCGGAGTTCGCGGCGATCACACCGATCACGCTGGCCAACCCCAGCACGCCGACGACGGCACTGCTGACGATCAGGGTCCGGCGGCGCTTCTCGCGCCCCTTCTCACGCTCGCGTTCGACCGCCAGCCGCTCGCGGGCTGTGCGCTTTCCCTCACGGTTCTTGTCACTCACACCCGGCAAACGACACAGTGCCGCCGCCGTCCCCACCCGACGGGAGGACCATCCCTTCGGGTGAAGCGACCCCGGGGAGCCCCCGGGAACCGCCCACTGCTCCGGGGCGCGCGCACCATGACCGCGCGCCCCGGAGCGGGACCGGCTCAGCGGTGGCTTCGCACGCCCTCGGCGAGCTCGGCGGCCAGCTGTCGCACCGCGGCCAGCCCCTCGGCGGGACCGTCCGCGTCCAGCATCCGCTTGACGAAGGCCGAGCCGACGATCACCCCGTCGGCGAAGCCGGCGACCTCGGCGGCCTGTCGGGCGTTCGACACCCCGAGCCCGACGCAGACCGGCAGCTCGGTGCTGGCACGGGTGCGGCGCACCAGGTCCTGCGCCTGCTCCCCCACCGACTCCCGGGTACCGGTGACACCCATCAGCGAGGCGGCGTAGACGAATCCGGAGCCGGCGGCCGTGATCTCGGCCAACCGGGCGTCCCGGCTGCTGGGCGCCACGACGAACACGGTGACGAGTCCGTGCTTGTCGGCGTTCTCCCGCCACAGCGCCGACTCCTGGACCGGCAGGTCCGGCAGGATGCAACCGGCGCCGCCGGCCTCGGCCAGCTCCGCGGTGAACCGCTCGACGCCGTACCGGTCGATCGGGTTCCAGTACGTCATCACCAGGACCGGCTTGCCGGTGGCGAGGAACGCCTCGCGGACCGTGCGCATCACGTCCGCGATCCGCACGCCGCCGCGCAGCGCGATGTCGTCGGCGGTCTGGATGACCGGCCCGTCCAGGACGGGGTCGCTGTGCGGGAGTCCGACCTCCACGACGTCGGCCCCGCCCTCGAAGACCGCCTTCACGGCGTCGATGCCGCCGTCGACGGTGGGGAAGCCGGCCGGGAGGTAGGCGATGAGGGCCGACCGGCCCTCGGCGCGCGCCCCGGCGAGGGTGGCGCTCAACAGTTCGCCCTGGCCCCCCAGGTGCGCTGCGGCCTCCGGAGCGCTGGTGCTGGTCGTCCCGCTCACTTCGCGTCCCCCTGGATCTCGGCGACGTCGCCGTCGCTGTCCGCCTCGACGACGGCGTCGATGTGGGCGGCGGTATTGCTGTCGTACAGCCCGAAGTACCGCGCGGCGGTGTCCATGTCCTTGTCGCCGCGTCCGGAGAGGTTCACCAGGACCAGTCCGTCCGGACCGAGTTCCCGGCCCACCTCCAGGGCGCCGGCCAGCGCGTGCGCGCTCTCGATGGCCGGGATGATGCCCTCGGTGCGGGACAGCAGGCGCAGCGCCTGCATCGCGGCGTCGTCCGTGACGGCGCGGTACTCGCCGCGCCCGCTGTCCTTGAGGTAGGCGTGCTCGGGGCCGATGCCCGGGTAGTCGAGACCCGCGGAGATCGAGTACGGCTCGGTGATCTGGCCCTCGTCGTCCTGGAGGACGTACGAGCGGGAGCCGTGCAGGATGCCCGGCTCGCCGGCGGTCAGGGTCGCCGCGTGCTCCCCGGTCTCGATGCCGTGCCCGGCCGGTTCGCAGCCGATGAGCCGGACCGCTGCGTCCGGGAGGAACGCGTGGAACAGACCGATGGCGTTGGAGCCGCCGCCGACGCAGGCCACGGCCGCGTCGGGCAGCCGGCCGGCCCGCTCCAGGATCTGGCGGCGGGCCTCGACGCCGATGACCCGGTGGAAGTCGCGCACCATGGCCGGGAAGGGGTGGGGGCCCGCGACGGTGCCGAACAGGTAGTGGGTGCGGTCCACATTGGCGACCCAGTCGCGGAACGCCTCGTTGATGGCGTCCTTGAGGGTGCGGGAACCGGACTTCACGGCGATGACCTCGGCGCCGAGGATGCGCATCCGGGCGACGTTCAGCGCCTGGCGCTGGGTGTCGATCTCGCCCATGTAGATGGTGCATTCGAGGCCGAACAGCGCACAGGCGGTGGCGGTGGCCACGCCGTGCTGTCCGGCACCGGTCTCGGCGATGACGCGGGTCTTGCCCATGCGCTTGGTGAGCAGGGCCTGGCCGAGCACGTTGTTGATCTTGTGCGAGCCGGTGTGGTTGAGGTCCTCGCGCTTGAGGAACACCCGGGCGCCGCCCGCGTGTTCGGCGAAGCGCGGGACCTCGGTCAGCGCGCTGGGACGCCCCGTGTAGTGGACGAGGAGGTCTTCGAGTTCGGCGGCGAACACGGGGTCCGTCTTGGCCTTGTCGTACTCGACGGCGACCTCGTCGACGGCGGCCACCAGGGCCTCCGGGATGAACTTCCCGCCGAACGCGCCGAAGTACCCCTCGACGTTGGGGACCCGACCCTCGGGGTCGGGGACGAAAAAATCACTGGGCATGTGTGTTCCTCGCGGGGCGCGTGCCCCGGATGTAGTCCGACGATGGCCACGGTGCACAGGACGGCGCGGCGGCCGGGCGAGCGCGGTCCCGGGCGGGCCCGGCGCCGGTGCGCCGAACCGCCCGGACCACGTGTCGTCCCGGCGTGACCGGTCACCGCACCGGGTCCGGACCGCGGGGCGGGCGTCAGCCCCGCGCGGACCCCGCCGTGCGGGTGGTCTCCGTTGATCCTGTGCCGTCGGGGGCGCACCATCGCATCCCGTTGACCTGCCCCGGCTCGTCCCCGATCACGTACCGCACCCGGCGTCCCCGGACCTTGCGCGCGGGCGCGCGGCAGCCGCGCGGCTTGCAGCCGCGGGCGAGTCGGGACGCGATGGGCACCGGTCGGTCAGCTCCTGCCGTGCCGCAGGGCGGGGTGCGCGCCGGCGGCGACGAGGTCGGACACGGCGGTCCTAGGGTCCTTGCCGGTCACCAGGGACTCTCCGACGAGCACCGCGTCGGCGCCGGCGTTGGCGTACGCGATGAGGTCGTGCGGACCGCGCACGCCCGACTCGGCGATCTTGACGATCCCGTCCGGGATCTCCGGCGCGACCCGGTCGAAGGTGGCCCGGTCGACCTTGAGGGTCTTGAGGTTGCGGGCGTTCACACCGATCACCCGGGCGCCCGCGTCGACGGCCCGTTCCACCTCGTCCTCGTCGTGGACCTCCACCAGCGGGGTCAGCCCGATGGACTCGGCCCGCTCGATGAGCGACACCAGGGCGGGCTGGTCCAGGGCGGCCACGATCAGCAGCGCGAGGTCGGCGCCGTACGCACGGGCCTCCCACAGCTGGTAGGCGGTGACGATGAAGTCCTTGCGCAGGACGGGGATGTCCACCCGGGCCCGGACGGCCTCCAGGTCGGCGAGGGAGCCGCCGAACCTGCGCTGTTCGGTGAGGACGGAGATGACGGCGGCGCCACCCGCCTGGTAGTCCGCGGCGAGTGCCGCGGGATCGGCGATCGCGGCGAGCGCACCCTTGGAGGGGCTCGACCGCTTCACCTCGCAGATGACCTGGACGCCCTCGCCGCGGAGTGCGGCGGCGCCGTCGCGGGCCGCGGGAGCCTTCGCCGCACGCTCCTTGAGCTCGTCGAGGCTGACCCGCGCCTGCCTTTCCGCGAGGTCGGCACGGACTCCGTCGATGATCTCGTCGAGCACACTCACGCGAGCGGCCCCCTTCCCTGACGGTTGACGTGTGAGGCGGTGATGCCGTGAGGCTGTGATCCCGTACCGCCGGTGATGCGGTTCGGGTGGTCACTCTGATGGTATCCGCAGGACCGCAGCGGGTCCGCATCCGGTGCCTTGCGGTCCCACTACCTGGACGTTCTTCGATGATCAAGGTCTGAGCCAGCCACCGACCGGCAGGTTCCGGACAACCGTGAAGACGGCCAGCAGCGCACCGGTGGCCCAGAGCACCGCGGTGGGCGGAACGACGCTGAAGGACCGTCCGCGCGCACTGCGCACCGCCCACGTCGTCCACAGGACGGCGAAGGCGAGGTACGCGAGGACGGCGGGCGCATTGGCGCCCAGGGCGGTGCCCAGGTCCCCGTGGACGAAGGCGTGGGCGCTGCGCAGTCCGCCGCAGCCCGGACAGAGCAGGCCGGTGAGCCGGAACAGCGGACAGGCCGGGTAGTGGCCGGGTTCGCCCGGGTCCACCGCACCCACGTAGGCGAAGCCCGCGGCCACCGCACCCAGGACACCCAACGGCACCAGGAGCCGCCGCAGGGGTGAGTCGGGGCGGGTCGGAGCTGCTCCGGCGGGGGCCGGAGCCGGGACGTACTCGGATTCGGCGCTCACGCGAGCATTCTGCCCCCGGTGTCCCGCCCGCGCGCGACGTGCGGGGCGGGGCGGGGCCGTCTCCCCCAGAACGCGCGGGCTGGCCCCGGACGCACGGAAGGCGGGCCCCGGTGTGGTCACCCGGCCCGCCCGTCCCCCGGGGCGCGTCGCGCGGGTCGACCCCGCGCGCGGCGTCCCCGCGGCCTCAGCTCTCGGCGCGGAGGATGTCCTTGGGCCGCTTCTGTCCCATGCCGGCCATGCTCATGGCGCCGCCGACGATCGGGGAGAGGGCGAGGATCGCCATGCCGGCCCAGAAGCCGACCGTGTTCGCCATGACCATGAAGGCGCCCGCAACGCAGAAACCCACGAAGGCGATGATGACGCTGACCCAGGCGGCCGGGGTGTGACCGTGGCTGCTGCCCGACATGACTTGCTCCTCGTTGCTGAAAGGCGGCTGTGTGCGACCGGCTGCGCGTGGCGACCCGGACGCTCGGGGTCATTCTCCCGCACGGAGGGGTCCGGTGTGCGCGCGGGGTGGGCGGCGGCGCGCGCCCGTACGGCTGAACGGGGACCGGGGACCCCCCTCCGCACGGGCGTCCCCTACGTGGCGGGCGACGGGCCGTCCGCCTGGGTGGGGTCCTCACCGCGGTCGATGGCCTTCCACAGGTCCTCGGGGCGGTCGGGGTCGACGACCGGGGCGCGGCGGCGGCGCGGGGTGCCGTCGCGTTCGTAGCGGCCGGACATCGCGGGCCATAGCCGGCCGTAGCGCAGTGCCAGGAGCCCCGCGAGCAGGATGAGCACTCCCCCGACGGCGGCGACGTACGGCCAGCTGCTGTGGCTGAGGGCGTCCACGGTCGCGGAGGCGTCGCCCGAGACCTCGGCGGCCCGGTCGTCCAGGGCGGCGCTGTCGCTCGCGCCGAGCACGGCGGCGACGACGGTGCCCGCACCGCAGAGGGTGAGCAGCGCGGCGACGAGCACCCGGCCGGCCCGGCGGACCGCGAACACGGCCACCAGCGCGGCGAGTCCGACGACCGCGAGGGCCGCGGGAACGCCGGTCACCTCGCTGCCCTTGGCGCTCAGCGGGAAGTCACCGCCCGGGACGGAGGCCGTGCCCTCGGTCCACCCCTGACGGCTGGCCAACAGGGCGACGGCGGAACCGACCGCGCCCAGCAACAGGGCGACGGCCAGACTGCGGAGCCCGGCCCGGCCCCCGGCGGACGGTCGTTCGGTGCCCCCACGGGGCTGCGGTACGGCGGAAGTCACTCCCCCACTATCCCCTGCCCGACCCGCCGGGCCGACCCGGGGGTGGGGCCCGTCAGCCGCGCCCGGTGTCCCGGGAGCCGGCGAGGCGGTTCGCCGTGTGGACGGCCCGGAGCACGGCCGCCGCCTTGTTGCGGCACTCCTGGTCCTCCATCTCGGGGTCGGAGTCGGCGACGACCCCGGCCCCGGCCTGCACGTACGCCGTGCCGTCCCGCAGCAGGGCGGTGCGGATGGCGATGGCCGTGTCGGAGTCTCCGGCGAAGTCCAGGTAGCCGACGCACCCGCCGTACAGGCCGCGCCGGGAGGGCTCCAACTCGTCGATGATCTGCATGGCCCGGGGCTTGGGCGCGCCGGAGAGCGTCCCGGCGGGGAAGCAGGCGGTCAGCACGTCGTACGCGGTGCGGCCCGGGGCGACCCGGCCGGTGACCGTGGAGACGATGTGCATCACGTGCGAGTACCGCTCGATGGACATGAAGTCGACGACCTCGACGGAACCCGGCTCGCAGACCCGGCCGAGGTCGTTGCGGCCGAGGTCGACCAGCATCAGGTGCTCGGCGCGTTCCTTGGGGTCGGCGAGGAGTTCGTCGGCGAGGGCCTGGTCCTCCTGGGGCGTGGCGCCGCGCGGCCGGGTGCCGGCGATGGGGTGCAGCAGGGCGTGCCCGTCCTCGACCTTGACCAGGGCCTCCGGCGAGGAGCCGACGACGTCGAAGCCGTCGAAGCGGATCAGGTACATGTACGGGGACGGGTTGGTGGCCCGCAGAACCCGGTACACGTCCAGGGCGCTCGCCTCGCACGGGGTCTCGAAGCGCTGGGAGGGCACCACCTGGAACGCCTCGCCGGCGCGGATGCGCTCCTTGATGTCCGCCACGGCCAGCTGGTAGTCGGGGCCGCCCCAGCGGGCGGTGAACTCGGGCAGCTCCGAGGGCGGCAGCGCCGCGGGGGGCTGGGCGAGCGGCCGGGAGAGGTCGGCCTCCATGGCGTCGAGCCGGGCGACGGCGTCGGCCCACGCCTCGTCCACCCCGGTGTCGAGGTCGTTGTGGTTGATGGCGTTGGCGATGAGCATCACCGTGCCGTTCCAGTGGTCGAGCACGGCGAGGTCCGAGGTGAGCAGCATCGTCAGCTCGGGCAGCTTCAGGTCGTCCTGTTCGCCGGGGCCGATCTTCTCCAGCCGCCGCACGATGTCGTACCCGAGGTAGCCGACCATGCCGCCGGTGAACGGCGGCATCCCGGCGGTGAGGTCGCGGGGGGTGTGCAGGGTCTCGACGGTGGCGCGCAGCGCGACGAGCGGGTCGCCGTCGACGGGCACGCCCACCGGCGGGGTGCCCTGCCAGTGGGCCCGGCCGTCCCGGGTGGTGAGGGTGGCGGCGCTGCGGACCCCGACGAAGGAGTAGCGGGACCAGGAGCGGCCGTTCTCGGCGGACTCCAGCAGGAAGGTGCCGGGGCGTTCGGCGGCGAGCTTGCGGTACAGCCCGACCGGGGTGTCGCCGTCCGCGAGGAGGGTGCGGCTGACGGGGACGACGCGGCGGTCGGCGGCGAGCTTGCGGAAGGTCTCCAGGTCCATGGCGGGTGACCCTACTGGCCCAGCGGCAGGGTGCCGGCATCGAAGCAGGTGCGGTCGCCGGTGTGACAGGCGGCGCCGACCTGGTCGACCTTGACGAGGAGGGTGTCCGCGTCGCAGTCGAGGGCGACGGACTTGACGTGCTGGACGTGTCCGGAGGTGTCGCCCTTGACCCAGTACTCGCGGCGGCTGCGGGACCAGTAGGTGCAGCGGCCCGTGGTGAGCGTGCGGTGCAGCGCCTCGTCGTCCATCCACCCCAGCATGAGCACCTCACCGGTGTCGTACTGCTGGGCGATGGCGGGCAGGAGGCCGTCCGGGGTGCGCTTGAGGCGGGCGGCGATCCGCGGGTCGAGGGCGCCGGGCTCACGGGGCGTGCTGGTCATGTCGTCCATTGTGCTGCACCCGGGTGATCCGGTGGGTCGGCGGTCCGCTCACTGGACGCGTTCGGGGGGCGCGCGGGGGCACCCGCCCGGGCGGGGCGGGGGGAGCCGGACGGCGGGGGCGAGGGGGAGCCGGTGGACGGGGGCGCGGATGCACCCGGGGGCCGGGTGGAGGGGACCGGGAGAACGGGGGGCGGGGGTCTTCGCCTGGCAGGGCCGCGGGGGGCGCCGTACCCTGGGCCGCATGTCGACCCATGCGAAACGCGAACGACTGCTCCTCGCTGACCTGTTGGAGTCGGCGGGACCCGAGGCGCCGACGCTCTGCGAGGGCTGGCGGACGCGGGACCTGGCGGCGCACGTCGTGGTGCGCGAGCGCCGCGCGGACGCGGCGGGCGGAATCCTCTTCAAGCCCCTCGCGGACCGGCTGGAGCGGGTGCAGGCGGAGTTCGCGGCCAAGCCGTACGAGGAACTGATCCAACTGATCCGGACGGGCCCGCCGAAGTTCTCGCCGTTCTCGTTGAAGCAGGTGGACGAGGCGTCGAACGCGGTGGAGTTCTACATCCACGCCGAGGACGTGCGCCGGGCGCAGCCCGACTGGACGCCGCGCCCCCTGGACCCGGTCTTCTCGGACTCCCTGTGGTCCCGGCTGGAGCGCACGGCGCGGCTGCTGGGACGCAAGCTCCCGGTGGGCGTGGTGCTGCGGCGCCCGGACGGTCAGACGGTGGTCGCCCACCGCGGCACGCCCGTGGTGACGGTCACGGGCGAGCCGGGTGAGCTGTTGATGTTCGCGTTCGGCCGCCAGGACGCCGCTTCGGTGGATCTGGAGGGCGACAAGGAGGCCGTCGAGAGGCTCCACGGGGCGAAGCAGATCGGCATCTGACGTCCGCGCAGGCCGGCGCCCGGGCTCAGCGCACCGGGTGGCCGGCCTCCCGCAGGGTGTCCTTGACCTCGCCGATCCGCAGGTCGCCGAAGTGGAAGACGGACGCGGCGAGCACCGCATCGGCGCCCGCGGCGACGGCCGGCGGGAAGTCCGCGAGCCGTCCGGCGCCACCGGAGGCGATGACCGGGACCGTGACGTGGCGACGCACGGCGGTGATCATCTCCAGGTCGTAGCCGTCCTTGGTGCCGTCGGCGTCCATCGAGTTGAGCAGGATCTCGCCGGCTCCGAGGTCGGCGGCGCGGTGGGCCCATTCGACGGCGTCGAGCCCGGTGCCCCGGCGCCCGCCGTGGGTGGTCACCTCGAAGGTGCCCGCGGGGGTGCGGCGGGCGTCGACGGACAGGACGAGCACCTGACGGCCGAAGCGCTCGGCGATCTCCCGGATGAGGTCGGGGCGGGCGATGGCGGCGGTGTTGACGCCCACCTTGTCCGCGCCGGCCCGCAGCAGCTTGTCGACGTCCTCGGCGGTGCGAACGCCGCCGCCGACGGTCAGCGGGATGAACACCTGCTCGGCGGTCCGGCGGACCACGTCGTAGGTGGTCTCCCGGTTGCCGGACGAGGCGGTGATGTCGAGGAAGGTCAGCTCGTCGGCGCCTTCGGCGTCGTACACCCTGGCCATCTCGACGGGGTCGCCCGCGTCGCGCAGGTTCTCGAAGTTGACGCCCTTGACGACCCGGCCGCCGTCGACGTCCAGGCAGGGGATGACACGGACCGCGAGGCTCATGCCGCACCGCCCCGGTACGCCTCGACCTCGACCTCGACCAGGAGCCGCGGGTCGACGAACCCGGACACGATGATCATGGAGGCGGCGGGGCGGACGGCGTCGAACAGCTCCTTGTGGGCGCGGCCGACCTCGTCCACGTCCCGGGCGTGCGTGAGGTACATCCGGGTCCGCACGACGTGTTCGGCACCCAGGCCCAGCTGCGCCAGGGCGTCGAACGCGACCCGGAAGGAGTTGACCGCCTGCTCGTGGGGGCCGCCGTCGGCGATCTTGCCGTCGACCACCGAGGTGCAGCCGGAGACCAGGACGAGGCCGTTCGGCAGCTCCACCGCGCGGGAGTAGCCGAAGACCTCCTCCCAGGGGGCGCCCGTCACCACCTTGCGCACGGAGTCGGTCATGCGGAAGCCACCGCCTCCAGCGCCTCTTCGAGGGTGAACGCCTCGGCGTAGAGCGCCTTGCCGACGATGGCGCCCTCGACGCCCTGCGGGACGAGGGCGGCGATGGCGCGCAGGTCGTCCAGGGAGGAGACGCCGCCGGAGGCGACGACGGGACGGTCGGTGGCCGCGCAGACGTTCTTCAGCAGTTCCAGGTTGGGGCCCTGGAGGGTGCCGTCCTTGGCGATGTCGGTGACGACGTAACGGGCGCAGCCCTCGGCGTCGAGACGGGCGAGGGTCTCGTACAGGTCGCCGCCGTCGCGGGTCCAGCCCCGGCCGCGCAGGGTGGTGCCGCGCACGTCGAGGCCGACGGCGATCTTGTCGCCGTGCTCAGTGATGATCTTGGCGACCCACTCGGGGGTCTCCAGGGCGGCGGTGCCGAGGTTGACCCGGGTGCAGCCGGTGGCGAGGGCGGCGGCGAGCGAGGCGTCGTCGCGGATGCCGCCGGACAGCTCGACCTTGATGTCCATGGCCCCGGCGACCTCGGCGATCAGGGTCCGGTTGTCGCCGGTGCCGAAGGCGGCGTCGAGGTCGACCAGGTGCAGCCACTCGGCGCCCGCCCGCTGCCAGGTGAGGGCCGCCTCCAGCGGGGAGCCGTAGGAGGTCTCCGTACCGGACTCGCCGTGCACGAGGCGGACGGCCTGGCCGTCGCGGACGTCGACGGCGGGGAGGAGTTCAAGCGTGCTCACAGGGTTCCGATCCAGTTGGTGAGGAGCTGGGCTCCGGCGTCGCCGGACTTCTCGGGGTGGAACTGGGTGGCCCACAGGGCGCCGTTCTCGACGGCGGCGACGAAGGGCTTGCCGTGCGTGGACCAGGTGACGAGCGGGGCGCTCATCGCCGGGTTGGTGATCTCCAGGGTCCAGTCCTGGACCGCGTAGGAGTGCACGAAGTAGTAGCGGGCGTCGGCGTCGAGCCCGGCGAACAGCCGGGAGTCGGCGGGCGCGTCGACGGTGTTCCAGCCCATGTGCGGCACCACGTCGGCCTGGAGGTGCTCGACGGTGCCGGGCCACTGGTCGAGGCCCTCGGTCCGCTCGCCGTGTTCGATGCCCTCGGCGAAGAGGATCTGCATGCCGACGCAGATGCCCAGGACGGGTCGGCCGCCGGAGAGCCTGCGGTCGACGATCCAGTCGCCGCGGGCCTGGCTGAGGCCGTTCATGCAGGCGGCGAACGCGCCGACGCCGGGGACGAGCAGCCCGTCGGCGTTCATCGCGGTGTCGTAGTCGCGGGTGATCTCGACGTCGGCCCCCACCCGGGCGAGGGCGCGTTCCGCGGAGCGGATGTTGCCGAAGCCGTAGTCGAAGACGACCACCTTCTTGCGGCTGCTGCTGGTGGCGCTGGTACTCAAGGCGACCTCCTCAGTTCCAGTAGTCGAGTCGCAGGACGCCCGCGACCAGGCACATGCCGGCGCCGATGGACAGGAGGACCAGCAGGCTCTTCGACAGGCCCTGCTTGGCGAAGGAGACGATGCCGCCGACGAGGAAGAGCCCGACGAAGATGAGGACGGTGGACAGTCCGTTCATGGCTTACAGGGCGCCCTTCGTGGACGGGAGGATGCCCTCCGCGCGCGGGTCCCGCTCGCTCGCGTAGCGCAGGGCGCGGGCGAGGGCCTTGAACTGGCACTCCACGATGTGATGGGCGTTGCGCCCGTAGGGCACGTGGACGTGCAGCGCGATCTGCGCCTGGGCGACGAACGACTCCAGGATGTGCCGGGTCATGGTGGTGTCGTAGGTGCCGATCATGGGCGCCATCTGCTCGGGCTCGCTGTGCACGAGGTAGGGGCGGCCCGACAGGTCCACGGTGACCTGGGCGAGGGACTCGTCCAGGGGGACCGTGCAGTTGCCGAAGCGGTAGATGCCGACCTTGTCGCCGAGGGCCTGCTTGAAGGCGGCGCCCAGGGCGAGCGCGGTGTCCTCGATGGTGTGGTGGGTGTCGATGTGCAGGTCGCCCTCGGTCCTGACGGTGAGGTCGAACAGACCGTGGCGGCCGAGCTGGTCGAGCATGTGGTCGTAGAAGCCGACCCCGGTCGACACGTCGACCTTGCCGCTGCCGTCGAGGTCGATCTCGACGAGGACGGAGGTCTCCTTGGTGGAGCGTTCCACCCTTCCGATGCGTGCCTGGGGGGTCATGCGCTGAGCTCCTTCTTGACTTCGCGGACCGCGTCGAGGAAAGCGTCGTTCTCTTCGGGGGTGCCGGCGGAGACCCGCAGGTATCCCGGTACGCCGTTGTCGCGGACGAGGACGCCCCGGTCCAGGATGCGCTGCCACACGGCGTGCGCGCCGCCTTCGCCGTCGAAGTGGCCGAACTGCACGAAGTTCGCGTCGGAGACGGTCACCTCGTAGTCGAGGGCGCGCAGTTCGGTGACCAGCCGGTCCCGTTCGGACTTGAGCTGCTCGACGTAGCCGAGGAGGGTGTCGGTGTGCTCCAGGGCGGCCAGGGCGGTGGCCTGGGTGACGGCCGACAGGTGGTAGGGCAGCCGGACGAGCTGCACCGCGTCCACCACGGCCGGGTCGGCGGCGAGGTAGCCGAGGCGCAGGCCCGCGGCGCCGAACGCCTTGGACATGGTCCGGGAGATGACCAGGTTGGGGCGGCCTTCGAGCAGCGGCAGCAGCGATTCGCCGTGGCTGAACTCGACGTACGCCTCGTCCGCGATCACCAGGGACGGCCGGGCGGCCTGCGCGGCCTCGTACAGGGCGAGGACCGTCTCGGCGGGCACCGCGTTGCCGGTGGGGTTGTTGGGCGAGGTGATGAACACGACGTGCGGCCGGTGTGCGGTGACGGCCCGGGCCGCGGCCTCGGCGTCGATGGTGAAGTCGGCGTTGCGGGGCCCGTCGATCCAGCCGGTGCCGGTGCCGCGGGAGATCAGCGGGTGCATCGAGTAGGAGGGCTCGAAGCCGATCGCGGTGCGGCCGGGGCCGCCGAAGGTCTGGAGGAGCTGCTGGATGACCTCGTTGGAGCCGTTGGCCGCCCACACGTTGGCCGTGCCGACGCGGTGGCCGCCGGTGCGGGTGAGGTACGCGGCGAGTGCGGTGCGCAGCTCGATCGCGTTCCGGTCGGGGTAGCGGTTGAGGTGCCGGGCGGCCTCGCGGACCCGCTCGGTGATCCGCTCGACCAGGGCGTCGGGCAGCGGGTACGGGTTCTCGTTGGTGTTCAACCGGACGGGGACGTCGAGTTGGGGCGCGCCGTAGGGGCTCTGGCCGCGCAGCTCGTCGCGCACGGGGAGGTCGTCGATGTGGGTCACTTGCTCTGGGGAACCTTCCATCCGAACCGTGCCTTGACCGCCGCGCCGTGCGCGGGCAGGTCCTCCGCCTCCGCGAGGGTCACCACGTGGTGGGCGACCTCGGCGAGGGCCTCGCGGGTGTAGTCCACGATGTGGATGCCGCGCAGGAACGACTGCACGGACAGCCCGGAGGAGTGACAGGCGCAGCCGCCCGTGGGCAGGACGTGGTTGGAGCCCGCGCAGTAGTCGCCGAGGGAGACGGGGGCCCAGGGGCCGACGAAGACCGCGCCGGCGTTCTTGACCCGGTCGGCGACGGCGGCGGCGTCGGCGGTCTGGATCTCCAGGTGCTCGGCGCCGTAGGCGTCGACGACCCGCAGGCCCTCCTCGATGCCGTCGACGAGGACGATCGCGGACTGGCGGCCGGTGAGGGCGGGCACGATGCGGTCATCGACGTGCTTGGTCGCGGCGACCTGGGGGCCGAGTTCCTCGGCGACCGCGTCGGCGAGCGCTGCGGAGTCGGTGACCAGGACGGCGGCGGCCAGCGGGTCGTGTTCGGCCTGGCTGATCAGGTCGGAGGCGATGTGGACCGGGTCGGCGGTGTCGTCGGCGAGGACCGCGATCTCGGTGGGTCCGGCCTCGGTGTCGATGCCGATGCGACCGGTGAAGTAGCGCTTGGCGGCGGCGACCCAGATGTTGCCGGGGCCGGTGACCATGTTGGCGGGCGGGCAGGACTCGGTGCCGTAGGCGAACATGGCGACGGCCTGGGCGCCGCCGACGGCGTAGACCTCGTCCACGCCGAGCAGGGCGCAGGCGGCCAGGATGGTGGGGTGCGGCAGGCCGTCGAACTCCGCTTGCGGCGGGGAGGCCAGCGCGATGGAGGCGACGCCGGCCTCCTGGGCGGGGACGACGTTCATCACGACGGAGGACGGGTACACCGACCGACCGCCGGGGGCGTAGAGCCCGACCCGCTCGACGGGCACCCACTTCTCGGTGACGGTGCCGCCGGGGACGACCTGGGTGGTGTGCGTGGTGCGGCGCTGGGCGCGGTGCACCAGGCGCGCGCGGCGGATCGACTCCTCCAGTGCGGCGCGCACGGCGGGATCGAGGGCGGCCAGGGCGTCGGCGAGCGCCCGGGCGGGAACCCTGACCTGGTCGAGGGTGACTCCGTCGAACCGCTTCGCGAAGTCGATCAGCGCCGCGTCGCCCCGATGGTGCACGTCCTCACACAGGGGCCGCACCTTCTCCAGGGCGGCCTCGACGTCGAAGTCGGCACGGGGCAACAGGTCGCGCAGGGCGCCGCCCTCGGGGAGGGCGTCACCGCGCAGATCGATTCGGGAGATCACGGACCCAATTCTCGCAGACGGCGCGAGAGCGTCGGGCGGGCGTATCAATGACTGATACGGGGCATCCGAAGGCGCCGGGAGCATCCGAATGTGACGCTGCGCCAGCACGCCCCCAATCGACCTCACCGTACGTGTTCATATCATCACCCAGGGGGTATGAACGATCGTACGAGCCACCGAGGTGGATGAGCCGCGCGGGGTCGAGGGGATCGCGCCCCCGACACGGACGTCACGGACGACACGGCCAGCGCGGAACGGCCTCGATGGAACGGACCGCCCAGGATCGCCACCCACCACGCGCCGTCACCCTGTGTGACCGGCGAGCGGCTGATCGGCGTCCTCGCGATACGGGCGGCACCGACGACGCGCACGGTGCGGCGATGCCGTGCGTCGACACGGGCACGGACCACGGAGCAGTGCGGCCCATGAGACGACTGAGCAACTCAACAACTCAGCAGCGAGGAGGCGTGGTGGTCGGCAGTGGCGCGGACGACGGGGGTACGACGACGAGCACCGGCGATCCGCCGGACGGTCTCACCGCGGCGGAGATCGGCATGTGGCAGGCGTTCCGCAACGGGAGCCGCTACGACCTGCGCACGGGCGATCCGTTCGCGGACGATCCGCACGGCGGGCGGCCCTGGGGCCCGGAACGGACGGTACGGGCGAGGGTCGTGTGCTGGCTGTTGCTGGACGGGCCGCCCGCGCTGCCCGGACGGGTCTCCTCGCTGAAGCTGACGGGACTGTTCGTCTCGGGCACCCTCGATCTGGCGGGCGGCACGATCTCCCCGTACGTGGAGCTCAACCGGTGCCGCTTCGAGCGGGAGGTGGTGCTGCCGGAGGCCGGGTTCGTGACGCTGCGGATGGTCGACTGCGCGGTGCCCCGGCTGGAGGCGGCCCGGGTGCACACGGAGGGCGACCTGCACCTGCCGCGCTGCCGCTTCCAGCACGGCATCCGCATGACCGACGCCCAGATCGGCACGGACCTGCTGCTCAGCCAGGCCGTCGTGTTCGGCGACCGCCGCGGCCGGGCGCTGGTGGCGGACGGCATGAGCGTCGGCCAGGACCTCCAGGCGGAGCTGCTGGAGGCGTACGGCGAGGTGAGCCTGCGCGGGGCGAAGGTCGGGGTGTCGCTGAGCCTGCGGGGCAGCCGGCTGGTCAATCCGTACGGCGACCGTGCGCTCAACGCCCCTCAGTTGACCGTCGAACGCTCGCTGTACCTGACCCCCGCCGCCGTCATCGACCCGGCCGCCAACGGGGGCACGACCCCCGCGCACGGGACCCGGGTACGGCGCTTCGAGTGCCGGGGCGGCGTCCGTCTGGACGACGGACGTTTCGGGGACGCCGTGGACCTGGCCGGGGCGCGGTTCGTGATGACCGACGACCAGGAACTGTCGCTGCGCCGGGTGCAGACCCCGGAGTTACGGTTCCTCGGCGAGCGCCCCGACCGCGGGCGGGCGGTCCTGTCGGGCGCGCGGGTGGTCAACCTGGTCGACCGGTCGACCAGCTGGCCCGGTGCCGGCCGGCTCCAGATGGGCGGCTTCTGGTACGAGCACCTGGTGCCGACGGGGAGCTTCCCGCTGGCGCGCCGACTGGAGTGGGTGGCGGCAGCCACCCCGGAGTACCACCCCGAGCCGTACGAGCGGCTGGCCGCGGTGCTGCGGGACAGCGGGGAGGACGCGGAGGCGCGCGAGGTGCTGCTCGCCAAGCAGCGCCGGCGACGCGAGACGCTGCCGATCGGGGCCAAGCTGTGGGGGTACGCCCAGGACTGGGCGGTCGCCTACGGGTACCGTCCCGGCCGGGCGGCCCTGTGGATGGCGGTGCTGTGGGGCGCCTGCGGGGTCGCGTTCTCCCGGGCCGCGCCGCCCCCGCTGAAACCGGACGACCACCCGGACTGGAACGCGGCGCTGTTCGCCCTGGACCTGCTGATCCCGGTGATGGACCTGGGTCAGGACGGTCACTGGCGACTGTCCGGATGGTGGCAGTGGTTCGCCACCACGATGATCATCGCGGGGTGGATCCTGGCGACGGCGGTGGCGGCCGGCGCGACCCGGCTGTTGCGCCGGGGCTGAGGGTCCGCCCGCCCCGGGGCAGGGGCCTTTGCCGGGACTTGACCGTCACGGAAGCAACCCGGACGCGGTTACCGAACCGTCACCGGGTTGCCCTGGCGCCCCGTCCGACCTGCGGTTTTCAATGGTTCGGACCATGGCTCTGCTGCGTGCCCTCATCCGTACCGCCCGGATGGCCCGACACACCTCCTCGCTCGCTGCGGGACTCCCCGCCGACGACGAGGTCCTGCTCGACGTTCCGGACGACCGGCTGGGCCCCGCGCTGGTGGCCGCGGGACGCGGTGAGCACCGTCTGGCCGCCGATCTGCTCGCCGCCACCCGCGAGGGCGCCGAGTGGGAGGACCGCGACCGCTACGTCACCCGGCTCGCGGCCTTCGCCGGGCCCCGGCCCGAGTGGCTCGCCCGCTGGCGCGACGCCGCCCCGCACGACCCCGACCTCCGGCTGCTCGCCGCCGAGCAGGCCGTGGCCGACGCCTGGGCGGGGGCGGCCCCCGCCCGCGCCGAACGGCTCCACGCGCTCGCCCCCCTGGTCACGGCCGCCGCCGAGGGCGATCCGCGCGATCCGGTGCCCTGGCGGGTGGCCCTCGACCACGCCCGCGGCGGCACCGCCCCGCAAGCCCGTTTCGCTGCGCTGTGGGGCGAGGCGGTGCGCCGCTCCCCGCACCACTACGGCTGTCATGTGGCCGCCCTGCGCTTCCTGGCCGCCACCGGGGGCGAGGCCGGACACGGACAGTGCTTCGACTTCGCGGAGCGCGCCGCGCACGACGCACTGCCCGACTCCCTCGTCCAGGCCCTGCCCGTCCGGGCCGTCTTCGGCCACCTGACCACCCGCACCGGTCCCGGCGCCGTGCCCCGGCACCGGCTCGACGCCGCCGTGGACCGCGCCGTGCGCCTGTCCGCGCGCCTTGCGCCCGCCGACCCCTGGCCGGCGGAGGTGCGCAACATCCTGATCTGCGTGCTGGTGCGCCTGGAGCGCTGGCCCGAGGCGCTGGAGCAACTGCGGCGGACCGGCCCGTACGCCACCTCGTTCCCGTGGGACCGGTTCTCGGACGATCCGCTCGGACAGTTCCTGGAACTGCGGGACGGGGTCCGGATCGAGGTGGCCGCCTCGACCCCGCTGCGTGCCCGCCGGAGCCCGGCACTCCCCGGCGACCACTAGGCTTGCACGTCGTGACCACCGTCCGGCTGCCGCTGTTCCCGCTCAACTCGGTGCTGTTCCCGGGGCTCGTCGTGCCCCTGAACGTCTTCGAGGAGCGCTATCGCGCCCTGATGCGCGATCTGCTGAAGACCCCCGACGACGAACCCCGGCGCTTCGTGATCGTGGCGATCCGGGACGGCCACGAGGTGGCCCCCAGCGCACCGGGTCTACCCGACCCGACCGCGCTGCCGGAGCGCGGCCCCGCCGCGGGCTTCGGCGACGACCCGTTGAAGGCGTTCCACGGCACGGGTTGCATCGCGGACGCGGCGACGCTGCGGGAGCGCCCCGACGGCGGGTTCGAGGTCCTCGCCACCGGAACCACCCGGGTGCGGCTGCACTCGGTCGACGCGTCCGGGCCCTATCTGACGGCCGAGGTGGAGGAGCTGACCGAGGAACCCGGGGACGAGGCGGGCGCCCTGGCCGAAGGGGTGCTGCGGGCCTTCAGGGCGTACCAGAAGCGGCTGGCGGGGGCCCGTGAGCGGTCGCTGGCCACCAACGGGGAACTGCCGGACGAACCGTCGGTCGTCTCGTACCTGGTCGCCGCGGCGATGGTGCTGGACACCCCGACCAAACAGCGGCTGCTCCAGGCGCCGGACACCGCGTCCCGGCTCCGGGACGAGTTGCGGCTGTTGCGCGGCGAGACCGCGATCATCCGCACCCTGCCCTCCGTACCGGCGGTGGACCTCACCCGCGCCCCCACCAGCCTGAACTGACCGCACCGGCCGAGGCGAACGAGGAGCCCCAGCGTCCCGATGGCGAAGAAGCAGAAGCAGCAGACGGGCGGTACGCCCGCGACCGTGGCCCTGACGGCGGCCGGCGCGGCGTTCACCGTCCACGCCTACGCCCACGACCCCGCCCATCCCTCGTACGGCGAGGAGGCCGCACAGGCCATGGGCGTCTCACCCGATCGGGTGTTCAAGACCCTCGTCGCCGACGTGGACGGCGAACTCACGGTCGCGGTGGTCCCGGTCGCCGGGAGCCTGGACCTGAAGGCGCTCGCCACCGCGGTCGGGGGCAAGAAGGCCGCGATGGCGGACCCCGCCGCGGCGGAGCGGGTCACGGGGTACGTCCGGGGCGGGATCTCGCCGCTCGGGCAGCGCAAGCGGCTGCGCACCGTCCTCGACGCCTCGGCCGGGGAGCACACCACGATCTGCGTGTCGGCGGGCCGTCGGGGCCTGGAGGTCGAGCTGGCCCCCACGGACCTGGTGACCCTCACCGGCGCGGCGCTGGCGTCCATCGGCCGGGCCTGACCCGTGGGCCCGCAGCGGCGCGGTCGCTAGCGGGACGGGCCCGGACCGGGCCCGCCGTCGTACGGGGGGACACCGTCCTGCGGCGGGGGTGCGTAGGGGTCCCGGGCCGGGCCGTCGACGCCGGGGCCGGTCGGGCCATCGGCCGCGGGCGACTGGTCCCAGGGCCCGGGACCGTGGGCGAGCGGCAGGTCGTACGGGTCGGGGTCGCGGGGTGCGAACAGGGCGGTCAGGCACAGGTGCAGCGACAGGGCGGCGACCGGCCACACCAGGAGGGTGCCCAGGGCCTCCAGCTTCAGCGGCGCGTCGAAGGTGACGCCCTTGCCGACCTCCTTCGCGTGCGCGACCACGTCCTCGGTCGGGCCGAGCCACACGCCGAGGCGCCACGCCAGCAGCCCGCCGAGCAGACTGCCGACGGCGAGGGCGACGACCAGCGGGATGCCGCCGCGCTTGCGCCACAGGAACACCGCGAGCGCGCTGACCGCGCCGAACCCGATCGCGAGCAGAGTGAACGTTCCGTCGATGCCGATGGCCTGTTCCCCCTCGGTGTCCCCGAGGTAGACGGCGTCGGCGTCCGAGACGAGCGGGACCCGCGGCGCCAGCCACAGCCACAGCAGCCCCAGTAGGACGCCCGCCGCGGCGACCGCGACCGTGATCACGGCGGCCTCGCGGAGCTCTTCCCGCAGTCCCGGCCCCGTCCCCTCGCCGGACTCCCCGGGCCCCGCCGAGGGGGGGTCGGAGGGCGGAGTGCCCCAGCCGCCCTCGGCGGGCGGCTGGTGGTGCGGTGGTGGCTGCTGCGACGACGGCGGCGGCGTAAACGGTGTGGTCACCCTGACATCGTGCCAGCCCGGCGCACCGCCCGCGTCATCGGACGGCGGCCCGCCGGTACGCCCAGGTCGCCACGGCGAGCGAGATGACGCCGACCCCGGCGCAGACCGCGAGGTGGAGCCCGATGACCCCCCAGTCGGGGTGCGGCGCGAACGTCCGCGCGAACGCCTCCACGCCGTAGGTGGAGGGCAGCAGATCGCGCCCGTACTGGACCGCCAGGGGCAGTCGCTCGGGCGGCAGCACCCCGAGCAGCAGCGCGGCGGACATGCCCAGTTGGCCGAGCAGGGTGGCGAGTTCCGGACGGGGCGCGAGGAGCCCCAGGGCGGCGCCGAGCCCGGCGAGGGCGGCCCCCGCGAGCGGGATCACCGCCAGCAGCACCCACAGGTGGGTGAACGGGAGTTGGAACAGGACGCAGCCCACGGCGGCGGTGACGAAGGTGCCGGGGACCGTGAAGGAGGCGTACGCGGCGGCGGCCCCGAGGACCACCGCGGCGGGCGGCACGGGCAGCGTGGCGTAGTGGTCGAGTCCGCCGTCCGCCCGCAGCCGGCCGAAGTACTGGGCGAGCAGGTTGAGCGCGACGAACGCGACCACCAGGACGCTGGACCCGGCGACGACCGCCCGCGCCTCCTCGCCGCCGTCGACGACGCCCCGCATCAGGACCATGATCCCGACGGACTGGAAGGTGGCGACGAACAGCAGCGGGATGCGCGCGACCCGGGCCCGGGAGAGCTGGGCGCGGTAGACGGCGCCGAGCGCGGGCAGCAGTCGGGCGCGCGGCGCCAGCGGCGCGGGGACCGGACGGCTCGCGGGACGCGCCGGCTCACTGCGACGGTGGGAGAGCACCTCGGCGGGTACGACGGTCACGGGGTGAGGCTCCTGTTCCTGGCAGCGTGCGGCAGGGCGTCCGTGGGTGGTCGGTGGGTCATGCCTTCACCAGGCCCGTCGCTTCGGTGTCGGTGCCGCCCAGGGCCAGATAGACGTCCTCCAGGCTGGGTGTCGCCAGCGTGAAGTCGTCGAGGGCGGCGAAGGCCGCGCCTCCGGTGACCGCGGCGACGGCGGCCCGCGCCTCGTCGGGGGCGAGCCGCAGCACCCAGCGGCGACCGGATTCGGTGGCGGAGGACCGCAGCGCGGCGACCTCCGGGATGTCGAGCGGGGCGCGCTCGCGCCACACGAGTTCCACCCGCACCTCCCCCGCGAGGCGTTCCTTCAGCCCGCCGGGCGTGTCACAGGCGATCACCCGGCCCCGGTCGAGCACCGCGACCCGGTCGAGGACGGTCTCCGCCTCGATGACGTTGTGGGTGACCAGCAGGACGGTGGTGCCGTACCCGGCGCGGCGGCGGTCGATCGCGGCCCACACGGCGCGCCGCGCGATGGGGTCCATGGCGGTGGTGGGTTCGTCCAGCACCAGCAGGGGCCGCTCGCCGACGAGCGTCGCCGCGACGCAGGCGAGCCGCCGCTGCCCGCCGGAGAGCTTGGCGATCGGGCGGGACGCGAGCGGGGTGAGGCCCAGTTCGTCGAGGACGGCGTCCCGCTCGGCGCGGGCCGCGGCGGCGTCGAGGCCGCGCAGTCGGGCGGTGGTCTCCGCGGCGAGGGAGACGGTCAGCTCGTCGAGGGCGCTGGACTCCTGGCCGAGGTAGGCGAGGATGCGGGCGGCCCGGTCGGGGTGGCGCACGATGTCGTGGCCGAGGATCTCGACGCTGCCGGAGTCCGGCCGCATCAGTCCGGTGAGCTGGCGTACCAGGGTGGACTTCCCGGCGCCGTTCGGGCCGAGCAGGCCGAAGATCTCGCCCCGTCGGATGTCGAGGCGCACGTGGTCGGTGGCCCGCACCTCCGGGGTGCCGGGGGCGCCGCGGCGGCCCCGGGTGGCCCGGTACGTCTTCACCAGGTCGCGCACCGCGCACACCACGTCACCGAGGTGGTCAGGGTGTGCGGGGCGCGTACTCACGAGGATGGAGCCTACGGGGTGCGGGGGGCACGGTTGGTCCCCGGGGTGGGCAAGCCCGCCGGGGGCGGGCCGGCGGGCCCGCCCGCCCCGGGGGCGTCAGGGCCCCGTTCCCGGTCCGGCGGTGCGGGGGGTCACTCCCCGGCCGGGGCGTGTTCTGCGGTCCGCAGGTCGACCTCGCGCCAGAAGCCGGCCCGGATCGCGTACCGGTCGTTCTCGTCGATCTGGTCGTCCTTGTGGGCGAGGAGACCGAAGCGGGCGGCGTAGCGCAGGAGTTCCCCGTCGATGCGGTGCGGGACCCTGGGGTAGAGCACGGAGAGGCGTTCGAGGACGGCGGGTTCGGGCAGTCGGCCCATCCAGCGGCGGGCGAAGACCTGGCCGACCTCGTAGGGGTCGCCGCCGACCGTGGTGATGTCCTCCTCGCGGTCCGCCCAGCGCTGTTCGGCGCTGGTGAGCTGGGCGAGGGTGGGCAGGGTGGCGAGCTCGGGGGGTTCGGCGGTGCCGGGGCGGTCCACCCAGCCCTTGTCGGAGGACCAGCGCAGGGTGGCCCCGGTGGCCCCGCCGGGCACGGGGTGGGCGGCCGGGCCGCGCAGCGCGGCGAGGTCCTTCGGGGTGGGCACGGCCTTGGCGCGTTCCGCGGTGCCGTTCTCGTGGCGGGCCGGCGCCTCGTGCCGGGGAGCGGCCACGTGGTCGGCGGTCGGGGCGGCGACCGGTCCGGGCAGCGGGGGCGCGGGCAGGGGCGCGTCGGGCAGCGGGGCGGAGAGGATCGCGGCGATCTCCGGCCGGGGCACGGGCGGCGGGGCGCAGGCTCCGGTGCCGTCCTTGGCGCGCACGGCCCGGGTGATCCAGGCGCGGTCGAGGACGCGGCGCTCGTCGGCCTCGGCCACCAGGTCCTCGGACTGGTTGTAGTCGCCGTCGGCGGCCTGGACCGCCCACAGGTGGACGGCGACCCCGTGCTCCTTGGCGGCCATCATGCCGGGCAGCAGATCGCCGTCGCCGGTGACGAGGACGACGTCGGAGCACGCCCGGTTGCGGGCCAGTTCGGTCAGCTCGGCGTGCATGGCGGCGTCGACGCCCTTCTGCGCCCACCGGCCGTCGCTGCGGGTCAGGGCGCCGAGGCGGACCGTGACCCGGGGCATCACGCGCAGTCTGCGGTGGTCGGGTTGCGGTACGCGGTCGGGGGCGCCGTCGAACCAGTAGATCCGCAGCAGCGGGCGTTCGGTGTCCCGCTCGGCGCGTTCACGGAGCCCCTGGATCAGGGCGGCGTGGTCGACGGTGATGCGGGACCGCGACGGTTCTCCGGCGAGGAGACTCGCGGCGGCTCCCAGCAGGTATCCGGCGTCCACCAGGACGACACAGCGTTCCACGTGACCCACCCTCTTTCCTGAACTGTCCCTGCGACGAGCAACGGGATGTCTGAAAGCGCCCCTTCAGGGTGGTGGGTCCGCTGAGCCGCTGGGCCACCGGGCCCCCTCCACCGACGGGGGCGCTCGTCGGGTTTCCTCAGGCTTGCTTCGAGTCTGCCCGACCGGCGGGGGGTTAACGGCCCGAACTCGATCTTCGGCGTGGCGGATTCACCCGGGGCGCCCCGTTGACCGCCACTACTCAGGGTAAATCTCCGACATGCGCGACTTGTCGGCTTATGTGAATCTGGTCCCGGCTCTGGCCCCCAGATCCCCCTACAGGAGGCAGATCACCATGGCCAAGAACAAGAACCGCAAGCACGGCGGCCAACAGCACCGCTCCTCGGCAGCCGAGCAGGGCTCCCAGGAAGCCCAGCGGTCCTCCCTAGAGTCCCAGACCGACCAGCGCCAGTCCCAGGTCACTCCCGGCGACGTGGCGCGCAAGGGGCGCCAGAAGCGCTTCGGCCACAACTGATCCGTCGTACGACCGCACGCCGTACGACGACGGAGAGGGGGGGGGGCCGCCCGGGGGGGCCCCCCCGCGCGGGGGCCCCCCCCCCCCCGGGGGGGGGCGCACACCCCCCCCCCCGGCCCGGCGCGGGCCCCCCCAACA
>NZ_JBHWIQ010000002.1:210452-287694 GCF_042732055.1 Streptomyces sp. NPDC059816
CTTTTTTCACCCCCCCCCCCCCCCCCTCAAAAAACCCCCCACCTACGGCCCCCCCCCTACTGTTTACTACCCCCCCCCCCCCCCCCCCCGGGGGGGGCCCCCCCCCGGCCCGCCCCCCCCCCTCTCGCTCGTTCACCCCCCGCACGGGGGTGCGGAACTCAGCCGGCCAGGCAGGACGGGCCGAGCAGCACCTTCAGGTCGCCGAAGAGCGCCGGGTCGGGCTGCACCCGGTGCCGGTCCAGCCGCAGGACGGTGGTCTTGCGGGGGCCCTCCAGCCTGATCCGCACCTCGCTGTTGCCCTTGTGGTGCCCGAGGATCTCCCCGAGGCGGCTGATCATCGGCGGGGTGACCTTCACCGCCGGGATGGTGATCACCACGGCGGCGTCGGTGCCCGCGTTCGACAGGTCGGGGACCATCAGCTCCATCGCGACCAGCCGGGGCACGTCCTCCCGCTTGTCGAGACGGCCCTTGACGAAGACCACGGCGTCCTCGACCAGCTGCGTGGACACCAGTTGGTAGGTGGCCGGGAAGAACATGCACTCGATGGAGCCGGCCAGGTCCTCCACGGTGGCGATGGCCCAGGCGTTGCCCTGCTTGGTCATCTTGCGCTGGAGGCCGGAGATGATCCCGCCGATGGTGACGACCGCACCGTCCGCGTGTTCCCCGCCGGTGAGCTGGGAGATCGAGGCGTCCGCCTTGTCCGACAGGACGTGCTCGATGCCGAACAGGGGGTGGTCGGAGACGTACAGGCCGAGCATCTCGCGCTCCTGGGCCAGCAGGTACGTCTTCTCCCACTCGTCGGGCGAGAACTCCACGTCCAGCCCGAAGCCCGGCTCGTCGGCGGCCTCGTCACCCATCCCGCCGAAGAGGTCGAACTGCCCCTCGGCCTCCTTGCGCTTCACCTGGACGACGTTGTCGATCATGGGTTCGTACTGGGCGGTGAGGCCCTTGCGAGTGTGCCCCATGGTGTCGAAGGCGCCGGCCTTGATCAGGGACTCGGTGGTGCGCTTGTTGCAGACGACCGCCTCGACCTTGTCCAGGTAGTCGGGGAACGACCCGTACTTCCCCTTGGCCTTGCGGCTGCGGATGATCGATTCCACGACGTTCGTGCCGACGTTGCGCACCGCGGAGAGCCCGAAGAGGATCACGTCGTCACCCTGCGCGGCGAAGTTCGCCATCGACTCGTTGACGTTGGGCGGCAGCACCTTGATGCCCATCCGGCGGCACTCGTTGAGGTAGACGGCCGACTTGTCCTTGTCGTCCTTGACCGAGGTGAGCAGCCCCGCCATGTACTCGGCGGGGTAGTTCGCCTTGAGGTACGCCGTCCAGTACGAGACCAGTCCGTACGCCGCCGAGTGGGCCTTGTTGAACGCGTACCCGGCGAACGGCACCAGCACGTCCCACAGGGACTGGATGGCCTCGTCGCTGTACTCGTTGCGCCGGGCGCCGGCCTGGAAGATCGCGAAGTTCTTCTCCAGTTCCTCCGGCTTCTTCTTGCCCATCACCCGGCGCAGGATGTCGGCCTCGCCGAGCGAGTAGCCGGCGACGATCTGGGCGGCCTTCTGCACCTGCTCCTGGTAGACGATCAGGCCGTGGGTGACGTCCAGGACCTCCTTCAGGGGCTCTTCCAGCTCCTTGTGGATGGGCGTGATCTCCTGCTGGCCGTTCTTGCGCAGGGCGTAGTTCGTGTGCGAGTTCATGCCCATCGGGCCCGGCCGGTACAGGGCGGACACGGCGGAGATGTCTTCGAAGTTGTCGGGCTTCATCAGCCGCAGCAGGGACCGCATGGGTCCGCCGTCGAACTGGAAGACGCCGAGGGTGTCGCCGCGCTGGAGGAGTTCGAAGGTCTTCGGGTCGTCCAGCGGCAGTCCCAGGAGGTCGATGTCGACGTCCTTGTTGGACTTCACCATCTTGACGGCGTCGTCCATGATCGTCAGGTTGCGCAGCCCGAGGAAGTCCATCTTCAGCAGGCCGAGCGACTCACAACTCGGGTAGTCCCACTGGGTGATGGTGACCTGGTCGGAGTGGCGCACCCAGACCGGCACGTGGTCGGTGATCCGCTCGCTGGACATGATCACGCCGGCGGCGTGCACGCCCATCTGCCGGACCAGGCCCTCCACGCCGCGCGCGGTGTCGATGACCTTCTTGACGTCCGGCTCGTTCTCGTACATCCCCCGCACCTCGCCCGCCTCCGAGTAGCGCGGGTGGGCGGGGTCGATGATGCCGGACAGCGGGATGCCCTTGCCGAGGACGTCGGCGGGCATGGCCTTGGTGATGCGGTCGCCCATGGCGTACGGGTAGCCGAGGACGCGCGCGGAGTCCTTGATCGCGTTCTTGGCCTTGATGGTGCCGTAGGTGCCGATCATGGCGACCTTGTCGGCGCCGTACTTCTCCGTCACGTACCGGATCACCTCGACGCGCCTGCGCTCGTCGAAGTCGATGTCGACGTCGGGCATGGAGATGCGCTCGGGGTTGAGGAAGCGCTCGAAGATCAGACCGTGCGGGATCGGGTCGAGGTCGGTGATGCCGAGCGCGTACGCGACGATCGAGCCGGCCGCGGAGCCCCGGCCGGGGCCCACCGCGATGCCCTGGTTCTTGGCCCACATGATGAAGTCGGCGACCACGAGGAAGTACCCCGGGAACCCCATCGAGATGATCGTGTCCATCTCGTACTCGACCTGCTTGATCCGGTCGTCCGGGATGCCGCCCGGGAAGCGGCGGTCCATGCCGCGCATGGTCTCCTCGCGGAACCAGGAGACCTCGGTGTAGCCCTCGGGGATGTCGAACTTCGGCATCAGGTCGCGCTTGCCGAACATCCCTTCGGTGTCGACCTGCTCCGCCACCAGCAGCGTGTTGCGGCACCCCTCCTGCCAGGCGTCGGAGGAGTCGATGGCGTACATCTCCTCCGTCGACTTCAGGTAGTAGCCGGTGCCGTCGAACCGGAACCGGTCCGGGTCCGAGAGGTTCTTGCCGGTCTGGATGCACAGCAGCGCGTCGTGCGCCACCGACTCCGACGCGTACGTGTAGTGCGAGTCGTTGGTGACGATCGGGGGGATGCCCAGCTTCTTGCCGATCTCCAGCAGCCCGTCGCGCACCCGCCGCTCGATCTCGATGCCGTGGTCCATCAGCTCCAGGAAGTACCGGCCCTTGCCGAAGATGTCCTGGTAGTCGGAGGCGGCCTTGAGCGCCTCGTCGAACTGGCCGAGCCGCAGCCGCGTCTGGAGTTCGCCCGAGGGGCAGCCGGTGGAGGCGATCAGCCCCTCCGACCACTGGGCGATGGTCTCCCGGTCCATCCGCGGCCACTTCTGGAGCCAGCCCTCGGCGTACGCGTCCGAGGACAGCCGGAAGAGGTTGTGCAGTCCCGTCGCGTTCGACGCCCAGATCGTCTTGTGGGTGTAACCACCCGAACCGGACACGTCGTCCCGCTTCTGGTGCGGCTGACCCCACTGGATCTTGCGCTTGTTGCGCCGGGACTCCGGCGCCACGTACGCCTCGATCCCGAGGATCGGGGTGATGCCCGCCTTCGTCGCCTGGTGGAAGAAGTCGTACGCCCCGTGCAGGTTGCCGTGGTCCGTCATGGCGATGTGGGTCATGCCCATCTCGCCGCAGGCGTTGAACATGTCCTTCAACCGCGCGGCACCGTCCAGCAGCGAGTACTGGGTGTGGACGTGCAGGTGCGTGAACGGCGGTTTCGACACGGAGCGGCCTCCAGCGGAAGGGTCGGCGACGGTCTGGGGGGACAGCGTGGAAGTCTACGTCTTCGGCCCGGCCCGGTCCCCGCGACGGCGACGGGCGGAACCACCCCACGGGCGGGCCGCACTTCTGACGGGTGACCCCGGAACACCCGTTCGGGCACTCGGCGGCGGGCCCGGACGTTGGGAGGGAGGGGCACCGTGCGTGCGGGCGACGACGTCCGTGCACGGCACCCCCGGATCCGTGATGTTCCGCAGCAGGAGGCACCCTCATATGTCGGTTCTGTCCGTACCCCCGGTCCAGCGGCCCAACGCCGGGCAGCGGGCTGAGGAGATCCTCAGCGTCTTCGACTCCGCCTTCGGCGAGCTGCTGGCCGCCGACCCCGCGGCGTTCCGGGTGAAGTTCCGCAAGATGGCCGCCTCCGCCTTCGCCTTCTACCGCGGCACGGCCTGCCTCTTCTACCGGGACCTCGCCGCGGAGGGCGCCGGCGTGGCGGCGCCGGGCACCGCGGGCCCCGCCGGCGGCCCGTACCTGGACGAGCGGACCTCCCGGGTGTGGATCCACGGCGATCTGCACGCCGAGAACTTCGGCACCTACATGGACTCCCAGGGCCGGCTGATCTTCAACGTCAACGACTTCGACGAGGCGTACGTCGGGCCCTTCACCTGGGACCTCAAGCGCTTCGCGGCCTCCGTGGCGCTGATCGGCTACGCGAAGGCGCTGAGCGACGAGCAGATCTCCGGCCTGGTGCGGACGTACGCGGACGCCTACCGGGGACGCATCCACACCCTCGCGAGCGGGACCCCGGGCGAGGAGGTGCCCCCGTTCAGCCTGGACACCGCCGAGGGTCCGCTGCTGGGCGCACTGCGCACCGCCCGCTCGCTGACCCGGTTCTCGCTGCTCGACTCGATGACGGAGATCCGTGACTTCGAGCGCCGCTTCGCTCCCGGCGGCGGCTCCATCGAGCTGGACGCCGCCACCCGGTACAAGGTCCTCGCGGCCTTCGACGGCTACCTGGAGACGCTCCCCGAGTCCTCCTTGACCCGGCCCGACTCGTACCGGGTGAAGGACGTGGTCGGCCGGCGGGGCGTCGGGATCGGCTCGGCGGGCCTGCCCTCGTACAACATCCTCCTGGAGGGCAACAGCGACGCCCTGGAGAACGACGTCGTCATCTACCTCAAGCAGGCCCAGACCCCGGCCGTGTCCCGGCACGTCACGGACCGGGCGATCCGGGAGTACTGGCAGCACGAGGGGCACCGCACCGTGATCTCGCAGCGCGCCCTCCAAGCGCACGCGGACCCGTGGCTGGGCTGGACCGAGCTGGACGGCGCCGGCCAGCTGGTCGCCGAGGTGTCGCCGTACGCGGTGGACCTCGACTGGTCGGACATCGACGACCTGGACGAGATCACGGCGGTGGTCGCCGACCTCGGCCGGGCGACGGCCACGATGCACGCGGCGGCGGACGACGAGAGCGGGCACTCGGAGCTGGTGCCGTTCTCCACCGAGCGGGCGATCGACGCCGCCATCGCCGCGGACGAGGACGGCTTCGCGCAGCTGCTGGTCGACTTCGCCCACCACTACGGGGCGCGGGCCCGCCACGACCACCAGACCTTCGTCGACCTGTTCCGCAACGGCCGGATTCCCGGCCTGTAGGCCCGCCGGGGCGGGCCCGCCGGGGCGGATCACCCGCCCCGGCGAACGCACAGCAACCCTTTAGTGCTCTCTTACCCCCGGCCATGGGAGACTCCTGGGCGATGGACATACCCGGTACCCCGCTCAGAGCCGTGCGCGCGGCACTGTTCACGGCACTGACCGTGACACTGTCGACCGCGTCGCACGTGCTGCTGTCCGGGGTGCCGCTGCCCCTGTCGACGACCGTGTGCGTCACCGTCGTCGTCTTCCTCCTCGCCTACGCCCTGGCGGGGCGACGGGAACGCGGCTTCGGCCCCATCGCGGCGCTGCTGGTGCCGCTGGAACTGGTCGCGGACACCGTGTTCACCGTCGGGCAGCACACCTGCTACGGCCCGGCCGGCGGTCCCGTCACCGGTCCGCTGCGTTCGGTGGGCCTGGACGTGCTGTGCGCGGGTACGGAGGTCGGCACCCCGCTGGCGGCGGCCGTGGTGGCCGGCGAGCGGGGACGCGCGGCGGACCTGCTCGTCCACACCACCCCCGGCACCGCCTGGCTGCTGCTCGCCGCGCACCTGGGCATCGGGCTGCTGGCCTCGGTCTGGCTGTGGCGCGGCGAGCGGGCGTTGGCGCGGCTGCTGCGCACGGTGGCCGTCAGCACCTTCCGACCGCTGTTGCTCGCGGTCGCCGCGGTGTGCGCCCACCGGGGGACCGGACACCCGCCGGTCGCCGCCCCGGCCTTCCCCGGCGTGATCGTCCGCCCTCGACTGTGGGCGCATTCGGTGGTCCGCAGGGGCCCTCCCCCCGCCCTGCTCCTCGGCTGACCGGTCGCCCCCGCGGCTGACCGGTCCCCGGCACGACGGACCCGCCGGGCGATCCGGCAACCCCACTTCCCATCCCGTACTCCGCCGCGCGCGGATTGCGTCATCACACGGAGATCTCCCCCATGAGCAAGAGGAACAGCCAGGCGGCGAAGACGGCGGCCCGCGAGCGGCTGCGGATCGAGCGCGAGAAGCAGGCCAAGCGGGACAAGACGCGGCGCCAGATGATCGTGGGCGCCTCGATCGTCGGCGTGCTCGCGGTCGCGGCGGGCGCCGGCTACCTGGTCATGGAGGCCAACAAGCCCGAGTACTGGGAGAAGGCGGCCAAGGCCAAGCTGGTCAAGCCGGCGAACTCCAGCGGCGAGAACGGCACCACCGTCGTCATCGGCAAGGACTCGGCCAAGAAGACCCTGAAGCTGTACGAGGACCCGCGCTGCCCGGCCTGCGCGGGCTTCGAGCAGACCCTCGGGTCGACCATCAAGCAGGACGTCGCGGACGGCAAGTACAAGGTCCAGTTCATAGGCGCGACCTTCCTCGACGGACGCCTCATGGGTGAGGGCTCGCGCAACGCGCTGAGCGCGCTCGGCGCCGCCCTGAACGTCAGCCCCGAGGCGTTCATGGCGTACAAGGAGCAGCTGTACTCCACGAAGCACCACCCCGAGGAGTCGAAGGACGACTTCAAGAAGGACTCGTACCTGATCAAGGTGGCGGACGACGTCAAGGAGCTCAAGGGCAACAAGGAGTTCCAGAACGCGGTCGAGGACGGCACCTACGACCGCTGGGCGCTGGAGATGTCGGAGACGTTCGACAAGAACAAGGACGGCGTCACCGGCACCCCGTCCCTGGTGATGGACGGCAAGAAGGTCACTGCCGAGGGCTCGGAGAACTCGCCCGGAACGGTGGAGGAGTACAACAAGGCGTTGGACAAGGCCCTGAAGGGCTGACGTCCGCACGCCCGTCGTACGGGGTGCCCGCCGGGCGCCCCGTACGGCTCACCGGGGCGCCCGGACGGAGCGCGCGACTGTGTCCGCGCTCCGTTCCGAGCGCCCCGTCGTCTTGCGGTTGGCCGGGGCCCGGGTCCCGGGACGGGCACCGCCGAGCGGGGGTCGAGCCCCCCGTTCGACGGTCCTCACTGCACCTTTCAACACCACGGCCACCCCTGTCGGGAAAGGACCTTGTTCGCTTCCGCGCCCCGCACATAGTCATGACACGCAAGCTTTCTGCACCTCTGATTCCACGACGAGAGGGATCCATGAGCATGCGTATGAAGACCCTGGGTGGCGGATTGGTCCTCGGAGCCGCCGCACTGATGTTCGCGGCAGGCCCGGCCGTGGCGGGCACGGACGTCTACGTCAACACCACTGACCCCTTCAACGGCGGGGCGGCGGGCTTCGCCCACAACGGCGACGTGTTCACCGTCTGCGACAACAGGTCGGACGGCCTGCGCGCGAGCGGCCACATCGGTTGGTCCACCCCCGAGATGAGCTACTGGATCCCGCTGGAGGACGCCAATGGCTCCGGCAATCCGTGCGCGCGCAATGACCTGGAGATTCCCGAGGGGAAGCGCGTCACCGTCGAGATCTGTCTGAAGGACGGGGCCGCCGGCACTCCGAGGTACTGCGCCACGGAGCACGGCACCGCGTAGCACCCCGTTCCCCGGCGAGGACCCACAGGACGGGGTCCGGACGTCGGGAACGGGTGAACCCGGGCGGGTCACTCCTGCAACTCCTCCAGCCGCCGCAGGTCGTCGCCGACCAGGGCGCGCTCCGGTGCGGTGAGGGGGACCGCCGCCGCCCGGACGAGCACGGACGCGGCCCCTTCCCCGTCGCCCAGGCGGCCCGCGACGTCGGCCCGGAGCACCAGCAGGCGCAGCAGCTGCACGGGCGCGGGTCGTTCGTCCCGCAGTTCCAGCACCCGGTCGATGACCTTGGCGGCCGCCACCGGGTCCTCCTTGGAGCCGGCGAGGAGCGCGGCGTGGTGCAGGGCCCGCGCGAAGGTCTCCTCGGGCGCGGGCCGGTGGCGTTGGTCGGTGTCCGTGGGTTGGCCCACCCGGACGCAGTTGCCGCCCGGGTCGGTCAGCAGGAACTGGCGCACGCCGTGCGAGGTGTCGCTCAGCGCCCCGATGCGGGGCAGCCCTCGGGTCGGGACCTTGCCGTACGCCGCCTTGAGCCCGGCGCGGAAGGCCTGGTGCAGTCCGTCGACGTCATCGGTCCGGACGTAGCACGTGCTGTACGACTCGGTCGGCTCGTACCCTTTCATCGCGAAGAAGTGCAGCTCCGCTCCGCCGCGTCGGACCACCGCGTAGGGGTTGGGGCTCCGCTGCCGGAAGGTCACCTCGAACCCCAGCGCGGTGTAGAAGTCGAGGACCGGCGGGAGGGTCCGACAGGGGAGGATCGGAAGGCTCGTCTCACTCATCACAGCAGTCTAGTCAAACTTGCCTAGCCACTCATGAGCCTTCTTCAAATCGCCGGGAACCGGCCCGCCCGGCTTTCGGGCAGACCGGGCGGGGGGCGACCCGCCGCCCCGACCCCGCAGACTGGCGGGCGAAGCCGGAGAGCGGAGGGTCGTCGACGGGCCCCGGAGGCGAGCCGGTCGCCCGCGGTGGATCACGTCCCGTTCCGGTCGAGGAAGTCGGCGATCAGGGGGGCGATCCCGGCAAGGTCCTCCTCCAGGGCGAAGTGGCCGGTGGGGAAGGTGTGCAGCGCGGCGTCGGGCACATCCTTGAGATAGGCGTGCGCCCCCGGCTCGGGGAAGAACGGGTCGTTGCTGCCCCAGACGATCAGCACCGGCGGGGTGTGGGTCCGCAGCCACTCCTGCCACCGGCCGTACTGTTCGACGTTGGTGTGGTAGTCGAAGGCGAGCGCCTCCTGTGCGTCCTTACGGCCGGGCTGGTCCAGGAAGTACTGGTCGAGGATCCAGCCGTCGGGGGCGATCCGCTCCGGATCGCGGGTCCCCGCCTCGTACTGGAAGCGCGTGCCGGAGAGGGTGAAGAGCGCGCGGACGGTCTCCCGGGCGCCTTCCTGCTCCGGGCGCAGGGCGATGAAGTCCCGTGCGGCGTCGGACAGCCCCTCCTCGTACGCATTGCCGTTCTGGACGACCAGTCCCGCGATCCACTCGGGGTGTCGGGTCGCGAGCCGGAACCCGACGGGCGCGCCGAAGTCGAAGACGTACAGGAAGAACCGGTCCAGACCGAGCCCCTGCACGAACCCCTCCATGACGTCGGCGAGCCGTTCGAAGGAGTAGGTGAAGTCGGCGGGCGCCTCGGTGTGGCCGAAGCCCGGGTAGTCGGGGGCGATCAGCCGGTACCGGGAGCCGAGGGTGTCGAGCAGACGCCGGAACTGGTGGGAGGCGGAGGGGAATCCGTGCAGCAGCAACAGGACCGGGGCGTCCGGGCGCTCCGGCAGGGACTCCCGGTAGAAGACCCGCACGCCGTCGACGTCGAGGTGACGGTGGACCGCCGGGGCCGGGGCCGCGACGAGCGGATGGGTGGGGGAATACGCACTCACTAATGCCTCCATGGTTAGTTGATGCGTTAGCTTCCCCTGACCATACCTAATGGATGAGTGTGGCGATATACCATTAGGTTCATGAGTGACACGACACCGTTCACCGGCGAGCCCCTCGCCCTCGACCTGGTCAACACCCGGCCGAGCAGCGGCGATCTCCTCACCACGGCCGAGCAGCTGCGCAGCTGGCTCGCGCTCCAGGCCGACCGGCTGCCCGAAGGCGACGGAGCGGAGGTGACGCTTTCGGACCTGGAAGCGGTGCGGGAGGTACGGGACGCCACCGCGACCGTCCTCGCACGGGTGCGCAGCGGCGCGCGACCCCCCGAATCCGCACTGGCCGCACTGAACCGGGCGCAACGCACGGCGCCCGGCACGCTCCGACTGGACTGGGACGGAACGGCCGTCACCGCGGTTCTCCGACGCACCGGCGGCACCCCGGGGCAGTGGATCGCCGCCCGGTTGGCCGAGTCGGCCGCCGTCCTCATCGCCGGCCCCGACCTCCAGCGGGTGCGCGTCTGCGAGGCCCCCGACTGCGTGCTGCTGTTCCTCGCCGCGAACCCCCGCCGGCGCTGGTGCTCCGCCACGCGCTGCGGCAACCGCACCCGGGTGGCCCGCCACTACCAGCGGCACAAGCACCACCAGGACCAGGACGACCGGGACCGGGCGCCGGCGCCGTCGACGGAATCCGACGCCCGGCCGTGAGCGGGGCACCGCCCGGAGATCGGATGTTCACGACCGGCCGGAGCCGGTAACAAGCGCAGGCATGGAGAACGTACTACGCCCCGCCCTGGTCCTCGGCGGTTCCGTCGTGCTCACCCTGCTGCTCGGGTGGGCCGTCGACCAGCTGCTCCGCCGGGCCGACCGCCGCCACCCCCAGGCCCCGTTGTGGGGACTGCTGCGACGCTGCCGACTCCCCCTCCAGGTGATGCTGTGCACGGCCCTGCTCAGGGGCTCGTACCGACAGGCCGGCCTCTGGGGGGATCACACGGCGAGCGTGGGACGGCTGCTGTCGCTGGTCCTCATCGGGGCCACCGCCTGGCTCCTGGTGCGCGTCGCCGCGGCGGTCGTGGAGTCCTCGTACCGCCGCTACGCCACCGCGCACCGCGACCCCGCGCGACTGCGCAGGGTGCGCACCCAGGTGACCCTGATCCAGCGGGTCGTCACGGCCGTGGTCGCAGTGGTCGCCGTCGCGGCCATGTTGCTGACGTTCCCCGCGATGCGGACGGCGGGCACCTCGCTGCTGGCCTCCGCAGGAGTGCTCGGGATCGTGGCGGGTGTCGCCGCGCAGTCCACCCTGGGGAACCTGTTCGCCGGGTTCCAGATCGCCTTCGGCGACATGGTCCGGATCGGCGACACGGTGGTGGTGGACGGCGAGTGGGGCACGGTGGACGAGATCACGCTCACCTTCCTCACCGTCCGCACCTGGGACGAGCGGCGCATCACCATGCCCGTCTCGTACTTCACCAGCCAGCCCTTCGAGAACTGGTCCCGGGGCGGGGTGCAGATGACGGGCACCGTCTTCTTCCACCTCGACCACAGCGCTCCGGTGGACGCGATGCGCAAACGACTGGCCGAGGTCCTGGGCGACTGCCCGGCCTGGGACCGGCGCGAGTTCGCCCTCGCGGTCACCGACACCACCCCGACCACGATGCAGGTGCGCGCCGTGGTCACCGCGAAGGACGCCGACGACATCTGGACGGTCCGGGTCGCGGTCCGCGAGCGGATGCTGAGCTGGCTCGCCGAGCACCACCCCTACGCGCTGCCGCGGATCAACACCACGGCAGCCGTCCTGCCCCCCGGCTAGGGGTCGCCTACGAGGACTCGGCGCGCACCCGGTCCAGCGCCCGCTGGAGGTCCTCGGGATAGGTGCTCTCGAACTCCACCCAGCGGGCCTCCCCCGGGTGCTCGAACCCGAGGCGCACCGCGTGCAGCCACTGCCGGGTCAGCCCGAGCCGGGCGGCGAGCGTGGGGTCGGCCCCGTAGGTGAGGTCACCGACGCACGGATGGCGGTGCGCCGCCATGTGCACCCGGATCTGGTGGGTGCGGCCGGTCTCCAGCTTCACGTCGAGGAGCGAGGCAGCCCGGAACGCCTCCAGCAGGTCGTAGTGGGTCACCGACGGCTTGCCCTCGGCGACGACCGCCCACTTGTAGTCGTGCTGGGGGTGCCGCCCGATCGGCGCGTCGATGGTGCCGCTGGTCGGGTCGGGGTGCCCCTGGACCAGGGTGTGGTACCGCTTGTCCACGGTCCGCTCACGGAACTGCTGCTTGAGCGAGCTGTACGCGTACTCGGACTTCGCGACCACCATCAGCCCCGAGGTCCCCACGTCGAGCCGGTGCACGATGCCCTGGCGCTCGGCGGCACCCGAGGTGGAGATCCGGTAGCCGGCGGCGGCCAGCCCGCCGATGACGGTGGGGCCGGTCCAGCCGGGGCTCGGGTGCGCGGCGACCCCGACGGGCTTGACGATCACCACGATGTCGTCGTCGTCGTGGACGATCTCCATGCCCTCGACGGGCTCGGCGACGACCTGCACGGGTGCGGGCGGCAGCGGCATCTCCACCTCCAGCCAGGCCCCCCCGTGCACGCGCTCGGACTTGCCGACCGCCGTGCCGTCGACCAGCACCTTGCCCGCGGCGGCCAACTCCGCCGCCTTCGTACGGGAGAAGCCGAACATCCGGGAGATGGCGGCGTCGACGCGCTCGCCCTCCAGGCCGTCCGGCACGGGCAGGGTTCGGATCTCGGGAATAGCGCTCACCCGTCGAGTATGCAGGACGCAGCAGCTGTCCCCGCCCGGACCTCGTCGTTCGCCGGGTCCGGCCCGCCCCCGCACCGGGGCCGAGGACCTCAGTCCTTGTGGACGGTCCCGTCCGGGTCGAGGCCGCGGAAGGACAGCAGCACGATCAGGATGCCGCCGCACACGATCGCGGAGTCCGCGAGGTTGAAGACCGCGAAGCCCTTGGGCGCGATGAAGTCCACGACGGCGCCCTCGAAGACGCCCGGGGCCCGGAAGATCCGGTCGGTGAGGTTCCCCAGGGCGCCGCCGAGCAGCAGGCCCAGGGCGATGGCCCAGGGGGCGCTGTACAGCTTGCGGGCCAGCCGGACGATCACCACGATCACGGTCGCCGCGATCAGCGTGAAGATCACGGTGAACGCCTCGCCCACACCGAAGGCCGCACCGGGGTTGCGGAGCGCCTCGAAGCGGAGCCACTCGCCGATGACGTTGATCGGCTCGTGGTGCTCCAGCTTGGCGACGACGAGCAGCTTGCTGCCCAGGTCGAGCGCGTAGGCGAAGGCGGCCACCGCGAGCAGCACCGCGATCCGCCGCTTGCCGCGCGAGGCCGGGGTGCCTTCCCCGTCCGCGACGGCACCCGAGGCCGCGTCCCGCTGGTCGTCGTGCTCGCCGCCGGAGGCCGACGCCGCGCCGGCGGGGTCCGGGGAGTCCGGGGTGTCGATGGTGCGCTCCGCCTCTGCCACGTGAGTCCCTCAGCCTAGGTACCTGACTGAGGACGAGGGTACGGCACCGGTCCCCCGGCTGATCAGGGGAGCAGCCGCACCGCGGGCGCCGCCCGGGCCCCGGCGGCGGAGGGGGTCAGCCCCGCCGCTCCTGCTTCTGCTTGCACTCCACGCACAGGGTGGCCCGGGGGAACGCCTGCATGCGGGCCTTGCCGATGGGCTTGCCGCAGTTCTCGCAGAGCCCGTACGTCCCGGCGGCGAGCCGTTCGAGGGCGTGTTCGGTCTGTTCGAGCATGGTGCGGGCATTGGCCGTGAGGGAGAGTTCGTGCTCGCGGGTGATGTTCTTGGTCCCGGTGTCGGCCTGGTCGTCGCCCGCGCCGTCCCCGGAGTCCCGCATCAGCCCCGCCAGCGACGCCTCGGAGGAGCTGATCTCCTCGCGCAACCGGGTCGCGTCAGCGGACAGCAGCGCCCGGGCCTCGGCGACCTCCTCGGCCGTCCAGGCGTCCTCGCCGGGGCGCACCGGCAGTTCGCCGGGTTCCGCTGCGGCGAGCCGTGCTCCCGGCACCGAGGTGGGCGCCTTCGTCCCCGTGGTCGTGCCCCGCGTCTTCTTCGCAACCACTGTCGTGGCTCCCGTCGTCTCCGCGACCGCAGTCGCCCTGTCGGTGCTGCGCGTGCCCCTACGGCTCCCCGAACGCTTCGTCGCCCCGCCCGGGGTGGTCTCGGCCGCTCCTGGGATGTCTGCCCGGCCGGCGGCCCGCTTACTGCTCCGGCCCGCGCTCGTGGACGTGGTCGTGGTCGTGGTCGTACGTCCGCCCTTCCCGGCCGTCGCCTTCCTGGCCGCCGTCCTCTTCGCCGCGGTCGACTCCTTGGCGGGCCCTTCGCCGACCGCCGGTTCCCCGGCCACCACCTCCTCGTGCACGGCCTTCTGAGCGACACCCTTCTGCGCAGCCGTCTTCTTGGCCGCGGTCTTCTTGGCCGCCGTCCTCTTGGCAGGGGCCTTCTTCGGGGCGGCCTCCTTGGCTGCCGTTCCCTTCGCAGCCGCCTTCTTGGTCGCCTTCTTGGTCGTGGCCTTCGCCGGCGCCTTCTTCGCCGGCGCCTTCCCGGCGGCCCCGGGCCCGTCGCCGCCAGCACCGCCCGAAGGGGCGTCCGCCCCGGAGGGCGCGTACTGCGCGGCGGTCTTCTTCGCCACCATGGCCGCGGCCCCTTCAGCTGTCGGGATCGTGCACCCACATCGCTCTCGGGACGATAAATCGCCACGCTAAGAGCGGCAAACGGTGACGAACCCACCGAAACAGTCACTCCCGGTCGACGGACCGCTCCCGCCGGTGCCACAGCCGCACCAGTACGCACGGGCCCGCCGTCCCCCGTTCGAGTCACCCCTGGCGCGCTCGGCCTCCCGGAGCGCCCGGGCTGGTGCGGCCCCTCGGCAAACCGGTTCGGCAGCCGCGCCCGGGGCCCGTACACTGGCGGAGCGAACAGGTGTGGATGGGGCCGAGTAGCGGCGTACGCAGCCCAGAGCGACCCGGGGACGGTGGGAGCCCGGGGGCGAGCGCGGTGCGAAGATCTCCCCGGAGCCGTCGGAGGAAAACCCGCCCAACGGGCGCCAGGGGCCAGTAGAACCGACATCGCACCCCAATGAGGGGGCCGTCCGGCGCAGCCGTACCGGAAGGCCAAGGAGGGTGGTACCGCGGGAGCACGCCTCAGCAGGCGCACCGGCTCTCGTCCCTCCGACGGAAGGCAGCAGTCCGTTGGAGGAGCCGTCGCGATGACCCCGCCCCCGCAAGAATCCGCGCACAGCGTCGAGGCGCAGTACCAGCAGGTGCCCGCCCAGATCGACCTGCCCGCCCTGGAGCACGCCGTGCTCGACTTCTGGCGCGAGAACAAGATCTTCGCCAAGAGCCTGGAGCAGTCGGAAGGGCGCCCCGAGTGGGTGTTCTACGAGGGCCCGCCGACCGCGAACGGCATGCCCGGCGCCCACCACATCGAGGCCCGGGTCTTCAAGGACGTGTTCCCCCGCTTCCGGACCATGCGCGGCTACCACGTGGCGCGCAAGGCGGGCTGGGACTGCCACGGCCTGCCGGTGGAGCTGGCCGTCGAGAAGGAGCTCGGCTTCAGCGGCAAGAAGGACATCGAGGCGTACGGGATCGCCGAGTTCAACGACCGGTGCCGCGCGTCAGTGACCCGCCACACGGACGCGTTCGCCGAGCTGACCAACCGCATGGGCTACTGGGTCGACCTGGACGACGCCTACCGCACCATGGACCCGGAGTACATCGACTCCGTGTGGTGGTCGCTGAAGGAGATCTTCGGCAAGGGCCTGCTGGTGGAGGACCACCGGGTGGCGCCCTGGTGCCCGCGCTGCGGCACCGGCCTGTCCGACCACGAGCTGGCCCAGGGCTACGAGACGGTCGTCGACCCGTCGGTGTACGTGCGCTTCCCCCTGACCTCCGGCCCGCTGGCGGGCGAGGCGGCGCTCCTGGTCTGGACGACCACCCCGTGGACGCTGGTGTCCAACACCGCCACCGCCGCCCACCCCGAGGTCGTCTACGACGTGGTGACCGACGGCACCGAGAAGCTCGTCGTCGCCCGACCGTTGGTGGCGAAGGCGCTCGGCGAGGGCTGGGAGCCCACCGGACAGAGCTACACCGGCGCCGAGATGGAGCGCTGGTCCTACCGGCGCCCGTTCGACCTGGTGGAGTTCCCGGCCGACGCCGGCCCCGCGCACTACGTCGTCAACGCCGACTACGTCACCACCGAGGACGGTACGGGACTCGTCCACCAGTCCCCCGCCTTCGGTGAGGAGGACCTGTTGGTCTGCCGCGCGTACGGGCTGCCGGTGGTCAACCCGGTCCGCCCGGACGGCACCTTCGAGGAGGATCTGCCGCTCGTCGGCGGCACCTTCTTCAAGAAGGCGGACGAGGCGCTGACCCGGGATCTCCAGGAACGGGGCCTGCTGTTCAAGCACATCCCGTACGAGCACAGCTATCCGCACTGCTGGCGCTGCCACACCGCACTGCTGTACTACGCCCAGCCCTCCTGGTACGTCCGGACCACCGCGATCAAGGACCGTCTCCTCGAAGAGAACGAGAAGACGAACTGGTTCCCCGACTCCATCAAGAACGGTCGCTACGGGGACTGGCTCAACAACAACATCGACTGGGCGCTGTCCCGCAACCGCTACTGGGGCACTCCGCTGCCGATCTGGCGCTGCGAAGAAGGCCATCTGACCTGCGTCGGCTCCCGCGCGGAGCTGACGGAGCTGACCGGCACCGACCAGTCGGAGTTGGACCCGCACCGGCCGTTCATCGACGCGGTCACCTTCCCCTGCCCCGAGTGCACGGCCACTGCGACCCGCGTCCCGGAGGTCATCGACGCCTGGTACGACTCGGGTTCGATGCCGTTCGCGCAGTGGGGCTACCCGTTCCAGAACAAGGAACTGTTCGAGAGCCGCTACCCGGCGCAGTTCATCTCCGAGGCGATCGACCAGACCCGCGGCTGGTTCTACACGCTGATGGCGGTCGGCACCCTGGTGTTCGACAAGTCCTCGTACGAGAACGTGGTCTGCCTCGGCCACATCCTCGCCGAGGACGGCCGCAAGATGTCCAAGCACCTCGGGAACATCCTGGAGCCCATCGCGTTGATGGACCAGCACGGCGCCGACGCCGTGCGCTGGTTCATGGCCGCCGGCGGCTCCCCCTGGGCGGCCCGCCGCGTCGGGCACGGCACCATCCAGGAGGTGGTCCGCAAGACGCTGCTGACCTACTGGAACACGGTCGCCTTCCAGGCCCTGTACGCCCGTACGTCCCGGTGGGCGCCCTCCGCGGCCGACCCCGCGCCCGCCGAGCGCCCGGTGCTCGACCGGTGGCTACTCTCGGAACTGCACGCACTGACCGACCAGATGACCCGGGCGCTCGACGCGTACGACACCCAGCGCGCCGGCAAGCTGCTGTCGGCCTTCGTCGACGACCTGTCCAACTGGTACGTCCGGCGCTCCCGCCGCAGGTTCTGGCAGGGCGACAAGGCCGCGCTGCGGACCCTGCACGAGGTGATCGAGACGATCACCCGACTGATGGCGCCGCTGACCCCGTTCATCACCGAGCGGGTCTGGCAGGACCTGGTGGTCCCGGTGACGCCGGACGCGCCAGGATCGGTGCACCTGTCGACGTGGCCCGAGGCGGACCTCGACGTGATCGATCCCGAGCTGTCCCGACAGATGGTGCTGGTGCGGCGGCTGGTGGAACTCGGGCGGGCGACCCGTGCGGAGTCCGGGGTGAAGACCCGTCAGCCGCTGTCCCGGGCCCTGATCGCGGTGTCCGGCTTCGACTCGCTCCCGGTGGAACTGCACGCGCAGATCACCGAGGAGCTGAACGTCACCTCGCTCGCCTCGCTGTCCGAGGTGGGGGGCTCCCTGGTCGACACCACGGCGAAGGCGAACTTCCGCGCCCTCGGCAAGCGGTTCGGCAAGGGGGTGCAGGCGGTCGCCAAGGCCGTCGCCGAGGCGGACGCGGCGGCGCTGTCGCTCGCACTGCGCGAGGGTACGGCGTTCGTCGAGGTCGACGGCGAGAAGGTGGAACTCGCGGCGGACGAAGTCATCATCACGGAGACCCCGCGCGAAGGCTGGTCCGTGGCGTCCGACTCGGGGGCGACGGTCGCCCTCGATCTGGAGATCACCGACGAGCTGCGCAGGGCCGGACTCGCCCGGGACGCGATCCGGTTGATCCAGGAGGCCCGCAAGAACAGCGGGTTGGACGTCGCCGATCGGATCGCGCTGCGCTGGAACGCGGGGGACGAGCGGGTCGTCGAGGCGCTGTCGGAGCACGGAGGGCTGGTGTCCGAGGAGGTGCTCGCCTCGGAGTTCGTTCGGGCGGAGCCCGAAGCCCCCGTCTTCTCGGACCCTGCGCTGTCCCTGACCTTCAGTCTCCGCAAGGTCTGACCCCGGGCCCGGGGCGCACCCGTTCCCTGCGGGTGCGCTTCGGGACGCACGGTTCCCTGCGGGTGCGTTGTGGACTTCGCGCAGTTCCCCGCGCCCCTATCGGGGCCCGTTCGGTAGCCAGTGCAGCTCGTGCGCCAGGGTTTTGGCGACGGCACGGATGCGGCGGTGTAGCGGGGACTGCTCGCGCGGGAGCACCAGGTGGATCGTTAGGCTGGGCGCGCCCCGCAGCGGTCGCCAGGTGAGACCGGCCGGCTGTGTCGTGACCACGGCTTCTCCGGCCGGGGCGAGGGTGACCCCGTCGCGCAGGTCGCTCTGAGACATGTCGAAAGAGACTGCGGGCGTGTGGAATCGGGGGTGTGGTCGGGCATCTCGGAACAGTGCGGACAGCTGATCGTGGATCACAGGATTGGCCGCACGGTCCGGGAGTCGCAGCGGATACGCGGCCGCCTCGGCGATCTCGATCTCCGGGTGTTCGGCCAGTGGATGGTGTTGCGCGAGCTGGACCCCGATGCGCGCACGCCGCAGCAGGAACCGGCGCACGCCACGGCCCGGCTGTTCACCGCGGGTGATCCCGGCATCGATGCGGCCGTCGGCGACCGCGGGGGAGATCTCCGGTGTCGCCATCGGGACCGCACTGACCTCGAGTCCGCTGTTGCCGCGAATCAGCCTGTCCACCAGGGCCGGTGCCGTCTCGGCCCCGGCGCTGAGGCTGTATCCGATGCGCAGTGTGCCCAGTTCACCGGCCGCGGCGCTCCGGGCGGTGTCCCAGGCCCGGTCCAGCGCCGCCAGCGCGGGCGGCGCGGACTCCGCCAAAGCCGCACCGGCCGTGGACAATACGACGCTGCGCGTGTTGCGGACCAGCAGGGCCGTACCGAGTTCCGCCTCCAATCGGCGCATCCGGGCGCTGAGTGCGGGCTGTGCGATACCGATCCGGGCGGCCGCGCGGGTGAAGTTCAACTCCTGTGCCAGCACCAGGAAGTACCGCAGGCTCACCGTATCCGGCGCCACGCGCCCTCCCTGCCGATTGATAACGATCCGTTCTGAGTCTATCCCGCACCGGTCTTTCCCTCGACCGCAGATCAAGCCCTAACCTGCGCATATGACGATTCAACTGACCGCAGTGCCCGTCACCGGGATCGGTCGAACACAGGAGGTTTCCATGGCTAAGGGCTACTGGGTCAGTGTCTACCCCGCCATTTCCGACCCCGAGAGGCTGACTGCCTACGACGAGCTGGCCGGTTCGGCCGTCCAGGCTGGGGGCGGGCGCACCCTGTCCCGGATCCCGTCCCTCGGTGGTCGAGTCGTCGCCCACGAGGCCGGAATCACGCAACGCGTCGTTCTGATCGAGTTCGACAGCTTTGAACAGGCCGTCGCGGCCTATGAGAGCGAGGCGTACCAGAAGGCGCTGGTGGCCCTCCCCGACGGCGTCGAGCGCGACTTCCGCATCATCGACGGCATCGACTGACCGGCGAGGCAGACGACGACGGCGAGAAGCACCCGAGACCCAGGGGCGCGGGGAACTGCGCGAATCGCACTGCGTACCCGCAGGGAACAGCGCACCGCCAGGTGTACGCACCAAAGGGGGCGCGGGGAACTGCGCGGGTGACCGCAGCGCACCGAGCAGGACAGCGCACGTACAGGTGGACGTACAGGGCTGCGCAGCAAAAGGGCGGGGCCCCCGGAGTACCGGGGGCCCCGCCCTACGTGGGTCAGCGACCCGTCAGTTGTCGTCCTCGTCGATGAGGAAGCCCCGCATCGGAGAGGGAGCCTGCTGCATCGGCTGCGGCGCCTGCGGCCGAACCGGAGCCATCGGCTGCGTCATCGCGGGCGACATCGCCTGCTGCCCACCGTACGACGGACCACCCTGCGCGGGCGCCCCACCCATGGACTGCCCGCCGTAGGAGGGCGCACCCGCCCCGGCCGGAGCCATCGACGGCGCGGGCGACGGCGGCAGCGACGCGGCGGACGGCGTCCGCGGCGGGGCCAGCGAGTCATCGGCCTGGGTCTCCAACTGACGCAGCTGGGACTCCAGGTACGACTTCAGCCGCGTGCGGTACTCGCGCTCGAAGCCGCGCAGGTCCTCGACCTTGCGCTCCAGCGTGGCGCGGGCGGACTCCAGGGAGCCCATCGCGACGCGGTGCTTCTCCTGCGCGTCCCGCTCCAGCGCATCGGCCTTGGCGCGGGCGTCCCGCTCCAGACCCTCGGCGCGACTACGGGCCTCACCGACGATCTTGTTGGCCTCGGACCGGGCTTCGGCGATGGCCTGGTCGGCCGTCTGCTGCGCGAGCGAGAGCACCCGGGCGGCGCTGTCGCCACCGGGACCCTGACCGGGCTGGGACATCTGCGGACCGTGGCCGCCCATGGGTCCACCCATGGGGCCGCCCATCTGCTGCATCTGGCCGGGGACACCCTGCTGCATCGGACCGGGACCCTGCTGCATCGGTCCACCGGGACCCTGCTGCATCTGACCGGGGACACCCTGCTGCATCGGTCCGCCAGGACCCTGCTGCATCTGACCGGGAACACCCTGCTGCATGGGACCGGGGCCCTGCTGCATCGGGCCGGGACCCTGCTGCATGGGGCCCGGGCCGTGGCCACCCGGACCGGCCGGCAGCTGCGGTGCACCGCTCGGCAACTGCGGCGGGCCGCCCATCGGGCCACCCATCTGCTGCTGTTGCTGCGGCGGCACCGGCTGCGGTCCCGATATGGCAGCGGGCACCGGACCCGGTCGCTCCTGCTGCTGCTCCGGAGGCTTGCGCATTCCGGCCTGCTGCTGGTTCTGCGCGGCGGCCCGGGTCGCCGCGGCCAGTTTGGCGCGCAGGTCCTCGTTCTCGCGTAGCAGGCGGGTCAGTTCGGCTTCGACCTCATCGAGGAAGGCATCGACCTCGTCCTCGTCATAGCCTTCTCGAAGGCGGACGGTCGTGAACTGCTTGTTCCGCACGTCCTCGGGGGTCAATGGCATCTCTTTACCTCAACGTAGTCGTCGGCGGGATCAACCCCCGCATCAGCGGGGACCGTCATCGTTCACAGTCGGCTCACGACGGAGATCAAGATGTAGACGATGATCATCAGAACGAAGAAGGACAGGTCGAGCGCCACGCCCCCGAGACGCAGCGGTGGGATGAACCGTCGCAGCAACTTCAGCGGTGGATCAGTGACAGTGTAAGTGGCCTCCAGAACGACCACCATCGCCTTGCCGGGTTGCCACGAGCGGGCGAACTGGAAGACGTAGTCCATGACCAACCGGAAGATGAGCACGATGAGGAAACACATCAGCGCGATGTAGATCACGTCCAAGAACACGCGCATCTGGTGCTGTCCCTCTCCCCTGGTTCGTGCCTGCGTCGTCGTACCGGATTATCGGCCTGCGGCCGGTCCTGCGTCTCAGCTCTGGTTGAAGAACCCGCCCTCTGCGATGCGAGCCTTGTCCTCCGCCGTGACATCGACGTTAGCAGGAGACAACAGGAACACCTTCTGGGTCACGCGTTCAATACTGCCGTGCAGACCGAAGACGAGGCCAGCGGCAAAGTCGACAAGTCGCTTCGCGTCGGTGTCGTCCATCTCGGTCAGGTTCATGATCACCGGAGTGCCCTCACGGAAGTGTTCGCCGATGGTACGGGCTTCGTTGTACGTCCGCGGGTGCAACGTGGTGATCCGGTACGGCTCCCGCTCGGACACGACCTTGGGCATGATCACCGGCGCGTTCTTCTCCAAGCTCTGGCGGTCGGGTGTGATGGATGCCACGGGAGCGATGCGCGCCGGGCGTGCCGATTCCACCGCGAGCGCGGCGGACTGGGGCACGGGGTCGCGCTGCACGGGAGGTTGCACCACTCGTACCGATTCGTCCCGCTGGGACTGTAGCGGTTGGCCATGGCCCTGATGGGACTGGTGCGGCGTGTCGTGTCGTCGGTGATCCCGCTCGGACTCCGGGTCCAACTCGGGTTCGAAATCGTCATCGGGGTCGAAACCCCTGCCGTCGTACCCATCGTCCTCCACGAGGCCGAGGTAGACCGCCATCTTGCGCATCGCGCCGGCCATGCTCTGAGTCCTCCGCTCTGTGGTGGATCGGCGTGGTGGATCGGCTGACGCCAACCAAGTCTCCGCGATCCACGTGGTCCACCCGTCAAACCAACGGTAATGACCATATTTTCTGCTGTGGTCCGACTTCTTGGTGACGTTACCCGAGCCCGGGACGGACTCCGAGTACCGCACTACCGACGCGCACATGTGTCGCTCCGGCCGCAACGGCCTCTTCGAGGTCCCCGCTCATCCCTGCTGACACCATGTTCGCAGTAGGATGCTCCGCGCGCAGGGCAGTCGACAAATCCATCAACCGCCCGAACGCCTCGCGTTGCCGTCCGGCGTACGGACCGGTGAGCGGTGCGACGGTCATCAGACCGTCCAGCCGGAGCCCTTCGGCCCCGGCGATCAGGGCCGCCAACTCCCCGATCCCGTCGGGTCCGACCCCGCCGCGCTCACCGCGGGCGCTCTCCCGGGCGTCGAGCGCCACCTGGACGAGACAGCCGACCTCGCGACCGGCGCGCACCGCCTCCCCCGACAGCGCGGTCACCAGCCTGGCCCGGTCGACGGACTGCACCTCGGAGGCGTAACCGAGGACCGAGCGGACCTTGTTGGTCTGCAACTGCCCGACGAAGTGCCAGGTCAGCGGGAGGTCGGCGCAGGCTGCGGCCTTGGGGGCGGCGTCCTGGTCCCGGTTCTCCGCGACCTGCCGGACGCCGAGCTCCCACAGGAGGCGGACATCACTCGCCGGGTAGGTCTTGGTGACCACGACGAGAGTGACGTCCGCCCGGTCCCGTCCCGAGGCGACACAGGCCGCCGCGAGGCGTTCCTCCACCTTCGCCAGATTAGCTGCTAGTTGTCCCTTACGGTCCGTCATGCCCTACCAGTCCAACCAGACATAGCCCGCGAGCCGACCCGTGGTGCGGTCGCGGCGGTACGAGAAGTGGTGGTGCGACTCCCGCGTACACACCTCGGAACGCTTCCGGTCGTGCACTCCGAGGCGCTCCAACTGCGCGTGCACTCCGGCGGACACGTCAACGGCGGGGGTGCCCCAGGTGGTTTCCGCATGGGCGGCCGGTTCGACGGCGGCCACCTCGGCGCGCATCTCCTCGGGCACCTCGTAGCAGCCGCCGCAGACCGCGGGACCGGTCCGCGCGATGATCCGGGCGGGTTCGGCGCCGAGTTCCGCCATGGCGGCCACCGCGGCGGGGACCACCCCGGCGACCAGACCGGGGCGTCCGGCGTGGGCGGCGGCGGCGACCCCCGCGACCGGGTCCGCCAGCAGGACGGGCACGCAGTCCGCGGTGAGCACGGCGAGCGGAACTCCGCGCCGGGCGGTGACCACGGCGTCGACCCGGGGGGCCGGGGACTCGCCCCAGGGCCCGTCGGTCACGGCGACGCCCTTGCCGTGGACCTGGTTCATCCAGACGACGGAGGCCGGGTCGAACCCCAGGTTGCCGGCGGCGATGCGGCGGTTGGCACGGACTGCGGCGGGGTCGTCTCCGACGGCCCCGCCGAGGTTCAGCTGTTCATACGGAGCGGCGCTCACCCCGCCCCACCTGTCGGTGAAGGCGAAGTGCGCGCCGCTCGTGGTGCTCCGGTCCGGGATCACCTCGCCGGATCGACCTATCACTTGAGGAAGTCCGGCACGTCCAGCTCCTCCGCGGCGCTGTCGTACCGGGCGGGCGGGACCTGCGGCGAGAGGCCGGAGGAACCCGGGGCGCCGGAGGAACCCGAGACCGGAGCCTCGACGGGCTCCGACTTCACCGGCGGCTCCTCGCGCGGCGTGACGCTGCCGAGGCCGCCGTACGTCGGACGGGACTCGACGGAGCGGGCGGGAGCGGACTCCTCGCGCTTGGTGCTGCTGGCGCCGAGGCTGCCGTGCTGCTTGGGCGGGGGCTGACCCCCGTCGAACCCGGCGGCGATGACCGTGACCCGCACCTCGTCACCGAGGGCGTCGTCGATGACGGCGCCGAAGATGATGTTGGCTTCGGGGTGAGCGGCCTCACTGACGAGTTGGGCGGCCTCGTTGATCTCGAAGAGGCCGAGGTCCGAGCCGCCGGAGATGGACAGCAGCACTCCGCGGGCCCCGTCGATGGAGGCTTCGAGCAGCGGCGAGGAGATCGCCATCTCGGCGGCGGCCACCGCGCGGTCGTCGCCACGGGCGGAACCGATGCCCATGAGCGCGGAACCGGCTTCGGACATCACCGACTTCACATCGGCGAAGTCGAGGTTGATGAGACCGGGGGTGGTGATGAGGTCGGTGATGCCCTGGACGCCCGAGAGCAGGACCTGGTCGGCCGACTTGAACGCGTCGAGCACGCTGACCTGGCGGTCCGAGATGGACAGCAGTCGGTCGTTGGGGATGACGATGAGGGTGTCGACCTCTTCGCGGAGTTCCGCGATGCCGTCCTCGGCCTGGTTGGCGCGGCGGCGGCCTTCGAAGGTGAAGGGCCGGGTGACCACGCCGATGGTGAGGGCGCCCAGCGAGCGGGCGATGTTGGCGACGACGGGTGCGCCGCCGGTGCCGGTGCCGCCGCCTTCGCCGGCGGTGACGAAGACCATGTCGGCCCCCTTGAGGACCTCCTCGATCTCTTCGCGGTGGTCCTCGGCGGCCTTGCGGCCGACGGCCGGGTTGGCCCCGGCTCCCAGGCCCCGGGTGAGTTCGCGACCGACGTCGAGCTTGACGTCGGCGTCGCTCATCAACAACGCCTGGGCGTCGGTGTTGATCGCGATGAACTCGACACCCTTGAGGCCGACCTCGATCATCCGGTTGATGGCATTGACACCACCGCCGCCGACACCGATGACCTTGATGACTGCGAGGTAGTTCTGCGGTGCTGCCACGTCGAGAGCCTCTCGCCTCGATTTACGTGCCGTCGCTCGCCGTGTCGCGCCGCGACGGCCAATGCCGAATTGGGACGGTCCGAACGCCGACCCGAACCCTAACGCTGAAGTTTAGGGTTACCAGTGTGCCTGTTCCTTGGACTCTTCCGAACAGGACACTAAGTCGACAAGTGGCGCGCGTTCAACGAACACGCCGAACCTCCCGTTTTTCTTTTCACCCTATGTGATCAGCCGTAGCGCTGCCCACTCAGGGTGCTGGCCTGGGCAAATGTGCGTCAACTCGCCGCTGACGCCGGGGCGGTGGGAACACTGACGTCGAAGTGCCTGGCCTTGGGAGCCGCTTTCATCAACGCAGTGAGGGTGACGCCCTTCGCCTCGCCCTTCTCGACGCTGCCCCAGTCGACCGTACGACCACCGGCCAACTCCAGCGTGATCGAGTCATAACTGCGGACCTTGAGGGTACGCGTCTGCCGGGCCACCCGGGCCGGGACGGCGGACATGACCTCGACGGCGGCACGGGTGAGTTCCCCGGTGGCGAAGCGCTGGGGCCCCGGGGTCCGACGGGGCGTCAATTCCAGTACGGGAACACCCGAGGGTGCCCGGGCGACGGTCGCGAACCGCACCGCCTCCTCGTCCACTTCGATGAACTTTCCGCCCTTTTCCACAATCAGGACCGGTTTCCGCTCGGTGACTTCCAGTCGGATTCCCCGCGGCCAGGAACGAATGACGTCAACCTCGTCGATTCTGGGCAACTCGCCGGCGAGCCGATCCGCGATCCGGTCCGTGTCGACGGAAATCAACGGGGTGCCGAGCCGGATCCCGGCGGCCTCCCGCACCTCGTCCGGACCGAGGACGCCGGTTCCGGAGACGTTCACCTTGCCGACCCTCAGCCACGGGGACCCGTACAGGGCCCAGATCCCCCCGCCGACGAGGACGGCCAGGGCCGCCGCGGACAGTACCAGCGTGCGGGTACGGGCCCGGGGCAGACGGCCGGTCAGCCGGGACGCCAGGGCGGCGAACCGGCCCGGCTCCTCGGGGGGACCGGGCGGGCCGGAGCCCGGGTCCCGCTCACCGTCCGCGGTCGTCGGTCCGGCCACGTTCCCTGCCTTCCGTCACGCTCTGGGCGCGAACCGCACTGGGGTCACGCCCTGGCGCGTGACGCGATCGCTTCGTACACCATGCCGACGAGCAGGTCGTCGGCGTCCCGGCGGCCGAACTCCGACGCGGCACGGGACATCTGGTACAGCCGGTGCGGGTCCGCCAGCACCGGCAGGACGTTGCCCTGCACCCACTGCGGCGTCAGCTCGGCGTCGTCGACAAGCAGTCCACCGCCGGCCTTGACCACCGGCTGGGCGTTGAGCCGCTGTTCCCCGTTGCCGATGGGCAGCGGGACGTAGGCGGCCGGAAGTCCCACGGCGGACAGTTCGGCGACGGTCATCGCGCCCGCGCGGCAGAGCATCATGTCGGCCGCGGCGTACGCGAGGTCCATCCGGTCCACGTACGGTACCGGGATGTAGGGCGGCATCCCGGGCATGTTGTCGATGTGCGGCAGTTCGTTCTTGGGGCCGACCGCGTGCAGGATCTGGATGCCGGCCTGCTGGAGGTACGGCGCGGCCTGCTGGACCACCTCGTTGAGGCGGCGGGCACCCTGGGAGCCGCCCGACACCAGGAGCGTCGGCAGGTTGGGGTCGAGTCCGAAGGCGGCCCGCGCCTCGGGCCGGACGGCCGCCCGGTCCAGGGTGGCGATCGAGCGGCGCAGCGGAATGCCGATGTAGCGGGCACCGCGCAGCTTGTTGTCCGGGGTGGAGACCGCGACCTGGGCCGCGTACCGGGAGCCGATCTTGTTCGCCAGGCCGGGGCGGGCGTTGGCCTCGTGGATCACGATGGGCACGCCGCGGCGTTTGGCGGCCAGGTAGCCGGGCAGGGCGACGTAGCCGCCGAAACCGACCACGGCGTCCGCCCGGGTGCGTTCGAGGATCTGCTCCGCCGCCTTGATGGTGCCGCGCAGCCGTCCGGGAACGGTGATCAGCTCCGGGGTCGGCTTGCGGGGCAGGGGCACGGCGGGGATCAGCGCCAGTTCGTAGCCCCGCTCGGGGACCAACCGGGTCTCCAGGCCGCGCTCGGTGCCCAGCGCCGTGATCCCCACGGTCGGATCGTGCCTACGCAGGGCGTCCGCCAGGGCGAGCGCGGGCTCGATGTGTCCGGCGGTACCTCCGCCGGCGAGTACGACATGCACCGAAATTCACCGCTCTCCGGACGGGCGCGTCCTGACGCGCCGTCGCATCGTGTTCCAACTCCGGGACGTCCGGTCCGTCCCGGAGCCCCTTCCCGCGGTCCGCTTGCGGCCGTGGGCCCGTTGCCGGGCGAGTGCCGCCCGGGCCGCGGGTTCGTCCCTCGCGAAGGCGATCAGCAGGCCGACGGCGAACATGGTCGGCAGCAGGGCCGACCCCCCGTATGAGAACAGCGGGAGCGGGACACCGGCGATCGGCAGCAGGCCGAGCACCGCACCCATGTTGATCACGGCCTGGGCCATGATCCAGGTGGTCACGCCACCCGCGGCGTACCTCACGAAGGGGTCCTCCGTGCGTCCGGCCACGCGGATACCCGCATAGCCTAGGGCCGCGAAGAGCCCCAGCACGGACAGAGTGCCCGCGAGACCCAGTTCCTCACCGGCAATCGCGAAGATGAAGTCAGTGTGGGCTTCCGGGAGTTGACCCCATTTTTCCACACTGGCACCGAGTCCGGAACCAAAGAGTCCGCCGGACGCCAGTGCGTAGATTCCGTGGACGGCCTGCCAACAGGGGTCGGTGGGTCCGCCCAGTTCCGAGGCGCCGATGCACTGGAGGCGGGACATCCGGTTGGGGCTGGTCCTGATGAGGACCGCGCCGACCACCAGCGCGACGGCGAGGACTCCGGCGAACAGCCGGGTGGGCGCCCCCGCGAGCCACAGCAGCCCGAACAGGATGGCGGTCAGGATGATCGCCGTTCCCATGTCCCCGCCGAGCATGATCAGGCCCAGCACCATGAACGCGACCGGGACCAGGGGCACGAGCATGTGCTTCCACTGGTTCAGCAGTCGTTTGTCCTGTTTGCGAGCGAGGAGGTCGGCGCCCCACAGCACGAGGGCCAGCTTCCCGAACTCGCTCGGCTGGAGCTGGAAGATGCCGAACTCGATCCAGTTCTGGTTGCCGTTGACCGCGACCCCTATCCCCGGCACCTGGACGAGCACCATCAGGGTGACCGCACCGGCGAGCATCGGATAGGCGAGCGCCCGGTGCAGCTTGATGGGCATGCGGGAGGCGACCAGCAGCAGGACCGCGCCGAGCGTGGCGGCGAGCAACTGCTTGCGGAAGAAGTACGACCCGGGCAGGGAGAGCTGCAACGCCCGGATGATGGACGCCGAGTAGACCATCACCAGCCCCAACAGGGTGATGAGGAAGCTACTGCCGAGAATCAGATAATAGGCGGTCAACGGGCGGTCCCAGGCCCGTCGGGCCCGGCCGCGCAACCGCCTCAACGACGACTCGCGCCGCCCTGCGACGGGTGCCGCGGGCGCCGGCTCCCGCCGGGTGGCCGCCGCGGCCCGCCCGCTGCCGCTCACCACGCGCAACCCCGATCGCCACCACGCTCCGGCCACGACGCACTCACGCGAACCCTCCCAGGCCTACGGGCGCCCCGCGCGTCCACGTGACCGGCTCAGGCGCCGTCGGAGTCGAGTTCGCGGACCGCCGCCGCGAACGCGTCCCCGCGCTCGTTGTAGTTGGTGAACATGTCCATGGAGGCACAGGCCGGGGCCAGGAGGACGGTGTCCCCCGCGCGCGCCAGCCCCCGGGCGGCCTCGACCACCGCGGACATCGCCCCAGTGTCGGTCCGGTCCACGTCGACCACGGGCACCTCGGGCGCGTGTCGCGCCAGGGCTTGTCCGATCAGCGCGCGATCGGCACCCAGCAGGACCACGCCCCGCAGCCGCTCGGCCGCGGAGGCGACGAGTTCGTCGAAGGACGCCCCCTTGGCGAGCCCGCCCGCGATCCACACGACCGGCGCGTAGGCGGCGAGCGAGGCCTCGGCGGCGTGCGTGTTGGTGGCCTTGGAGTCGTCCACGTAGGCGACCGAGTCCACGTCGGCGACGTGCGAGATCCGGTGGGCGTCCGGGCGGAAGGCGCGCAGCCCGTCCCGTACCGCCGCGGCGGGCACGCCGAAGGCCCGGGCGAGCGCGGCGGCGGCGAGCGCGTTGGCGATGTTGTGCGGGGCCGGCGGGTTCACGTCCGCGACCTCGGCGAGCTCCTGGGCCTGCCGCTGCCGGTCCGCCACGAACGCGCGGTCCACGAGGATGCCGTCGACGACCCCGAGTTGGGAGGGGCCGGGCGGGCCGAGCGTGAAGCCGACGGCCCGACAGCCCTCTTCGACGTCGGCCTCGCGCACCAGGTCCTCGGTGGCCCGGTCGGCGGTGTTGTAGACGCAGGCGACCCGGTTGCCCTCGTAGACGCGTCCCTTGTCCCGGGCGTAGGCGGCCATGGAGCCGTGCCAGTCCAGGTGGTCGGGGGCGAGGTTGAGGACGGCGGCCGAGTGGGCGCGCACCGAGGGCGCCCAGTGCAGTTGGTAGCTGGAGAGTTCGACGGCGAGCACGTCGTAGGTCGCGCCGTCGCCGCGTTCCTGACCGAGGACCACGTCGACGATCGGGGTGCCGATGTTGCCGACCTCGGCGGTGCGCAGTCCGGCGGCGCGCAGGATGGAGCCGAGCATCCGGGTCGTCGTGGTCTTGCCGTTGGTGCCGGTGACCGCGAGCCAGGGGGCCGCGTCGGGGCCGCGCAGCCGCCAGGCGACCTCGACGTCACCGATCACGTCGACGTCCGCCGCGGCGGCCGCGGCGAACAGCGGCGAGGAGGGCTTCCAGCCGGGCGAGGTGACCACCAGGCCGGTCCCGTCGGGCAGGGAGTCCGCGTCGCCGAGGCGGACCGCGATGCCCTCCTCGGCGAGGACGGCCGCCGTCTGCCGGCGGGTGTCGTCGTCACCGCCGTCGACGACGGTGACGTGCGCACCGCAGCCGGCCAGGGCGCGGGCGGCGCTGAGGCCGCTCACGCCGAGGCCGGCGACGGTGATGTGCTGCCCCGCGAAGGAATCCGCGGGTCGGGTGCCCTCGAAGGTCACTTGTCCGCTGCCCATCCGGCGTAGAAGAGGCCGAGTCCGACGATCACGCACATGCCCTGGATGATCCAGAAGCGGACCACGACCAGGACTTCGGACCAGCCCTTGAGTTCGAAGTGGTGTTGGAGCGGTGCCATCCGGAAGACGCGCTTCCCGGTGAGCCGGAAGCTGCCGACCTGGATGACGACCGACATGGTGATGAGGACGAAGAGGCCGCCGAGCAGCGCGAGCAGCAGCTCGGTGCGGGAGCAGATGGCGAGGCCCGCGAGGGCGCCGCCGAGGGCCAGCGAACCGGTGTCACCCATGAAGATCTTGGCCGGCGAGGTGTTCCACCACAGGAAGCCGAAGCAGGCGCCCATCAGGGCGGCGGCGACCACCGCGAGGTCCAGCGGGTCCCGGACCTCGAAACACGCACCCGGGTTGGTCAGCTTGTTCGCGTCGGCGCAGGACTCCTGGTACTGCCAGACGCCGATGAAGGTGTAGGCGCCGAAGACCATCACCGAGGCACCGGTGGCCAGGCCGTCGAGTCCGTCGGTGAGGTTCACGCCGTTGGACATGGCGAGGATCATGAACAGCGCCCACACCACGAACAGGACGGGACCGATGGTCCAGCCGAAGTCCATGACGAAGGAGAGCTTGGTGGAGGCCGGGGTGAGTCCGCGCTGGTCTTTGAACTGCAAGGCCAGGAGCGCGAAGGCGATGCCGACGGTGAGCTGTCCGGCCATCTTCGCCTTGGCCCGCAGGCCCAACGAGCGGCGCTTGACGATCTTGATGTAGTCGTCGAGGAAGCCGACCAGGCCCATTCCGGCCATCAGGCCGAGGACCAGGAGTCCGGAGACCGTGACCGGGGCACCGGTGATGAGCTTGCTCAGGAAGTACGCGATGAGCGTCGCCAGGATGAAGGCGATGCCACCCATGGTCGGCGTGCCGCGCTTGCTGTGGTGCTCGCGCGGGCCGTCGTCGCGGATGTACTGGCCGTAGCCCTTGCGGGCCAGCAGCTTGATCAGCAGCGGCGTGCCCCCCAGTGTCAGGAACAAACCGATGACACCGGCGAAGAGGATCTGATTCATCATCGGGCGGCGACCTCACCCTCGCCGCTCGCGTCCCCTTCCAGCAGCCCCAGGGCCACCCGCTCCAAGCCGATCGCCCGGGATGCCTTGACGAGGACTACGTCCCCCGGCCGCAGTTCACTGCGCAATAGGTCGATCGCCGCCTGTGCGTCGGACACGTGCACCGACTCCTCACCCCACGAACCCTCGTTATAGGCGCCCATGCGCAGCCAGGCCGCTTCCCTGCCCCCGACTGCCACGAGCTTGCTCACGTTGAGCCGGACGGCTAGCCGTCCGATCGCGTCGTGCTCGGCGAGCGCCTCGTCACCGAGCTCGGCCATCGCACCGAGCACCGCCCACGTGCGGCCCCCTCGGTCCCGGGAGCCGCCTCCCATCGCGGCAAGCGCGCGCAGGGCGGCCCTCATGGACTCGGGGTTCGCGTTGTAGGCGTCGTTGACCACCGTCACGCCGTCGGGGCGCTCGGTGACCTCCATCCGCCAGCGGGAGAGGGTGCCCGCTCCGGAGAGCGCGCGTGCGACCTCATCCACGGGCATGCCCAGCTCATGGGCGACGGCCGCCGCGGCAAGCGCGTTCGACACGTGGTGCTCACCGTACAGGCGCAAGGTCACGTCTTCGCACCCGGAGGGTGTGTGAAGGCTGAAGCAAGGCTGTCCGGACGCTGTGAGCCGGACGTTCTCGGCCCGTACGTCCGCTTCGCCGGATTCCCCGAAGAGCACGACCCGGGCCTTGGTGCGGGTGGCCATCGCGCGGACGAGCGGATCGTCGGCGTTGAGGATCGCGATTCCGCCCTCGGCGGCGGCCGGAAGGGCTTCCACGAGTTCGCCCTTCGCCCGGGCGATCTGCTCCCGACCGCCGAACTCGCCGATGTGGGCGCTCCCGACGTTGAGGACGAGTCCGATGCGCGGTGGGGTCAGTTCGGTGAGGTACTGGATGTGGCCGATTCCGCGCGCCCCCATCTCCAGGACCAGGTAGCGCGTGTCGTCGGTGGCGCTGAGGGCGGTGAGCGGGAGCCCGATCTCGTTGTTGAGCGATCCCGGCGTCCAGACCGTCGGCCCGTGGTGCTGGAGCACCTGGGCGAGGAGGTCCTTGGTGCTGGTCTTGCCCGCCGAACCGGTGAGGGCGACCAGGGTGGCGCCGAGGCGTTCCACGACGGCCCGGGCCAGGGCGCCCAGGGCGCTCTGGACGTCGTCCACGACGATCGCGGGGACGCCGACGGGCCGGGCGGCCAGCACCGCCACCGCGCCCGCGGCGACCACCTGGGCGGCGAAGTCGTGGCCGTCGACGCGTTCCCCGGCGAAGGCGACGAAGAGGCTGCCGGGGACCACCTCGCGGGAGTCACGGACGACGGGTCCGGTGACGCGTACCGAGGGGTCCGGTATGTCGTGTGGTTGCCCGCCGACTACGGAGGCGATCTCGGCGAGGGAGAGGGCGATCACGTGTTCATCCCTGGGTCTGCTGGGCCGCTTCGCCGGCTTGCGCACCGCCGGCGTCGGCAGCGGCGGCTGCGGGGGCGGAGGCGGCGGCGAGGGCGCGCCGGGCGGCACGGGAGGACTCGATGGCGTCACGCAGCACGTGTCGGTCGTCGAAGGGTCGGAGCACCCCGCCGATGTCCTGGCCCTGTTCGTGGCCCTTGCCGGCGACGAGCACGGTGTCGCCCGGTCCGGCGAGCGCGACGGCCGCGGTGATCGCGGCCGTCCGGTCCTCGAAGACCCGGACCTCGCCGCGTTCGTGGGCGGGCACCTCGGCGGCGCCCGCGAGCATGGTCGCGAGGATCGCGAGGGGGTCCTCGGAGCGGGGGTTGTCGGAGGTCAGCAGGGCGGTGTCGGCGAGCCGGGCGGCGGCGGCGCCCATCGGACGGCGCTTGGTGGTGTCGCGGTCGCCGCCGCAGCCGAGCACGATGTGCAGCCGTCCCTCGGTGACCTTGCGCAGGGCGCGCAGCACCGATTCGACGGCGTCGGTCTTGTGGGCGTAGTCGACGACCGCCAGGTAGGGCTGGCCGACGTCGACGCGCTCCAGCCGACCGGGGACCCCGGGGACGGCGGCGATGCCCTCGGCGACGGCGTGCGCGTCGAGGCCGGCGGTGGCCAGGGTGACGATCGCGGCCAGGGTGTTGGCGACGTTGAACGGGCCGGGCAGCGGGGCGCGGGCGCTGAGCCGCTCCCCCGCCGGGCCCAGCACGGTGAAGGTGGAGCCGAGCGGGCCGATCTCCACGTCCTCGGCGCGCCAGTCGGCGTCGGGGTGGCCCTCCGCGGAGAAGGTGACGACCGGGACGGTCGCCTCGGCGACCAGTCGACGGCCGTACGCGTCGTCGTAGTTGACGACGCCCTGTTTGCTGCGGTCCGGGGTGAACAGCTGTGCCTTGGCCCGGAAGTAGTCCTCCATGTCGGAGTGGAACTCCATGTGCTCCGGGCTCAGGTTGTTGAAGACGGCGACGTCGAAGACGCAGCCGTCGACCCGGCCGAGGACCAGTGCATGGCTGGAAACCTCCATCGCGACCGCTTCGGCGCCGCGTTCGCGCATCACCGCGAACAGCGCCTGGAGGTCGGTGGCCTCGGGGGTGGTGCGCTCGGACTTGACGCGTTCGTCGCCGATCCGCATCTCGACGGTGCCGATGAGCCCGCTGACCCCGCCGACCGCCGCGTCCAGGCCGCCCTGGACCAGGTACGCGGTGGTGGTCTTGCCGGAGGTGCCGGTGATGCCGATCTGGAGCAGCTCCTCGCCGGGGTGCCCGTAGACGGTGGCCGCGAGGGCGCCCATCCGGGCGCGGGGATCGTCGACCACGAGGACCGGGAGCCCGGTGGCGGCGGCGCGGTCGGCTCCCGACGGGTCGGTCAGGACGGCCGTGGCGCCGAGCCCGGCGGCCTGGTCGGCGAAGTCGGCACCGTGGAGCCGGGCGCCGGGCAGTGCGGCGTACAGGTCGCCGGGGCGCACCGCGCGGGAGTCGTGGGTGATGCCGGTGACCTTCCCCCGGGCGGGGGCCGTCAGGCCCAGCTGATCGGCCAGCTCCGCGAGGGTGGTCTCAGAGACATGGGCCGGTCGCGGCGGCCCCGGGTAGCTCACGGAAGCGCCCTTCTGGGTGAGGTGTGACGGATCGGCGTGTGACACGGCGGTGAGCGTACCCGGCGCACCGTACTGGGGGCTAAATGGCCGGTTCGCGACGGTCACGGCCGGTCCGTCGGTGGGTGCGGGGCGCCGGGCGGGAACTCCGGGTCGGTTCCCCGGCGGAGGGGTGTTCGTGGTCACGGGCGGTTCCTGGTGGCTCTCGGGTGGTGCGGCGGTCGCTCGGTGGGCCGGTCAGGACCACCGCGTGCGGTCAGGGCGTGAACGTGACGGGGAGCCGCGCGGGCGGGGTGCCGGTCGGTGGCACCTGGAGGCTCTTGAGGGCGAACTGCATGACTTCCTTGTAGACGGGGCCACAGATCTGGCCACCGAAGTAGCTGCCCTTGGTGGCGTTCTGGATGGCGCAGTAGACGGTGACCCGGGGTTGGTCGGCCGGGGCGAAACCGGCGAACGACGAGGTGTAGCCGCGGTACTTGCCGGTGACCGGGTCGACGCGGTTGGCGGTGCCGGTCTTGCCCGCCACGCGGTAGCCGGGGATGCGGGCCTTGACGCCGGTGCCCTGCTCGTCGTCGACCACCGACTCCAGCATCCGGGAGAGGGTCCGCGCGGTGCGCTCGCTGACGACCCGGGTCTCCTTGGGTTCCGGAGCGGGGGTGAACCGGTCGTCGGGTCCGTGGTGGCCGCGTACGAGGCTCGGTTCGACGCGGACCCCGCCGTTGGCGATGGTCGAGTAGACGGAGGCCGCCTGCATCGCGTTGATGGACACGCCCTGGCCGAAGGGGATCGTGTACTGCTGCGAGGTCGACCACTTGTCGGGGGCCGCGAGGATGCCGGGGGTCTCGCCCGGGAAGTCGAGCCCGGTCGGGCCGCCGATGCCGAACTTGCGCAGGTACGAGTGGAGGACCCGGTTCGCCTGGGGCTGCGTCTTGCCGAGTTGGCCGGTGGCGAGGATGGTGCCGATGTTGCTGGACTTGGCGAGGACGCCGTTCAGGGTGAGGTACCAGGTGGGGTGGTCGACGTCGTCCTGGAAGAGCCGGTCGCCGCGGTGCAGCCGGTTGGGGACGGTGACCTTGGTGGACGGGGTGGCCGCGTTCTCCTCCAGGACGGCCGCCATCGACATGACCTTGGCGGTGGAGCCGGGTTCGAAGGCGTCCTGGAGCGCGGCGTTGCCGAGGGAGGCGGAGCCGGCGGCGGAGAGGTCGCCGGGGTCGAAGCCGGGGGCGTTGGCCATGGCCAGGACCTCGCCCGTGCGGGTGTCCTGGACTATCACGTAGCCGCGGTCGGCCTTGGACTTCTTGACCTGCTCGGAGATGGCGTTCTGGGCCGCCCACTGGATGTCCCGGTCGATGGTCAGCTCGACGTCGGAGCCGGGGACCGCCGGCGTCTCGGTGCCGCCCGCGGTGGGGACCTGGCGACCGCCCGACTGGGCGTAGGTGACCTCGCCGTCACGGCCCGCGAGTCGCCGGTCGAGTTGCTGTTCCATGCCGCCGCCGCCCTTGCCCTGGGCGTTCACGAAGCCGAGCAGGCCGGCCGCGAGGTCGCCGTTGGGGTAGACGCGCTGGCTGGTGGGCTCCTGGAAGACGCCCCCGAGGACGTTCGGGGCGTCCTTGTCGCCGGCCGCCTTGTCGGCACGGGCCTTGTCGGCGAGCGTGCTCTTGAGGTCCTTGATCTGGTTCCAGACCTGCGGGGTCTGACGGCGTGCCAGCACCACGTACCGGGTCTTGGGCGTCCTGAGCTTCTTGGTCAGTTCACCGGTGTCCTGGCCGAGGATGGGGGCGAGGAGCGCGGCGGCCTGCTCGGCGGCATCCGCGATCTTGGTCTCCTCCGGGCTGAACATCACCGGATCGGCGGTGATGTCGTACGCGTCGACGCTGGTCGCCAGGGCGACCCCGGAGCGATCGGTGATCGCACCGCGCTCGGCGGCGACCACCCGGGTCAGATAGCGGTTGGCCTCGGCCTTCGCGGAGTACTCGCTCGCGTCGACGGCCTGGACCTGGAGCAGCCGGACCACGAAGGCGAGCATGACGAGGGTCATCGCCACGCTGACCATCCGCAGCCGGGGCCGGGGGCTGCCCAGCCTCAGCGTCTTGCCCTGCCGGGGTCCCTTGGGCGGGCCGGAGGGCCCCGTGGAGGGGCGGGGGCGGGGGCGGCGCGGGGGGCGCACGCTGGCGGTGGGCTCCCCTTCACCGGCCCGTGCGCGCTCGGAGCCGCCCGGGGGGCGGGGGGCGGCGGGTCGACGGATGCGCTCGGACCCGCCCCGGCGCTCGCCCTCGCCGTGCGCGTGCCGGTCGGCACCGTCCGGCCGGCTGCGGTCCGGGCGGGCCGGGCGGTCGGGGTCGTGGGAGAGGCGTTCACCGGGGTCGCGGCGGGGTCGGCGGTCCGGACGCGACGGGCCGGGGACCCTGCGTCGCGGAGGTTCCCTGTCGGTCACCGTGTCACCTGCCGGAGGTCGTCGGTTCGGGGCTGGGCGAGGAAGCGGGAAGAGAAGGGGGCGCGGCCGAGGCCGAGGGGGCCGGCGGGGCGGCGGTCGCGGACGGCGTCGAGGTGGCGGTCCCCGTCGGGGCGGCGGACGCGCTCGCGGTGGACGAGCTCGCGGCGGGGGCGGCCGGGGTCGAGGGGCCCGGGGAGGGGGTGCCCGAGGCGGCCGGGAGCGTTCCGGGGGCGCTCAGCGCGGTGGGCGCCGGCTCGCCGGGGACCCCGCGCACCCTTCCGTCGGGTTCCAGGAAGGCGGGGTTGCCCCCGGGCACCATGCCCAGCTCCCGGGCGCGGCGCAGGAGCGCACCGGGCTTGGAGTAGGCGTCGACGTCCCGTTGGAGCGCCTGCTCCTCGTCGGTCAGCTCGGTGGTCTCCCGCTTCAGTTCGCTCAGCCGGAAGGACCCCTCGTTGAGGGACGAGTTCAGCATCAGCAGGGTGATCAGACCGCCGCCGAGCAGCAGCACCATCAGCAGGACGAAGGGGGTGCGGGCGGCCCGGCTGGGTCCGGCGGGCAGCAGCCCGGCGAGTTGGGCGGCCCGTCCGCGCAGCACCGGTCGCCTGCTCATGCGCCCCTCCCCGGTCGTGCCGCCCGTACCGCGTGACCGCTCGCCCCGCGGGTCATCCGGCGTCGTCCTCGCGGATGCGTTCGGCGCCGCGCAGCCGCGCGGGGGCGGCCCGGCGGTTCTCGGCGATCTCCTGCTCGGTGGGGAGTTCGGCGCCGCGGGTCAGCAGCCGCAGCCGCGGCTGGTACCGCTCCGGCACCACGGGCAGCCCGGGGGGTGCGGTGTTCGCCGCGCCCGCCGCGAGCACCTGTTTGACGAGGCGGTCCTCCAGCGAGTGGTACGACAGGACGGCGATCCGGCCGCCGACGGCGAGGGAGGCCACCGCCGCGGGGACGGCCCGCTCCAGGACGGACAGCTCGCCGTTCACCTCGATCCGCAGTGCCTGGAAGGTGCGTTTGGCGGGGTTGCCGCCGGTGCGCTTGGCGGCCTGCGGCAGGGCGTCGCGGATCACTTCGACCAGTCGGGCGCTGCGGGTGAACGGCTCCTTCGCCCGCTCCTGCACCACGGCGGAGACGATCCGCTTGGCCTGCTTCTCCTCGCCGTAGGCGCGCAGCAGTCGGACCAGTTCGCCCGGCGGGTAGGTGTTGAGGACCTCGGCGGCGCTGATGCCGGTCGTCTGGTCCATGCGCATGTCCAGGGGCGCGTCCTGCGCGTAGGCGAAGCCCCTCTCGGCCTCGTCCAGTTGCATGGAGGAGACCCCCAGGTCGAACAGGACGCCCGCGACCTTGGGCACCCGTAGACGGGCGAGGACCTCGGGCAGTTCGTCGTACACGGCGTGCACGAGGGTCGCCCGGTCGCCGAAGGGCGCCAGGCGCTCACCGGACAGGCGCAGGGCCTCCGGGTCCCGGTCCAGGGCGATCAGCCGGGCGGCGGGGAACTCGGTGAGGAGGGCCTCGCTGTGGCCGCCGAGACCGAGGGTGCAGTCGACCACCACGGGCGCCGGGCCGGTGGCGGGTTGCAGTGCGGGGGCCAGCAGGTCCAGACAGCGCCGCAGCATCACGGGAACGTGCCGGGTACCGGGGGGCCTCGGTGCGCCCTCGGCCGCGGGAGCTCCGTCGCCCCCTTCGTCACCGCTGCTGGTGACGGTGCTGCCGTCGGGTCCGGGGGTGTCCCCTGCGCGCCCTTGCATGTGCCCTCTCAGGTCCGGGCGCGGCGCCCGCACCGCCGGGCCGCCGCCCGCCGGTGGGGAGAGGGGACCGCCGGCGCGGGCCCCTTCGTCGGGGAGCGCGCGGCCGTCCGGAGCGGGAGGGGGCCGAGCCGTACGGGGCGCGTCGCGCGCGCGGGGAGATCGTTCGGATCTCTGGATGTCCACAGTCCAGCAGGGAGCGCTCGGGGCCTCCCGCTTCGCGTCACTTTAGTCCACCCTGTCGCACGGTCAATCAACGCGCCTGCGCGTCGCGGGCGGCGTTCGCACACAAACTCGATGAGTGCGCGCCCGGGCCGGGACCGCGGCTGCGTCACCCGTTCGGCGGGTGACCTTCACACCTGTGGGTTACCTCACAACAAGGCGCAATGACGTTCTTTGTCCACTCTCACGCCCTGCCCGTCGGGCCGGTCCCCACTACGGTCGGAGCATGACGACTTCCGCACCCCTCCCGTCAGGCACCGAAGCCGCCATAAGTGCCGGTCAGACCGTCACCGACCGGCTCATCGAGGCGAACACCGACTACGCCGCTGCCTTCACCGACCCGGGCATGGACGCCCGCCCCGTCCTCAAGGTCGCCGTGGTGGCCTGCATGGACGCCCGTCTCGACCTGCACGCGGCGCTCGGCCTGGAGCTGGGCGACTGCCACACCATCCGCAACGCCGGCGGTGTCGTCACCGATGACGTGATCCGCTCGCTCACCATCAGCCAGCGGGCGCTCGGCACCCGCAGCGTCGTCCTCATCCACCACACCGGATGCGGTCTGGAGACCCTCACCGAGGAGTTCCGGCACGAGCTGGAGATGGAGGTCGGCCAGCGGCCGGCCTGGGCGGTGGAGGCGTTCCGGGACGTCGACCAGGACGTCCGGCAGTCCATGCAGCGGGTGCGGACCTCGCCGTTCCTGGTGGAGACCGGGCACGTGCGCGGATTCGTCTTCGACGTGCGCACCGGACTGCTGCGCGAGATCGACCCGTCGTAACGGCGGTCGGGTGCCGCGCGCGGGCGCGGCACCCGGCCCGTTCACCGGAACTCCCCTCCCCACCGGGACGATCCGCCTGGGAGCCACGGGCCACGCCACCCGCCGGGACGGCATACGCTGAGGCACCGGAGCACCACAAGCGGGGCATACGACGCGGACCTTGTCCGGCGCCGCGTGACACGAGGCGTCCAGGACACGTCAGAATGCGCGTACGAGCACCGCGCCGAACGCCTGACGCGTGGTGCCCGTGTTTCGGGGTGGGCCGGTCCGCGGCGCAGCGCACCGGCCCGAAGTTGGGGAATCCCCGGCACCGCGAGGAGCCAGGGGGAGGGCCGAGGAGGGCCGGGTGACGACCTATGACGATCGAGCGAGCCTCACTGATCTGACCACCACAGCGGAGCGCGTCCGCGGGTCGGTGGAGAGCGTGATCGAGGGCAAGCCGGAGGTCGTACGGCTTTCGCTGACCGTGCTCCTCGCTGAGGGGCACCTGCTCATCGAGGACGTACCGGGCGTGGGCAAGACCATGCTCGCCAAGGCGCTCGCGCGGTCCATCGACTGCTCGGTGCGCCGCATCCAGTTCACGCCCGACCTGTTGCCTTCGGACATCACGGGCGTGTCGATCTGGGACCAGGAAGCACGGGACTTCGAGTTCAAACCGGGCGCGATCTTCGCCCAGATCGTGATCGGCGACGAGATCAACCGGGCCTCGCCGAAGACGCAGTCGGCGCTGCTGGAGTCGATGGAGGAACGACAGGTCACCATCGACGGCCACAGCTACGAACTGCCGGACCCGTTCATGGTGGTGGCCACGCAGAACCCGGTCGAGATGGAGGGCACCTACCCCCTCCCCGAGGCCCAGCGCGACCGCTTCATGGCCCGGGTCTCCATCGGCTACCCGAGCCCCGAGGCGGAGTTGGAGATGCTCGGCGTGCACGGCGGGGTGTCCCCGCTGGACGACCTCCAACCGGTCGCCCACGCGCACGACATCGTGAAACTGATCGAGGCCGTCCGCTCGGTCCACGTCGCCGACACCGTCCGCCGCTACGTGGTGGACCTCGTGTCCGCGACGCGCAGCCACCCGGACCTCCGGCTCGGCGCCTCCCCGCGCGCGACGCTGCACCTGCTGCGCGCCGCCAAGGCCGCCGCCGCCCTCGCGGGCCGCGAGTACGCGCTACCGGACGACGTGCAGTCGCTCGCCGCGCCCGTACTCGCACACCGGCTGCTGCCCACGCCGCAGGCCCAGCTGAACCGACGCACCGCCGAGCAGGTCGTGCTGGACATCCTCCAGCGCACCCCCGCACCGGTGGCGCACCACGGTCCGGGCGGTTACCCGGGCCGCGGGCCGGTCCCGCCGGCCTACGGCGAGCGTCCGCCGGGCGCCCGGAGGCTGTGATGACGGCTCCCGCCGATCCGTCGGGCGCCCGCCCCCAGGAGGACCGGGGCGGGGCCCGCGCGGCGCTGGCGGGGCTCACCACCCGCGGCAGGTCCTTCCTCGCCGCCGGGGTCGCCGCCGCGGTCTGCGCCTACGTGCTGGGCCAGGGCGACCTGCTGCGCGTGGGGCTGCTGCTCGCCGTCCTGCCACTGGTGTGCGCGCTCGTCCTCCAGCGCACCCGGTACCGGGTCGCGAGCAGCCGCCGGCTCTCGCCCGGGCGGGTGCCGGCGGGTTCGGAGGCCCGGGTCCACCTGCGGATGGAGAACGTCTCCCGGTTGCCGACGGGGCTGCTGATGCTCCAGGACCAGGTGCCGTACGTGCTCGGGCCGCGGCCCCGGTTCGTGCTGGACCGGGTCGAGGCGGGCGGCCGGCGCGAGGTGTCCTACCGGGTCCGGTCGGACCTGCGGGGCCGCTACCCGCTGGGACCGCTCCAACTGCGGCTGAGCGACCCGTTCGGGATGTGCGAACTGACCCGCTCCTTCGCCACGCACGACGACCTCACGGTGGTCCCCCGCGTCGAGCCGCTGCCGCCGGTCGGGCTCAGCGGCGACGCCAAGGGGTACGGGGAGGGGCGGCAACGGTCGCTCGCCCTCTCCGGGGAGGACGACGTCATCCCGCGCGGCTACCGCTACGGCGACGACCTGCGTCGGGTCCACTGGCGGTCCACCGCCCGCCACGGCGAACTGATGGTCCGCCGCGAGGAACAACCACAACGCGCCCGCTGCTCGGTCCTGCTGGACACCCGCTACCTCGCCTACGAGGGGGCGGGGCCCGACTCCTCCTTCGAATGGGCCGTGTCCGGAGCCGCTTCGGTCCTCACCCACATGATCGAACGGGGCTTCTCGGTCCGGCTGCTCACCGACACCGGGGCCTCGGCGCCCGACGAGGGGGGCGACGGCTTCGCCGGGGCCGCCCAGGAGTCCGCGGAGACGGCCGGGCTGATGTTGGACACGTTGGCCGTGGTCGACCACTCCGACGGGGAGGGCCTGTCGCGCGCCTTCGACCAGGTGCGCGGCGGCCGTGAGGGGCTGTTCGTGGCGTTCCTCGGCGACCTCGACGAGGAACAGGCCGCGGTGGTCGCCCGGATGCGGCAGCGGGTGGGCGCCGCCGTCGCCTTCGTCCTGGACCCGGTGCAGTGGGCGGGCGGCCCTGGCGCACGCCCGGGCGACGAGGCCGCGCACCGCCTGCGGCTGCTCCAGGAGGCGGGGTGGACCGCCCTCGCCGTGGCACCGGGGTCGAGCGTCGCCGAGGCGTGGCGCAGGGCGGATCAAGAACGCGTCGGATCGGGCCCGGCACCGGGAACCACGGGGGGTTGGTCATGAGCGGCCGGATACGACTGGCGCTGTGCGCCTGGCTGGCCACGTTGCTGGCGGCGACGGCGCTGATCCCGCTGGTCGAGCCGACCTCCTGGCTGCTCCAGGCGGCGGCGCTGCTGGGCGTGCAGACGGCGGTGGGCGCTCTGGCCCGGCGGGTCCCGCTGTCCCGGGGGTTCACGGTGTTCGCCCAACTCCTCGTGACCGTGCTGCTGCTGACCGCGTCCTTCGCCGGGGACCGCGCGCTGCTGGGGTTCGTCCCCGGTCCCGACACCCTCAACGCCTTCGCCGAGCTGCTGCGGGACGGGGGCGACGACGCGGGCCGCTACGCGCCCCCGGTGCCGCTCTCGGACGGGATACGGCTGATGCTGGTCAGCGGGGTCCTGCTGATCGGGCTCGTGGTGGACCTCTTCGCGGTGACCCTGCGCAGCGCGGCCCCGGCGGGCCTGCCGCTGCTCGCGCTGTACTCGGTCGCCGCGGGGATCGCCGGCGGCGACGCGGGCTGGGCCTGGTTCCTGCTGGCCGCCGTCGGCTACCTGCTGCTCCTGCTCGCCGAGGGGCGGGACCGGCTCGCCCAGTGGGGGCGGGTCTTCGGCGGACCGGTCCCGACCCGCGGCGGGCCGGTGACGGCCGGGATGGAGAGCGGCCGGGCCACCGTCCGGGTGCGCACCGGTCACCGGATCGGCGCCCTGGCCCTCGGGATCGCCGTGGTCGTGCCGCTGGCGCTGCCCTCGCTGGACGGTGGCCTGCTGGACCGCGAGCGCGGCGGAACGGGCGACTCGGAGGGGGGCACCATCTCGGCGGTGAACCCGTTGGTCTCGCTCCAGAACAGTCTGAACCAGCCCGAGGACCGGGAGGTGCTGAAGTACACCACCAGCACCCCCGACACCCAGGAGCTGTATCTGCGGATCGTCGCCCTCGACGATTTCGACGGCAGTGCGTGGAAGCCCTCGCAGCGCGAGGTCACCGATGTCCCGGCCTTCCTGCCGACGCCCCCGGGCCTCAGCCCCGAGGTGGCGCGCCGCGGGGTCACCACCCGGATCGAGGCCGCGGACTGGTACGCCCAGGACTGGCTGCCGATGCCGTTCCCGGCGAGTCGGGTGGACATCGACGGGAAGTGGCGGTTCGAGCCGGTGGGCCGCACCCTGGTGGGCGACCACGAGCAGACCACCCGTGGCGCCCGGTACACGGTCGAGAGCCTGATCGTGGAGCCCACGGCGCAGCAGCTGGCGAACGCCCCCGCACCGCCGCCGGAGTTCGAACGCGAGTTCACCAAGGTCCCGGCGTCGCTGCCGGACGAGGTCGCCGAGCAGGCCCGCAAGGTCACCGCGGGCGCCTCGAACGACTACGAGCGGGCCGTGAAGCTCCAGGAGTGGTTCGCCTTCGACGGCGGCTTCACCTACGACACAGAGGTGACGGCGGGCACCGGGAGCGCCGCGATCGCCCGGTTCCTCCAGCAGAAGCAGGGCTTCTGCGTGCACTTCTCGTTCGCGATGGCGGCGATGGCCCGCACCCTCGGCATACCGGCCCGGGTCGCGGTCGGCTTCACCCCCGGCTCCCCCGGTGCGAACGGGGAGATGTCCGTGGGGCTGAAGGACGCGCACGCCTGGCCCGAACTGTACTTCGAAGGGGTGGGCTGGACCCGCTTCGAGCCGACGCCGAGCCGTGGCTCGGCACCGGACTACACCCGGCCCGAGGCCCCCTCGGCGGCACCGAGCACCGAGGCGCGGCCCACCGAGTCGGCGTCCGACGCGCCGTCGACGGCACCGTCCGAGACGGAGAGCTGCTCGGCGGAGCAGAAGCGGTTGGACGGCAGCTGCGGGACCACGGCGCCCGCCGTGGCCGCCGGTTCCTCGGGCGACGGCGGTCCGCGGTGGCAGGCCGTGCTGATCGGGGCGGGGGTGTTGGCCGCGCTGGCCCTGCCGTTCCTGCCGATGTTGTGGCGGTCCCGGGTGCGGGCCCGCCGGCTGGGGTCCTCACCGGGGCGCACCGAAGCGGACGCCCAGGCACGGACCCTGGCGGCGTGGCGGGAACTGGTCGACACCGCCTGGGACCACGGGATCGGTCCTGACGCCTCCGAGACGCCCCGGGCCGCGGCGGCTCGGATCGTGCGGGTCGCCCGGCTGGACGAGTCGGCCGCGGGTGCGGTGCGGCGGGTGGCCGAGGCGGTGGAGCAGACGCTGTACGCGCCGGTTCCCCGGCCGGTGACGGGGCTCGGGGACGAGGTCCGGACCGTGCGGGGGGCCCTGCGGGCGGCGGTGGGGCGCGGGGCTCGGGTGCGGGCGCTGTGGGTGCCGCGGTCCGCGGTGCGGGTGGTGTGGGCGGTTGCCGAGCGGTGGACCGGGTTGCGGGTCCGGGTTTCCGGTGCGGTGCCGTCCTGGGCGGGGGCGCTGCGTCGCTGAGCGGTTCGTGGGCGCCCGCTCTTCGGTACGTCCACTTGGCCGGTGCGTTGCTCCGTGCGGGTGCGTGGTGGTTGCTCGCGCCGTTCCCCGCGCCCCTTCGGTACGTCCACTTGGCGGTGCGCTGCTCCGTGCGGGTGCGCGGTTGTTTTGCGCAGTTCCCCGCGCCCCTTTCGGGGCACCTCCACCTGCGGTGCGTTGCCCGGTGTGGGTGCGCGGTGGTCGTCCGCGCCGTTCCCCGCGCCCCTTCGGGGCGCATCTCAGCCGATACGGGCCCCGTCAGGGGCGCGGGGAACGGCGCGAGCAAGCACCGTGCGCCCGCACCCGGCGACGCACCGGCGGAGGCAGCCCCGGAAGGGGCGCGGGGAACGGCGCGAAACGACGACGCACCCGCACGGAGCAGCGCACCGCCAGGTGGACGTACCGAAGGGCCGCCGGAAACGGCGAAGGGTGCCCTTCCGGGGAGGGGCACCCTGAGAGAAGCCGAGGGACGGGCGGGCGCCTCAGCGACCGCCTTCTTGCTCGTCACGGCGGCGCTGCCACCGCTGCTCGATCCGGTTCATCATGGACCGGCGCTGTCTGTTCTGCTGCCGAGCAGACGGGGCACCGGGTGGGGAACCCGCCTGTTCGCCCGGCTTGGGCGCCTTGCGCCATCCGGTAACGGCGAGCACCGCGCACCCCAGCATGACGAGGAAGCCGACCACGCTGATCCAGATCTGCTGGGCGACCATTCCGGCCATGAGGAGCGCAATACCCACCAGGAAGCCGGCGACCGCCTGGTACACCCGACGCCGGGTGTACGTACGCAGCCCGCTTCCCTCAAGCGCTGTCGCGAACTTAGGATCTTCGGCGTACAGCGCTCGCTCCATCTGCTCGAGCATTCGCTGCTCGTGCTCCGAGAGCGGCACGGAGTCCTCCTCATCGTGCAGTCGCCGGGGCGACCGGGGGGTTCCCTTCAGGATAGGCAGGGAATCGCCCCCGTGAAACCCGCCCCTCTACGCCAATTCGCCAGTCAGAACCCGTCGTGGCGGTTCGGCCCGCTGAGGCGTCCATTCCCCGACGGGCAGTCCGTCATGCCGGACCGTCTCCCTCGATCATACGGCGAGTGGCGCCCGATCGGGTGGCCGGTGGCGTACTCCATGTGCTGCTGCGTTCCTGATCAGCGGCATCCCCGCCAGGAGCTCAGACGTCCGCGGGGTCCTGACGGGCTCCGAGCAGGTGCAGCTGGGTGGCTACCGAGTGGAAGGCGGGCAACTCGGCCGCCGCCGCCTCCAGCCGCAGCAGGGCGTCCAAGGCTCCCGGCTCGGTGTCCACGAGGACGCCGGGGACCAGGTCCGCGAAGACCCGCACACCGTGCACGGCGTCCACCCTGACGCCCGAGGCGGTCACCAGTTCGGTGAGCTGTTCGGCGGTGAAGCGACGGGGCACGGGATCGCTGTCGCCCCAGCGTCCGTCGGGGTCGCCCAGGGCCCGGCGGGCCTCGGTGAAGTGGCCGGCGAGGGCCCGGGCGAGGACGGCGCCGCCGACACCCGCCGCGAGCAGGCTGAGCACGCCGGCGGGGCGCAGGGCGCCGATCGTGTTGCGCACCCCCTCGGCGGGATCGTCCACGTACTCCAGCACTCCGTGGCACAGCACCGCGTCGTAGCCCCCGCGCTCGACGACGTCGAAGAGGCCGTGGGCGTCACCCTGGACGCCCTGGACCAGGCCGTCGACACCGGCTTCCGCGGCCCGGCGCTCCAGGGCGAAGAGGGCGTTCGGGCTCGGGTCGACGACGGTCACCCGATGGCCGAGTCGGGCGACGGGCACGGCGAAGTTGCCGCTGCCGCCGCCCGTGTCCAGGACGTCGAGCACCTCGCGTCCCGTGGACGTGGCCCGCTGGTCGAGGGCGTCCTTCAGCACGTCCCAGACCACGGCGGTACGGAGAGAGGCGCGGGGGCGCATCGGGTCCGACACTGCAACTGACTCCTCGGCACGGCACCGCCCGTCCTGCGGCGGTAGCGATCGGGTGTGCCTCGCTCTGTCCCGGCCGGGCACGGGGCCCGGGCGTGTGCCCGGCGAAGCTTCAGGTCGTCCCACCCTATTGCCTCGCCGCGGCACCGGGCCGCCTCCCCCGCGTCCGTCCCGCGTCCACCGTCGACGGGGGCGTCAGACGGCGTCCGGCACGGCGGGCGGCTCCCGGTCCCCGAGGGCCCCGGGGCGGTGACGGGGACGGGGCACCGGCTGGAGCACCAGCATCCGTTCGACGAGCCTGAGGAACATCGCGGCGTCCCGCAGCAGGTCATCGGCGTCCCGGGGGCCCGCCGCGTCCTTGATCCCGGCCTCGGCACGGGCCCGGCGGGCGGCGCCGGAGGCGAACAGCGCACTCCACTCGGTCAGCTCGGGGGCGATCTCCGGCAGGACCTCCCAGGCGCTCCGTATGCGGACCCGGCGCCGGGCGGGCGGCTCGGGGCGGCCGCGGGCGGCGAGGACGGCCGCCGCGGTGCGCAGGGCGGCCAGGTGCGCGGTGGCGTAGCGCTCGTTGGGGGTGGTGAGGGTGGCGGCCTCGGCCAGCCCGGCACGGGCCTTGGCGAGCATGTCGAGGGCGGCGGGCGGGGCTCCGGTGCGGCGCGGCACGGGGTGCACGTCGCCGGCGGAACCGGTCAGCGAGGGGGCGGGGCCGGCGGCGACGTGGCGGAGTGCGGCGGCTGCCGCTGGGGAACTGGCCATGACGAGCCTCCTGTCGTCAGTTGACAACACTGGTGCCGTTATGTGCCCCATCGTGGAGTACGCCACTGACAACACGGGCTGACCTGCGGTTCTTTGCCGGTTTGGGTGCGGGCGGACCGCCGGGATACTTTTTGCACTGACCAGTCAGTTCAAAGAATGCTCGGAGGGGAACGGTGGACGGAGCCGCGGTGACGGCGGACCGGCTGGGGGTCAAGGGACCCCGGGGCTGGGCCTTCGAAGGGGTCGGGGTCGATGCGCCGGCGGGTTCGCTGGTGGCGGTCGAGGGCCCGTCCGGGGCGGGCCGCACCTGCCTGCTGTTGGCGCTCACCGGGCGGATGCGGACCTCCGCGGGCCGTGCCGAGGTGGCCGGTCTGCGGCTGCCGAAGCAGTCGGCCGCGGTCCGTCGGATCAGCGCCCTCGCCCACGTCCCGGGGGTCGCCGACCTGGACCCGGCGCTCACCGTCGACGAACACCTGCGGGAACGGGCGCTGCTCCAGCGGCGGTTCGGCGGCTCCCTGCGGTCGCTGCTGCGTCCGCGCGCCGACCGGGCGGCCGAGACCCGTCGCCGGATCGACGACGCGCTCACCGCCGCGGGCCTCGACCCCGAGGCACTGCCCAAGGGGGCGCGGACCGCGGTGCGGGACCTCGAACGGCTGGCGGCGTTGCGCCTGTCGGTGGCCCTGGCCCTGATCGGGCGGCCGCGGGTGCTGGGCGTCGACGACCTGGACCTCAAGTTGTCGGACCGTGAGCGCGCGGCGGCCTGGCGGCTGTTGCGGGACCTCGCCGCCGAGGGACTGACCGTCCTCGCGGTGTGCAGCGAGGCGCCCCGGGACCGGGGGGACGCCGGGGACGTGATCGTCGTGACGACGGCGCCCGCCCCGCAGGAGCAGGAGGAGTGCGATGCGTCCGCCTAGGCTCGCCGTGCTGGAACTGCGACGGTTCGGCCGGGGACGGCTCCCGCGCGCGGCGCTCGTCGCGGTACTGGTGCTGCCCCTGCTGTACGGGGCGCTGTACCTGTGGTCGTTCTGGGACCCGTACAGCCGCATGGACCGCGTGCCGGTCGCCCTGGTGAACGAAGACGAAGGCAGCACCGCCACCACCGCAGCCGGGGAACGGATCGCGGTGGGCGACGAGATCGCCGGGAAACTGCGGGAGGGCGGCGCGTTCCAGTGGCACGAGGTGGACGCCCGGCAGGCGCGGGAGGGCGTGGCGGACGGCAGGTACTACCTCTCCCTGACGATCCCCGCCCGCCTCAGCGAACGGATCGCCGGCGGCGCCGGGGACTCCCCCGCGGCGAGCGCCCTCAAGGTGCGCACCAACGACGCCAACAACTACCTGGTCGGGCAGCTGTCCCGCTCGGTGTTCGCAGAGGTGCGCCGGGCGGCCTCCGCCGACGCGTCCCGCCAGTACCTGGACCGCATGTTCGTCTCGTTCTCGGACCTCCACGGGGAGGCCGAACGGGCGGCCGGCAACGCCGACGCACTCGAAGGCGGGCTCGGGAAGGCCAAGCAGGGCGCCGAGGACCTCGCGGACGGCCTTCGGGACGCCAAGGACGGCAGCAGCGACCTGGCGGGCGGTCTGGGCGAGCTCACCGGCGGGGCCCGCAGCCTGGAGACGGGGACCCGGGACATCGCGGACGGGACCCGAGCGCTCGTGGACGAGGTCAGCGGGGCGGCGGAGCGGGTGCGCCCGTTCCTCAAGGACGACGGGCGCCGCGTCGAGGACACCGCGCGGGCGGTCGCCGGGGCGGCCGGCACCCTGCACGAGCACCTGGAGGCCGTCGTGACCACGGCCCCCGCGGCCCGGGCCGGCACCCGGGAGGCCGCCGACGCCCTGAGCTCGGTGTACGAACGCCGGTGCGCGGCACCGGGAGTGCCGACGGTCGCCGGCACTGCCCCGGCCGCCCCGCAGGAGACACCAGGCCCGCAGGAGTCCTCCGGCCCGTTGCCGGACGCGGCAGCGCGCACACCCGGACCCGACGCCTCGTGCGCCGACCTCAAGAAGGCGCGGGACGAGTCGGCCAGGGCCGCGCGGCTGGTGGCGGACGTCGACACGGTCGTCACCGACCACCGGGGCGACACCACCGCCCTGGAGAAGGACCTCACCACGCTCCAGAACCAGGCCGAGGCCCTGGCGGACGCGGCACCGACCCTGAGCAAGGACCTGGACGGCGCGGTCACCGGGGTGACCGCCCTCGACGAGGGCGCCCAGAAGGTCGCCGACGGCGCTGCGGACCTCCAGCTGGGGCTCACCGCGGCGGCCACCGGCTCCGCCGACCTGGACGCCGGCGTGGACCGTCTGAAGACCGGCGCGGGCGATCTGGACGGAGGTCTGTTCCCCCTGGTCGACGGCGTGCACGCACTGGCGAACGGGCTGCACGACGGGGCGGGGAAGATCCCCGACCACTCCGCCGACGACCGCGACCGGCGCACCGAGGTGATGGCCGATCCGGTGCGGCTGGCCGCCGAGTCGGTCCACCGGGCGGCCAACTACGGCACCGGGTTCGCGCCCTACTTCATCCCGCTCTCCCTGTGGGTGGGCGCGATGGTGGCGTACATGGTGATCGCGCCGCTCAACCGGCGGGCGCTGGCGGCCGGGGCACCCGCCTGGCGCGTCGCGCTCGCGGGCTGGCTGCCGGTGGCCGCGCTGGGGGCGCTCCAGACGGGCGCCCTGATGTCGGTGCTGCACTGGGGGCTGGGACTCCAGCTGGCCCGTGCGGCGGGGACGGTCGCCTTCCTGTTCCTGGTCACGGGGTGCTTCGCGGCGGTCGTCCAGTGGCTCAACGCCCGCTTCGGCGCAGCCGGGCGCATCCTGGTCCTGGCGATGCTGATGCTCCAGCTCACCTCGGCGGGCGGCACGTACCCGGTGCAGACCAGTCCGGGATTCTTCAACGCGATCCACCCGTTCCTCCCGATGACCCACGTGGTGGCGGCCCTGCGGCGGCTGATCACCGGCGGTGACCTGGGCCCGGTGTGGCAGGCGTGCGCGGTGCTCCTCGCCTTCACCGCGGGGGCGCTCGCACTGACCGCGCTGACCGCCCGCCGCCGCCAGTCGTGGACCCTGGACCGGCTCCACCCGGAGCTCAGCCTGTGAGGCCCGGGGCCGAGCCTGTGAGAATCGACGCCATGCAGAGCAGCACCCGACGTCAGGCGACCCGTCAGAAGCTGTACGAGGCCGCCGTGACCCTGATCGCCGAGCAGGGGTTCTCGGCAACGACCGTGGACGAGATCGCCGAACGGGCCGGAGTGGCCAAGGGGACGGTGTACTACAACTTCGCCAGCAAGTCGGTCCTGTTCGAGGAACTGCTCCGGCACGGCGTGGGACTGCTCGCCGCGTCCCTGCGGGACGCGGCCGACGGCTCCAGACGCGCGGGCGGCAGCAACGTCGACGCGTTGGACGCGATGGTCCGGGCGGGGCTCGTCTTCATCGAGCGCTACCCGGCCTTCACCCAGCTGTACGTCGCGGAGCTGTGGCGCACCAACCGGGCCTGGCAGTCCACGCTGATGGTGGTGCGCCAGGAGGCGGTCACGGTGGTCGAGGACGTCCTGCGGGCCGGCGTCGAGGCGGGTGAGCTGAGCGGCGAGATCGATGTCCCGCTGACGGCTTCCGCGCTGGTCGGGATGGTGCTGGTGGCTGCGCTGGACTGGCAGTCGTTCCAGCCCCAGCGGTCCTTGGACGACGTCCACGCGGCGTTGTCCCGGCTGCTCCAAGGGCGGGTCGGCGGCGGCTGACGACATCCCCGTACCCACGGTACGCCCCGTACCCACGGCGCGGCGCCCCGTACCCCGAACCCGGCCCGAACAGCGGCCGACGGGGAGCGCGCCGCTCCAGCGGGGCTCATCCCCCTGAGCCCTCGCCGCAGCGGCGCGTTCCCCGTTGCTCCCGTCGCCCGATCAGTCCCGTGACCGAGCGGACGGGTTCCCGGCCGAAGCCGCGGTCGAGGGCCGCGGCCGTTCCGCCGCCCCGTGTCGGCGGTGCGGTCCGCGGGGTCCCTCTCCCGTGCCCTCACTCTTGCGCGTCCGGGGGCCGTTTCCATCCGTACGGGTACTCAGGCGGCCGCCTGAGTACCCGTACGGACCCCGGGCGGCCACGACCGGCGGGCCCCGGGCGCGTGGCGGGGCCGTCGGTGGCGGCGGATAGGGTCGCGGCATGGGACGGATTGCGGTGATCGGCGCGGGCATGGGCGCCATGGCTGCCGCCGCGCGGCTGGCCGTGGCGGGCCACCGCGTGGTGGTCTACGAGCGCGGGGAGACGTACGGCGGGGCGCTGGGCCGCTTCGAGCGGGACGGCTTCTCGTTCGACACCGGGCCCGGACTGCTGCTGTTGCCCGCCGTACAGCGCGACCTGTTCGTCAAGACGGGCAAGGAGCCGCTGGAGAGTCGCGTCGAGCTGTGCCAGGTGGAGCCCGCGGTGCGGCACGTCTTCGCGGACGGCACGGTGGTGTCCCTGCCGAACGCGTCCCGCGCGGGCGTCGCCGAGGCCCTGGACGCGGCCCTCGGCGGGGGCGCGGGTGACCGGTGGGCCGCCTTCGTCAACCGTGCCCGGGACGCCTGGGACCGGTCCCGCCGTCCGCTGCTGGAGGAGCCCCTGTGGCCCAACTGGCAGGTGCTGGCGGAGCGGGAGCCGTATCCGGCGCGCCCCGTCAAGCGGCTGCTGCGCCCAGGCCGGACGGCGACGACGGTCCGGGAGATCGCGGAGCTGGAGTTGGCGGGCGAGCCGCGACTGCGGGCACTGCTGGAGTGCCACCCCCTCGCCTGGGGACTCGATCCACGGACGGCCCCGGCGAGCGCCGCGGTCCTGCCCTACCTGGAGCAGACGTTCGGCGTGTGGTCGGTGGGCGGCGGGATGCGCGCACTGGCCCGTGCCGTGTACGAGCGCTGCACGGCCCGCCGGGTGGAGTTCCGGTTCGACACGGCGGTGACCCGGATCGTGGAGGCGGACGGCCGCGCGGCGGGCGTCGAGTTGGCCGACGGCACGGTGGTCGAGGCGGACCACGTGATCGCCGGGGTGGCGCCGCCCGTACTGGCCTCGCTGTTGCCGGACACCGAGCTGCGCGCGCCGGGTGACGTGCCGCCCCGACCGGGCGGTGCGAGCCGGCTCACGGTCTTCCTGGCGCTGCGCGGGGGACGCCCCGAGGGCACCGCGCACCGCACGGTGGTCCACTCGACGGATCCGGAGGGCGAGTTGGACGCCCTGTTCGGCGCCGTGCCCGGCTTGCCCGCGCACCCGACGGTGGAGGTGCTGCGCACGGGCGACCCGGCGGGCGCACCGGACCCGGAGCACGAGGCGGTGACGTTGACGGCGACCGTCCCGGCGCTGGGCAGCGGGGGCGACAGCGCGCTCGTCGAGCACCGTCGGGCGGCGCAGCGGATGGTCGAGTCGTCCGGTCGGGCCGTGCCGGACCTGCGGGAGCGGCTGCTGTGGCACGAGGTGCGCACCCCGGCGGACGTGGCGGTGGCGACCGGGGTGCCGGACGGGGCGGTGCCCGGCCCGGCGCTCGCGGCGGCCGGGGGGCGGCTGCTGCACCAGGCGAACAGCACCCGGTTGCCGGGGCTGTTCCTGGTCGGCGGGTGGTCGCACCCGGGCGGCGGACTGCCGCACGCGGGCATGTCGGGCGCGCTGGTCGCCGGACTCGTCGTCGAGGGGCCGGAGTTCCGCGGCTCCCAGTGACCGGCGGTCACCGGCGCCCGGCGCGCCGGGCGGTCAGTAGCGGTACGGCTGACGCTCGTCGTGACCGGGGTCGTAGGCACCCCGGCCGTCGTCCGACTGCGGATACGGGTACGGGTAGGGCTGGGCGTCCGGGAAGTCGTCGCCGTAGCTGCCGTCGGCGGCCGTGGTGCGCTGCTGGGGGACCCAGACCCCGCCGGGCGGCGTCTCCTGGTAGCCCGCGCCGTACGGGTCCTGACCGGGTGCGGGCTGGGCGTAGGGGTCGTGCGGGGCGCCGTCGTAGGTCGGGGCGGCGGTCGGGTAGGGGTCCGCGTAGGCGGCGTACTGCTGTTGCCCCTGGTCGTAGCCGTAGTCCTGCGCGGGGCCGGGGTGGGCGTCATGGCCGAACCCGTGATCCGGGACGCCCTGACCGTGCGGGGTGGGCACGGGATCGCCGTACACGCCGTACTGGCCGGTGTCGTCCGGCATCGGCTCGGGCGCGTAGACCTCGGTGGGGTGGTCGGGGCCCATCGCCGCGGGGCCGAAGGCGTCCGCGTCGAAGACCGGCCCGATGGTGGTGGCGGCGTTCGCGAAGGCGGCGTCGGAGGGGTACCCGCCCGTCTCCTCCATGCCGGACACCTGGAGCGTGGGCTCCGGTCGTCCCTCGGTCTCCGTCTTGCGGCGTTTACTGGCGCCCGGCCGACCGCCGATCGCCCAGCCCGTGGAGAAGCCCTTGCGGAAGGACATGGTCACGTACGTCTGCCCGATGGCGAACGCGATCGCGCCGATCCCGATCACCACGACCGACGAGACGACCACGCCGATGACCACGCCCAGGAAGCCGCAGAAGGCCAGCAACCGCCAGCGGAGCCTGGCCTTGTACTGCAACAGCACCTCGCCCAGCAGCCACAGCGCGACGACGCCGAACGCGATGTAGAGGACCGCCCAGCCCATGTACGCCCCTCTCGTGCGGTCGGCGCCCCACCGCGCACGACCGATCTAGACCTGCGTGTGGTGCAGCCCCAGATTCTCGTAGATTTCCAGCGTCGCGGTCGAGTTGTTGAGGGTGATGAAGTGCAGCCCGGGAACGCCCTCGTCCAGCAGCCGCGCACAGAACTCGGTCGCGAACGCGATTCCCATGGAGCGTACAGCGGCGGGATCGTCCCGCGCCGCGAGGATGCGGTCTTTCAGCTCGGCCGGGAAGGCGGCGTTGCTGAGCTGGGACAGCCGTTCGAGCTGTTTGACGTTCGTGACCGGCATGACCTCGGGAATGACGGGCGTGCTGCACCCGGCGGCGACCACCCGGTCGCGCAACCGCAGGTAGGACTCGGGGTCGAAGAACATCTGGGTGATGGCGTAGTCGGCGCCCGCCCGGCACTTGTCGACGAAGTGCCGGATGTCCTCGTCCCAGTCGGGGGAGCGCGGGTGCATCTCCGGGAAGGCGGCGACGCCGACGCAGAAGTCGCCCGACTCCTTGATGAGCCGCACGAGTTCGGCCGCGTAGGTGAGGCCCTGGGGATGCGGCACCCAGGCGCCCATGGGGTCGCCGGGCGGGTCGCCGCGGACGGCGAGCATGTTGCGGATGCCGGCGTCGGCGTACTGACCGATGATGTTGCGCAACTCCGCGATGGAGTGGTCCACCGCCGTGAGGTGGGCGACGGGGGTCAGGGTGGAGTCGGAGGCGATCTGCTCGGTGGCCCGGACCGTGCCCGCGCGGGTGGAGCCGCCGGCACCGTAGGTCACCGAAACGAAGCTGGGTGCGACGGCCTCGATGCGCCGTAGCGCGTTCCAGAGGTTCCGCTCGCCCTTCGGGGTTTTCGGTGCCCAGAACTCGAACGAGTACGTCGTTTTACCCGATGCGAGCATGTCACGGACCGTACGCGCGCGATCCGTCCTGGTGGAAGCTGTCCCAAGGGCCATACGGGCAGGTTAGCCACGCCGGGGCCGTCCCCCAACCGGGCGAGGGATAAATCAGACGAAAGACCCCCGCGATGTCCACCCCTCGGACACCGTCCGTCCTCAGAGTGAGCGGAGCGGGGAGATGGGGGCCTACGGGTTCCGCAGTCGGCGGGCGAACTCGGCGGCTGCCGCACCCGGGTCGGTCGCCTCGGTGAGGGCCCGGACGACGACCACCCGGCGGGCCCCGGCCTCGATGACCTGATCGAGGTTGCCCAGGTCGATGCCGCCGATGGCGAACCAGGGCCGCTCGGGGCGCAGCCCGGCGGTGTGACGGACCAGGGCCAGGCCCGGGGCGTGCCGTCCCGGCTTGGTGGGGGTGGGCCACACCGGGCCCGTGCAGAAGTAGTCGGCGCCCGGCTGCCGGGCCGCCGCCTGCGCCTCCTCGTCGGCGTGGGTGGAGCGGCCGATCAGGACGTCCGGGCCGAGGATCGCCCGGGCTGCGGGGACCGGGAGGTCGCCCTGGCCCAGGTGGAGCACGTCGGCGCCGATGGCGTGGGCGACGTCCGCCCGGTCGTTCACCGCGAGCAGCTTGCCGTGCCGCCGGCAGGCGTCGGCGAACACTCGCAGGTGGTCCAGTTCCTCGGCGGCTTCCATGCCCTTGTCGCGCAGTTGCACGATGTCCACGCCGGACGCGAGGACGCGGTCGAGGAACTCCGGGAGGTCGCCCTGGCGCGTGCGGGCGTCCGTGCAGAGGTAGAGGCGCGCGTCGGCGAGCCGGGCGCGGCGCGTGGGAATGGAATCTGCCATGGCGGTACTGGTCCCCCCGTGGACGGTGCGGTGGTGCGTGGGCGGTCCGCGCAGGACAGCGCACGCCGAGCGAGACGCGCCCGATCAGGGGCGCGGGGAACTGCGCGAAGCCACCGCGCACCCCCACCGAACAGCGCACCGCAGGTGGGCGTACGGAGGGAGCACGGTGTACCGCGCAGGTGAGTGCGGTGCGCGGACCACCTCGGGTCCGCGCACCGGCGGCGTCGGCCGCTCAGTCGGCGGCGGGTGCGCGGCTCAGACGGCGAGCGCCTGCGCGCGGCGCTTCACCTCCGTACCGCGGTTCTCACTCAGGGCCTGGGCGGGCGTGCCCGGCAGGCTGGGGTCGGGGGTGAAGAGCCATTCGAGCGTCTCTTCGTCCGTGAAGCCGTCGTCCCGCAGGAGCGTCAAGGTGCCGCTCAGGCCCTTGACGACCTTGTCGTCGTCGATGAAGGCCGCGGGTACGTGCAGGGCCCTGTTCTCGCCGCGGCGCACCGCGATCAGCTGGCCCTCCTTGACGAGCTGCCGAACACGGGTCACCTCCACGCCGAACCGCTCGGCGATGTCCGGGAGGGTCAGCCAGGCGGGGACGAGAGCATCAATCTTTGCGTCAATCTCGGTCACGTACCCCAGCCTGCCACTTCCTTCTGACATCGGAAAAGCGGCCCGCTGCCGGTGGGGCCGGTCGGCCCCACCGGCGGCCCGCCCCGACGGGTCAGCGGACGGCCGACTTCAGGGGGCGCGCGGGGTCCACCAGCAGCCCGGTGTCGAGCACCGCGCCGGACTCGATCAGCTTGCGGCCCTGGGCGAGGTCACGGGGGCGGCCCACGGCCAGCAGCGCCACCAGCCGCCCGCCGCGCAGCCAGCACACCGACCAGGCGGCACCGGAGGGCTCCCCGCGCCACACCACCGCGTCGGCGCCTTCGTGGTGGCCCGCGTACTGCACGAAGCGCCCGAACTGCTCGGACCAGAAGTACGGCACCGGGTCGTACACGGCGGGCACCTCGCCGACGATGCCGGCGGCGACCGTGCGCGGGCCCTGGAGCGCGTTGTCCCAGTGGTGCACCAGCAGGCGTTCGCCGTACCGGGCGGAGGGGAAGGAGGCGCAGTCGCCGACCGCGTAGACGTCGGGCACCGAGGTCCGCAGGTGGTCGTCGGCGAGCACTTCCCGGTGCGCGCCGAGTGCGATCCCGGAGCCGGCGAGCCAGTCGGTGGCGGGGCGGGCGCCGATGCCCACCACCACCGCGCCGGCGGGCAGCACGTTGCCGTCGTCCAGGACCACTTCGCCCGGCTGCACGCGGACCACGCGCGCCCGGGTGCGCAGGGTGGCCCCGGCCTCCGCGTACCAGTCGGTCATGGGGGCGGCGACCTCGGCGGGCAGGGCGCCCGCGAGCGGCCGGTCGGCGGCCTCCACCACGGTCACCGCGCAGCCCGCCTCACGAGCGGCCGTCGCGAACTCGGCGCCGATCCAGCCGGCGCCCACCACCACGACGTCGTGTTGGTCGGCGAGCACCGGACGCAACCGCTCGGCGTCGTCCAGGGTGCGCAGCAGGTGCACGCCGGGAACGCCGTCCGCGCCCGGCAACCGGATCGGTTCGGCGCCGGTCGCGATGACCAGCGTGTCGTACGGGACGGGCCCGGCCTCGGTGTCCAGTTCGTGGTCGTCGGGGCGGACGCCGGTGACCTCCAAGCCGAGCCGCAGGTCGATGCCGAGCGCCCCGAAGTCCACGTCGAAAGCGGAGTCCTCGGCCTTGCCCAGGAGCACGGCCTTGGACAACGGCGGCCGGTCGTAGGGCTGGTGGGGTTCGGCTCCGATCAGGACGACCGGTCCGGCGAAGCCCTGTTCGCGCAGGGCCACCGCGGTCTGCACCCCGGCCATGCCCGCGCCCGCGATGACGACGCCCGGTGGCCGGTCGGCCGCGCTGCCCGCTTCGGCCGTCGCGGCCGTCCGGCCCGCCGCGCCCGTCTCCGTCGCCTCGGTCGCCTCGGTCGTTTCGGGTGCCTTGGCTGTCTCGGCTGTCTCGGTTGTCTCTTCTGGCATGTCGCCCTCGTCCGCCTCGTCCGCCTCGTCGGGTGGTGGGGCCGTCGGCCGGCATCCGGCTGTCCCCGGTCGTCACCCTAGACACCCGGACGCCGGCTCAGTCGGCGGTCGGTCCCGGCTCGGGCGGTGTCTCTTGCGGTGCCTCCTCCACCACGCTCGTTCCCCGCCCCTCGCGGGACTCCCACTCCCAGGTCTCCAGCAGCCGCACCCGCCCGTCCGGCAGGGCGACCACCCGGGACGCGCAATGTCCGGATGCGGTCGTTCCGTCGATGCGCAGTTGGACGTACCGGAAGTCCAGCCGGTCCCCGGTGCGGGTGCCGACGAGGTGGCCGCGGACCACCTCGCCGCCCGCGTAGTCGGCCCAGACCACGCCGCCGCGCTCGTGGTAGGCGAAGCGGGTGCGGGTGCCGACCTGGCCGGGCGCCTGGTCGGCCACGGGTACCAGGACCCGTCCGTCGAGCGAGGGCGCGGCCGGTGCGGCCGGTCGATCGGGCTGGTGCGGCTGGTCGGGCACGGGACACGACTCCCTTACTGGGGTGCGGGGCATCGGGTTAGGGTGGCCAACGTAACTCGCGGGAGCCCGGACGCACCGGGCTGAGAGGGAGGCTGACCGGCCTCCGACCGTACGAACCTGATCCGGGTCATGCCGGCGAAGGGAGGAGCGGAGCACCCATGTCTCGTTCAGCGGACGTCCTGGTGGTGGGCGGCGGGATCATCGGTCTGGTGACGGCCTGGCGGGCCGCCGGGCGCGGTCTGAGCACCGCGCTGGTGGACCCCGCGCCGGGCGGCGGCGCCGCACAGGTGGCGGCCGGGATGCTCGCCGCGGTCACCGAACTGCACCCCGGCGAGGAGCAGCTCCTCGCCCTCAACACCGCCTCGGCCCGTGCCTATCCGGCGTTCGCCGCCGAACTGTCCGGGGTCACCGGGGCGGACCTCGGCTACCGGCGCTGCGGCACCCTCGCCGTCGCCCTCGACGCCGACGACCGGTCCCAGCTACGGGAGTTGCACGCCGTGCAGACCGCGGCGGGGCTGACGCCCCAGTGGCTCAACGGTCGGGAGTGCCGGCGGCTCGAACCGATGCTGGCCCCGGGCGTGCGCGGCGGGCTGCGGGTGGACGACGACCACCAGATCGACCCGCGGCGACTGGCCGCGGCCCTGGTCACCGCCTGTGCGTCGGCCGGCGTGGTCTTCCACCGGCAGCGGGTCGAACGCCTGGTCATCCGCAGGGAACGGGCCTCGGGCGTCCTGCTCGCCGACGGCACCGAGCTGGCGGCCGGGCAGGTCGTCCTCGCCGCGGGCAGCCTCAGCGGACGGCTCGCGGGGGTCCCCGACGAGGTCGTGCCACCGGTACGGCCCGTCAAGGGGCAGATCCTGCGGCTGAGGGTGCCGCCCGGCTTCGGCCCGTTCCTGAGTCGGACCGTGCGGGCGGTGGTGCGCGGCGGACAGGTGTACCTGGTGCCGCGCGAGGACGGTGAGCTGGTCCTCGGGGCCACCAGCGAGGAACTCGGCTGGGACACCACCGTCACCGCGGGCGGCGTGTACGAACTGCTGCGGGACGCCCACGAACTGGTCCCCGGCATCACCGAGCTACCGCTCGTCGAGACCCGTGCGGGGCTGCGGCCCGGCTCGCCCGACAACGCCCCCCTGCTCGGCCCCACCGCACTGGACGGGCTGCTGCTGGCCACCGGCCACCACCGCAACGGCGTGCTGCTCACCCCCGTCACCGGGGACGTCCTGGCCCACGCCCTGGTGCACGGTGAACTGCCGGACGACGCACGCCCCTTCACCCCCCTCCGGTTCACCCGCCTCCCCCAGGAGCAGCCCGTATGAGCGCGTCACCCGCCCCCGGGTCCACGACCCTGAGCGTCACCCTCAACGGCGAGCACCGGGACGTCAGCCCCGGGACGACCCTCGACGACCTCGTCGCCGTGCTCACCACCGCGCCCGGCGGAGTGGCCGCCGCCCTCAACGAGACCGTCGTCCCGCGCACGGGCTGGCCGCGGATCGTGCTCGCGGACGGCGACCGCGTCGAGGTCCTCACCGCGGTCCAGGGAGGCTGACGTGGCCGACGACCCCTTCGTCCTCGGCGGCCGGAGCTACGGCTCCCGGCTGATCATGGGCACCGGCGGCGCCCCCAGCCTCGACGTGCTGGAACGCTCGCTGGTCGCCTCCGGCACCGAGCTGACCACCGTCGCGATGCGGCGGGTCGATCCGACGACCGCCGGCTCGGTGCTCTCCGTGCTGGACCGGCTCGGCATCCGGGTGCTGCCCAACACCGCGGGCTGCTTCACCGCCGGGGAGGCGGTGCTCACCGCGCGGCTGGCCCGGGAGGCGCTCGGCACCGATCTGGTCAAGCTGGAGGTCATCGCCGACGAGCGGACCCTGCTGCCCGATCCCGTCGAGTTGCTGGACGCCGCCGAGATCCTCGTCGACGACGGTTTCACCGTCCTGCCGTACACCAATGACGATCCCGTCCTGGCGCGCAAGCTGGAGGACGTGGGGTGCGCTGCGGTGATGCCGCTGGGCTCGCCCATCGGCTCCGGGTTGGGCATCCGCAATCCGCACAACTTCGAGTTGATCGTGGAGCGGGCGGGGGTCCCGGTCATCCTGGACGCGGGGGCCGGGACGGCCTCGGACGTGGCGCTGGCCATGGAGCTGGGCTGTGCGGGGGTGATGCTCGCCTCAGCGGTGACCCGGGCCCGGGTGCCGGTGCTGATGGCCGAGGCCGTGCGGCACGCCGTGGAGGCCGGGCGCCTCGCCCATCGCGCCGGGCGCATCCCCCGGCGCTTCTTCGCACAGGCCAGTTCGCCCGCCGCGGGGCAGGCCCGGCTGGACCCGGAGCGCCCCGCGTTCTGACCCCCTACGGGGCACGGGCCGTCCGGGGGCGCGGGCCCCCGGGTCGGCACGCCCCCGGCGCGCCGGCTCTTAGACTGCCTCCGTGGACAATTCGCTTCAGGACCCGCTGCTCGGGCACGTGCTGGACGCCCGCTACCGGGTGGACGCGAGGATCGCCACCGGCGGCATGGCCACGGTGTACCGCGCCCTGGACACCCGGCTGGACCGGGTGGTCGCCCTGAAGGTGATGCACCCCGCCCTCGCGGTGGACGCGGGCTTCGTGGAGCGCTTCATCCGCGAGGCGAAGTCGGTGGCCCGGCTCTCGCACCCGAACGTGGTCGGCGTCTTCGACCAGGGCGCCCAGGGCGCCTACGTGTACCTCGCGATGGAGTACGTGCCCGGCTGCACGCTGCGGGACGTGCTGCGGGAGCGGGTCGCGCTGTGCCCACGGGCCGCCCTGGACGTCCTGGAGTCGGTGCTGGCCGCCCTCGGCGCGGCGCACCGGGCGGGTCTGGTCCACCGGGACATGAAGCCGGAGAACGTCCTGATCGGCGATGACGGCCGGGTCAAGGTGGCCGACTTCGGTCTGGTCCGCTCGGTGGACTCCCGGACCGGTTCGACCGGTCCGGTGCTCGGGACGGTGGCGTACCTCGCGCCGGAGCAGATCGAGGACGGTGCGGCGGACACCCGGGTGGACGTGTACGCCTGCGGGATCGTGCTCTACGAGATGCTGACCGGCGGCAAGCCCCACACCGGCGACACCACGGCGCAGGTCCTCTACCGGCACGTCAACGAGGACGTCCCGGCCCCTTCGGCGACGGTCCCCGGGACGGCCGTGGAGCTGGACGAGCTGGTCGCCGCGGCGACGGCCCGCGACCCCCGGCTGCGCCCGCGCGACGCGGTGGCGCTGCTCGCGGCGCTCCGGTCGACCCGGGCCGCCCTCACCGAGGCGCAGCTCGACGCGGTCCCGCCGGGGGCCGACGACGCGGCGCACGACAGCGCCGAGGACCGGACCAGTGTCATCCCCCGGGCGCTCGGCATACCCCGCCCGCTGCCGGTGAACGAGGACGCCATCGGCGGCGGCCCGGACGACGTCCAGCGCACCGCGCTGCTGGGGCGTCCCGTACCCGTGCGGTCCCGGTTCGGGGGCCTGCTCACCGGTCGGCCGCCGCGCCGTGCGGTGGCCGGGCTCGGGGCCCTGCTGCTGGTCCTGCTGGCCGGGATCGGCGTCTGGTACATCAACTCCGGACAGTTCACGAAGGTCCCCGCGCTGCTCACCCAGACCGAGGCGGACGCCCGGGAGCGGCTCACCGACGCGGGGCTGGACGTCGGGGACGTCCGGCGGGAGTACAGCGACACCAACCGGCGCGGCACGGTGATCGCCACCGACCCGACCGTCGGGTCCCGCATCCGCGGCAACGGCAGCGTCGGGCTGACGGTGTCGCTGGGGCCGCAGACCGTGCGGGTGCCCGATGTGACGGACCGCACGTTGGCCGTGGCGCGCAAGGAGATCACGGCCGCCGGGCTGGAGCCGGGGATGGTCACCGACGCGTTCGACACCACCGTCCCGCGGGGCGAGGTGATCAGCACCGACCCCGCTGCGGGTACGGAGCGCCGGGCGGGTTCGGCCGTCGCGATCATCCTGAGCAGGGGCGCCCCGGTGGAGGTGCCCGAGCTGGGCGGGAAGAGCCTCGGGCAGGCGCAGGAGGCGTTGGCGGAGCTCGGGCTGAAGTCGGAGATCGCGCCGGAGCGGGTCACCGCCAAGGTGCCGGCGGGCGAGGTGGCGCAGCAGTTCCCCCGGGCGCGGTCCGAGGTCGCCGAGGGCGACACGGTCACGCTGACGCTGTCCGAGGGGCCGGAGATGATCGAGGTTCCGGACGTGGTCGGGGACGGCGTGGACGACGCGCGGCAGACCCTGGAGGCGGCCGGGTTCGAGGTGAAGGTGGACCGGGGCATCCTCGGGCTGTTCGGGGACACGGTGGACGAGCAGTCGGTGGCCGCCGGCGAGGAGGCCCCCGAGGGCTCGGAGATCACCCTCCACATCGGCTGACGGGCCGCGCCGCCCCCGCGCGGGCGGGCCGGGCCGGGACCGGGGCGGGCGGCGTTCGGGAGCCGCACTCGCGCGTGCCACCCTGGCGGGGTGACAGTCACCCACCTCCGCAACCCCGTCGGCGGCCACGTCCCGGTCGCCGGGGGCCTCGCTTCCACCGGTCTCGCGTACGCCCGCGAGATGGGCGCCGAAACCGTCCAGGTCTTCGTCGCCAATCCGCGCGGCTGGGCCACCCCGCCCGGCAACCCCCGGCAGGACGAGGAGTTCCGCGCGGCCTGCGCCGCCGAGGGCGTTCCGGCGTACGTGCACGCCCCCTACCTGATCAACTTCGGCTCGCACACGGAGGCGACCGTCGACCGTTCGGTGGAGTCGCTGCGGCACTCGCTGCGCCGGGCCCGGGCGATCGGGGCGCTGGGGGTGGTGGTGCACACCGGGTCGGCGACCGGTGGCCGGGAACGTGCGGTGGCCCTGGCGCAGGTGCGCGAGCGGATGCTGCCGCTGTTGGACGAGTTGACGCACGAGGACGACCCGTTCCTGCTGTTGGAGTCGACGGCCGGGCAGGGGTCCTCGCTGTGTTCCCGGGCGGAGGACTTCGGACCGTACTTCGAGGCGCTGGACTCCCATCCGATGCTGGGGATCTGTCTCGACACCTGTCACATCTTCGCGGCCGGGCACGACCTGGCCGGTCCGGGCGGGATGGACCGGACCTTGGACGAGTTGGTGGGGACGGTCGGCGCGGGACGGCTGAAACTGATCCACGCCAACGACTCCCAGGAGGGCGCCGGTGCCCGCAAGGACCGGCACGCCAACATCGGGGCCGGCCACATCGGGGAGGATCCGTTCCGTGCCCTGCTGGCGCATCCGGCGACCGAGGGGGTGCCCCTGGTCATCGAGACCCCCGGTGGCCCGAGCGGGCACGCGGATGACGTGGCGCTCCTCCAGAAGATCAGGGACGGCCTGCATACCCCCTAGGGGTAGAACGTCCTCGGCGACCACCGCTCGCACGGCAGGGCACGCCGGCAACGGGGGTCGCGGGTCAGAGCTCGGGGCCCTCGCCGGGCTCCTCCTGGTACGAGTAGCGCTGTTCCCGCCAGGGGTCGCCCACGTTGTGGTAACCGCGTTCTTCCCAGAAGCCCCGTCGGTCCGCGGTCATGTACTCGACGCCCCGCACCCATTTGGGGCCCTTCCAGGCGTACAGGTGGGGCACCACGAGGCGCAGCGGGAACCCGTGTTCCGCGGTGAGCGGCTCACCGTCCTTGTGCGTGGCGAAGATCGCGTCCTCGACGTCGAAGTCGGACAGCCGCATGTTGGAGCTGAAGCCGTACTCCGCCCAGACCATCACATGGGTGACGTTCGAGGCGGGCGGCGCGAGGTCCAGGACCGTTCGGGCCGGCACCCCGCCCCACTCGGCACCGAGCATGCTGAACTTGGTGACGCAGTGCAGATCGGCCACGACCGTGGTGTACGGCAGCGCCGAGAACTGCTCGTGGTTCCAGCACCGTTTGTCGCCGTCGACGGTCGCGCCGAAGACCCTGAACTCCCAGCGCTCCGGGCGGAATCTGGGCACCGGACCGTAGTGCGTGACGGGCCATCCGCGTTGGAGTCGCTGCCCCGGCGGTAGCTGCGGCTGCGCCGCCTGTGGAGATTCGCTACCGACCGGTTGACCCATGACTCCATCCTGACAGACCGGGTAGGTGTTCATGACCAGGTCAGACCCGGTGGGGGCAACTCCTACTAAGGAGGCACTTACTGGACGGCCTCGGAATCACGGTGCGAGGATGCGGCCACCGAACCGGTCCCCACCTGGAAGGAGCCTCTGCGATGCAGGGCGACCCCGAGGTCATCGAGTTCCTGAACGAACAGCTCACGGGTGAGCTGACCGCGATCAACCAGTACTGGCTGCACTACCGCATCCAGGACAACAACGGCTGGACCAAGCTCGCGAACTACACGCGGTCCGAGTCCATCGACGAGATGAAGCACGCGGACCGGCTCACCGAGCGCATCCTCTTCCTGGACGCCCTGCCGAACTACCAGCGGTTGTTCCACGTCCGTGTCGGTCAGACGGTGACGGAGATGTTCCAGGCCGACCGACAGGTCGAGGTGGAGGCCATCGACCGGCTGAAGCGCGGCATCGACGTGATGCGCGCCAAGGGCGATGTCACCTCGGCACGGATCTTCGAGGACATCCTCCAGGACGAGGAGCACCACATCGACTACCTGGACACCCAGCTGGAGCTGATCGAGAAGCTCGGTGAGCCGCTGTACCTGGCCCAGCAGATCGAGCAGCCGAGCAGCTGATCCCGACGGGGTCGCGGCCGTCCGAGACCCCTCCCCGGCCGTCCGGGGGCCGTCCCACGAACCACCAGCGACGTGGAGAAACGGTCAGGCGGCTTCTTCGAGTCCTGCGACACGCCCGCCGGAACGCGGTACTCCGATCTTCGCGAGGGCGGGCTCGCCCTGCTCCACCAGCGCCCGACGGGGGCACGCGCCCCGGCCGAGCAGTGCCTGGATGCTCCGGACGCAGGAACCGCAATCCGTGCCCGCCTTGGAGGCCGAGGCGATCTGGCGCGGGGTGCAGGCGCCGTCCGCCGCGTGTTGACGCACCTGGGCTTCGGTGACACCGAAGCAACTGCACACGTACACGCGGTCACCTCCCCGGTGGAATCGCTCGGGACCGGCGCGAGCCGATCGCTGATGCCGTCCCGAGATTTCGGTGAGGCTTGCCTAACCTTACCCGTCCCGCGGGTGACGTAAAAGTCCCGGACGTGCCGATGGGGCGCGGATCACAGCATCCGCGCCCCATCGGTACACATCCGGGCAAGATCACCCGACTCCCACTGCCATGGACCTACTGGTCCCGGTACATCTCCGCCACCAGGAAGGCCAGGTCCAGCGACTGGCTGCGGTTGAGCCGCGGGTCGCAGGCCGTCTCGTAGCGCTGGTGGAGGTCGTCGACGAAGATCTCGTCGCCGCCGCCCACGCACTCGGTGACGTCGTCGCCGGTCAGCTCCACGTGGATGCCGCCCGGGTGGGTGCCCAGGCCCTTGTGGACCTCGAAGAAGCCCTTGACCTCGTCCAGGACGTCGTCGAAGCGACGGGTCTTGTGACCGGAGGCGGCCTCGAAGGTGTTGCCGTGCATCGGGTCGGTGACCCAGGCGACGGTGGCACCGGAGGCCGTGACCTTCTCGACGAGGTTCGGCAGCTTGTCGCGGACCTTGTCGGCGCCCATCCGGACGATGAACGTGAGCCGGCCGGGCTCGCGGTCGGGGTCCAGGCGGTCGATGTAGGTCAGCGCCTCGTCGACGGTCGTCGTCGGGCCCAGCTTGATGCCGATCGGGTTGCGGATCTTCGACGCGAACTCGATGTGCGCGCCGTCGAGCTGCCGGGTGCGCTCACCGATCCACACCATGTGGCCGGACGTGTCGTACAGCCGTCCGGTCCGGGAGTCGACCCGGGTGAGGGCGCCCTCGTAGTCGAGCAGCAGCGCCTCGTGGGAGGCGAAGAACTCGACCGTCTTGAACTCCTCGGGGTCCGTGCCGCAGGCCCGCATGAAGTTCAGCGCGTTGTCGATCTCGCGCGCCAACTGCTCGTAGCGCTGACCGGACGGCGAGGACTTCACGAAGTCCTGGTTCCAGGCGTGCACCTGGCGCAGGTCCGCGTAACCACCGGTGGTGAAGGCGCGGACGAGGTTCAGCGTGGAGGCCGACGCGTGGTACATCCGCTTGAGGCGCTGCGGGTCCGGGACCCGCTCCTCCTCGGTGAAGGCGAAACCGTTCACCGAGTCGCCGCGGTACGTCGGCAGGGTCACGCCGTCGCGGGTCTCGGTGGGCTTGGAGCGCGGCTTGGAGTACTGGCCCGCGATCCGGCCGACCTTCACCACCGGCACCGAGGCGGCGTAGGTGAGGACGGCGCCCATCTGGAGCAGGGTCTTGAGCTTGGCCCGGATCTGGTCGGCGCCGACCGCGTCGAACGACTCGGCGCAGTCCCCGCCCTGGAGCAGGAACGCCTCGCCCTTGGCGACCGCGGCCAACCGGGCGCGCAGTTGGTCGCACTCACCGGCGAAGACCAGTGGCGGATAGCTTTCGAGGTCGGCGATCACATCGCGCAGAGCCTCGGCATCCGGGTACTCGGGCTGCTGCGCCGCGGGCAGGTCGCGCCAGGTGGGCCCGGCGTCGACGGACTGGGATTCAGCGTTCACGGTCACCTCCACCACATTACGGGGTGACCGGGGGTGTCCATCCGTCCGCTCATCTTTTGAGACGCACATCGCAAATGAGCGCGGGATGCGCCGCCGGAGCGCGGGCGGGGGCGGAACCCGGCGGGGAGGATCACGTGCCGGGACACCGGCGCATCGGGTAGGGTGCCCGGCATGTTCGTGCACTCGACCCGTAGCTGGTGGTGGACCGCTCATCCGGCGGCCCACTGACTGCGCGTACCCGAGATCACGCGAAGGCCGCCCGAGGGGCGGCCTTCCTGCTTTTCCGGGGCCGTTCCCTCCGCTCCGCCACCGGGCACCGCCCGGCCGGCGCCCGCCAGGGAAGGAACCGATCACCCGTGGACCTCAACCGTCTGCTCGACCCCCACTCCCCTCCGTTCGCACTGCTGCGCCGACGCACCCCGGGCCGCGACCACGACACCGTCGAGGTGCTGATCGGCCCGGTCGTCCACCACGAGCGGCTCGCCGACATCCCGGACGGGCTGGCCCTCGTCCCGTTCCGCCAGATCCGCGAACGCGGCTTCGACGTGCGCGACGACGGCACCCCGCTCGCGGTGCTGGTCCCCGAGGAGTCGTACGAGGTGCCCCTCGCCGAGGCGCTGACCGCGCTGGCCGCGCTGGCCGGGGAGCCGGTGCGGGTCCTGGACGGCGGCTTCGACGTCAGCGACGAGGAGTACGCGGCCGTCGTGGAGCGGGTGCTGCGCGACGAGATCGGCCGGGGCTCGGGCGCCAACTTCGTCATCCGGCGCACCTACACCGGTCGGGTCCCCGGCTTCGGACGGGCCGGGGCGCTGGCCCTGTTCCGGCGGCTGCTGCTCGGGGAGGAGGGCGCGTACTGGACGTTCGTGGTGCACACCGGTGAGCGCACCCTGGTCGGGGCCAGCCCCGAGGTGCACGTGCGGATGAACGGCGGCACGGTCGTGATGAACCCGATCAGCGGGACGTACCGCTACCCCGCCGAGGGGCCCACCCCCGAGGGGCTGCTCGACTTCCTCGCCGACGGCAAGGAGATCGAGGAGCTGTCGATGGTGGTGGACGAGGAACTCAAGATGATGTGCACGGTCGGCGACCGCGGCGGGGTGGTGGTGGGGCCGCGGCTGCGGGAGATGTCCCATCTGGCGCACACCGAGTACGAGCTGCGCGGCCGGTCCTCGCTCGGGGTCCGCGAGGTGCTGCGGGAGACGATGTTCGCGGCGACGGTGACCGGGTCGCCGGTGCAGAACGCGTGCCGGGTGATCGAGCGGTACGAGCCGGCGGGGCCGGACGGCAGCGGCCGGGGGTACTACGCGGGGGCCCTGGCCCTGGTCGGACGGGACCCGGGGGGCGCACAGACCCTGGACTCGCCGATCCTCATCAGGACCGCGGACATCGGCGCCGACGGAAGCCTCAAGGTGCCGGTCGGGGCGACGCTGGTGCGCGGTTCGGACCCCCGCAGCGAGGTCGCGGAGACCCATGCCAAGGCCGCCGGGGTGCTCACCGCCCTCGGGGTGCGGCCGGGCCCCGCGCACCGCGGCACGGTGCGGGGCGCGCTGGCGGACGACCCCCGGGTGCGGGAGGCGCTCGCCGGACGGCGGTCCGCACTGGCGCCGTTCTGGCTGCGGATGCAGGAGCGCTCCGACGCGCTGGAGGGGCACGCCCTGGTGGTGGACGGCGAGGACACGTTCACCGCGATGCTGGCGCACCTGCTGCGGTCCGCGGGACTGGAGGTCACGGTCCGCCGCTACGACGAACCGGGGCTGCGCGCCGCGGTGCTCGCCCATCCGGGTCCCGTGGTGCTGGGCCCCGGGCCGGGTGACCCCTCGGACCCGGCGGACCCGAAGATGCGGTTCCTGCGGGAGCTGGCCGCCGAGCTGATCCGCCGCCACCCGTACGGGGTGCTCGGGGTGTGCCTGGGGCACGAGCTGATCGCGGCGGAGTTGGGGCTCGCCATCGTCCGCAAGGAGGTCCCGTACCAGGGGGCGCAGACGGCGGTCGACCTGTTCGGGCGGACCGAGACCGTCGGCTTCTACAACAGCTTCGTCGCCCGCTGCGACGCGGACGCCGCTCTGGAGCTGGCCGCGCACGGGGTGGAGGTCAGCCGGGACCCGCGGGGCGAGGTGCACGCACTGCGCGGGCCCGGCTTCGCGGGCGTCCAGTTCCACCCCGAGTCGGTGTTGACGCTGCGCGGGGCGGCGATCGTGCGGGAGTTGGCCGGTCAGCTGCTGGGCGACGCCGGAACCAGGACGTTCCCGCTGCGGCGGCCGGCGAGGTAGTCGAGCACGTTGGAAACGGTGGTGTCCACGATCTGGGTCACCGCGTCCACCGTGTAGTACGCCTGGTGGGAGGTCACCACCACGTTCGGGAACGTGACGAGGCGGGCCAGGACGTCGTCCGGGACGGCTTCCAGGGACTTGTCGAGGAAGAACAGGCCCGCCTCCGCCTCGTACACGTCCAGGCCGACACCGGTGAACCGGCCCGCCCGCAACTCCTCCACCAGGGCCTTGGTGTCGATCAGGCCGCCCCGGCTGGAGTTGACGAGGATCGCGTCGTCCTTCATCGTCCGCAGCGCCGACGCGTCGACGAGGTGCTGGGTGTCCGCAAGGAGCGGGACGTGCAGGCTGATCAGGTCCGCCTCGGCGAACAGCCGGTCCTTGTCGACGTACTCCATGCCGAGGGCGGCGCAGGCCGGGTTCTCGGCGACGTCCCAGCCGAGCAGCCGCATCCCGAAGCCGTGGGCGATCCGGGCGAACGCCTCGCCGATCTTGCCGGTGCCGATCACTCCGGCGGTCCGGCCGTGCAGGTCGCGGCCCATCAGCCCGTCGAGGCGGAAGTCGAAGTCGCGGGTGCGGTTGCCCGCCCGGACGATGCGGCGGTTGACCGCCATGGCGAGGGTCCAGGCGAACTCGGCGACCGCGAACGGGGAGTAGTACGAGACCCGCGCCACGGTCATGCCGAGGCGCTCCGCGACGTCCAGGTCGATGTTGTTGAAGCCGGTGGAGCGCTGGGCGATCATCTGGGTGCCGCCGGCGGCGAGCGTCTGGAGCACCCGGTGCCCCAGGTCCGCGTTGACGCTGGTGGAGACGACCTCGTAGCCGGCCGCGATCGGGGCGGTGTCCTCGTTGAGGAAGACGTCCAGGCAGCGGGCCTCGTGCGGGGCCTCGAAGGCGGCTTCGATCAGGGGCTTCTCGTCGGCTTGTACGCCGAAGGCGAGGATCTCCACGAGGGTCCCTCCAGGTGCGGGGCGATCGGGTGCCGGTTCGGAATATACGCGGGGCCGCCGGGCGGGGCCCGGTGACCGCCCCCCTACTGGAGGCCCACCCAGGGGGGCGGTCACCGACGGTCAGTCGTCGAGTCCGCGCTCTATCGCGTAGCGGACGAGTTCCACCCGGTTGTGGAGCTGGAGCTTGCCGAGGGTGTTCTGCACGTGGTTCTGGACCGTGCGGTGCGAGATGACCAGGCGTTCGGCTATCTGCTTGTAGCTGAGCCCCTTGGCGACCAGCCGCAGCACCTCCGTCTCCCGGTCGGTCAGCCGGGGCGCGCCCGGCTCGTCGGACGCGGTGGACGGGGGCTCGGCGGCCAGCCGCCGGTACTCGCCGAGGACGAGTCCGGCGAGCCCGGGGGTGAACACCGCGTCGCCGTCGGCGGTGCGGCGGACCGCGTCGATCAGCTCCTCGGTGGACGCCGACTTGAGGAGGTAGCCGGTCGCCCCGGACTTCACCGCCTCCAGGACGTCGACGTGCTCACCGCTCGCCGACAGCACCAGCACCCGGAGCGCGGGGTTGGCGGCGACGACCTCCTTGCAGACCTGGACCCCCGGCTTGGCGGGCAGGTTGAGGTCGAGGACGACCACGTCGGGGGTGGTGGCCCGGGCCCGGCGGACCGCCTGCTCGCCGTCGCCGGCGGTGGCGACCACCTCGAAGCCGGCTCCGGCGAGGTCCCGGGCGACGGCGTCCCGCCACATCGGATGGTCGTCCACGACCATGACCCTGATCGTCACCGGTCTCCCGGTCGTGTCCTGCGTCATCGTGCCGCCCTCCCCTGGGTGCCGCCCCGCGGCACCCTCAGTTCCACTTCCGTGCCCTGGCCCGGTACGGAGTACAGCTCGGTCGTACCGCCGATGTCCCGCAACCGTCCGCGGATCGACTGGGCCACGCCGAGGCGCCCTTCGCCCTCGGCCCGCTCCAGTCTGCCTTCGGGGATGCCGGGGCCGTCGTCACGGACCGTCACGATCACCGCGTCCGGTTCGTCCTCGACCAGGATCCAGGCCCGCGCCCCCTCGCCCGCGTGCCGCCGCACGTTGTCCATCGCGGCGCCCACGGCGGCGGCCAACTCCCGTGCCGTCGCCGGCGGGAGGAGCACCGGGGCACCGGGGTCCGAGAGGGTCACCAGGGCGCTCGCGTGTCCCCCGAGCAGGTGTCGCAGATCGTGCGGTCCGTCGTCATCGGGAGCAGCAGGGCCGCGGGGGTCCGCGGGATCGCCGGGGTCGTCGACGGCCCGGACGAAGGCGCCGTCGGCCGCGTCCCCCGAGGCACGGGAGGGCAGCCCCTCGGAGACCAGGGTCCGCAACGCGACCTCCTGCTCCCCCGCCATCCGACCCAGCTCCGCGGCCTCCCCGCCCAGGGCGTTGCCGCGGCGCTGCACCATCGCGAGGACCTGGAGGACGCCGTCGTGGATGTCCCGGGCGAGGCGTTCGCGCTCCCGGGTGGCCGCTTCGATCTCCAGGGCCCGGGCGAGCGTCGCCTCCGAGGCCCGGGCGACCTCCACCACGTACCCGATGGCGATCGAGGCGACCCACACCAGCAGCACGTTGTGGACGGTGTCCCGGCTGACGGCACCCCGCTGGATGATGTTCGCGACGCCGACCAGCGCGGAGGCGACGGCGGCCCAGCGCCAGCCCCCCTTGAGCGCGAAGGCGAGCACGGCGCCCGCGGTCCATATCGACGGCAGGGTCGGCGAACCCTCGACGATGCGGTCGGGCGAGGCGGCCAGCGGGGTGAGCAGGATGCCGGTGAGCGCGATGGTCAGGTCCACGAACAGGAACCGCCGGGTGCAGCGGGCCGCCCCGGAGACCTTGTCGAGGGTCGCGGCGGTCCACACCACCAGCACCACGTAGTACGCGATGGCGACCCAGGGCCGGGCGAAGGTGTCGTACATCGACACGAACACGCCGATCGCGTACAGCGCGGTGAGCACGCGGTACCCGGTGAGGGCGCGCCACAGCGGTTGTTCGACCGACATGCGTGTCACGCGCCAGCGTTTGACCGTCCCGCCCACCGCTCCCCCAGTGTTCCCCCCGGCACCGCGGTCGGTACCGGTTCCCGTGTCGCTCCGACCGACGGCCCGGACGGTCCCGACCGTCCGACCGCCCGGCGCCCGGGCCCGTCGTTCAGGAGCCGGACGGCTCCTGGCGGTGTTCCCGGCCGGCGGGTCGCTCACCGTCGGAGCCCGCACCGTCCGGGCGCTCGGGGTCGGACCGCTCGGTGTCCGGGCGCTCGGTGTGCTGCGGGCGATCCTCGCCCGCGTCGTTCTTCGCGGCCTGCTGGGCGGCTGCCTTCTCGGCCTTCGCCGCCTCCCGCTCGGCCTTCGCGGCATCGGCGATCTGCCGCTTGGCGGCGGTCGCGTAGATGTCGACGTACTCCTGACCGGAGAGCTTCATGATCTCGTACATGACCTCGTCGGTCACCGCGCGCAGCACGAACCGGTCGTGGTCCATGCCCTGGTAGCGGGTGAAGTCGAGGGGCTTGCCGATCCGGATGCCCGGGCGCATCAGCTTGGGGAGCACCTTGCCGGGCGGCTGGATCTTCTCGGTGTCGATCATCGCGACCGGAATCACGGGCGCGCCGGTGGCCAGCGCCACCCGGGCCAGGCCGCCCGGCTTGCCCCGGTAGAGGCGACCGTCCGGCGAACGGGTGCCCTCCGGGTAGATGCCGAACAGCTCGCCCCGCTCCAGCACCTCGATGCCGCTGCGGATCGCCGCCTCGCCCGCGCCCCGCACCCCGGAGCGGTCCACCGGGAGCTGGCCGACGCCCTTGAAGAACGCCGCCGTCATCCGGCCCTTGACGCCCGGGGTGGTGAAGTACTCGGCCTTCGCGATGAAGGTGACCTTGCGGTCGAGGACCGCGGGGAGGAAGAACGAGTCCGAGAACGAGAGGTGATTGCTCGCGAGGATGGCGGGACCCTCGGCGGGAATGTGCTCGATGCCCTCCACCCAGGGCCTGAAGGCGAGCTTCAGTGGCCCTCCGATGGAAAACTTCATCGCGCCGTAGATCAACCGACTGCCTCCTATTTCTGTCGAACAGACCATAACCCGGCCCACCCCGAACCGGTCCGATGGCCCTGGTCGGTGTCAGGGCGGTCGCGTACCGTGAAGTGCCCCTTCTCCTTCCCACGCCCCGGGGCGCCCCGGTTCTCCCCGCCCCCCCTCTCACACGAACAGGAGACCGAACGTGACGGTCCTCCCCGGTGCCGAGCCGTTCCGCCACGAAGGCGGTGACATCGGTGTCCTCCTCTGTCACGGATTCACCGGTTCCCCTCAGTCCCTACGCCCCTGGGCGGACTTCCTCGCCGCCCGCGGGCTGACCGTGTCCCTGCCGCTGCTCCCGGGGCACGGCACCCGCTGGGAGGACATGCGGCCCACCGGTTGGCAGGACTGGTACGCGGAGGTGGACCGGGAGCTGCGCGTCCTCAGCGACCGGTGCGCCCGGGTGTTCGTCTTCGGGCTGTCCATGGGCGGGGCGCTGACCCTGCGCCTCGCCGCCCAGCACGGCGACACGATCAGCGGGATCGTCGTGGTCAACCCGGCGATCGCCGTGCACGGCGCGGGGGCCAGGGTGCTGCCCGTGGTCCGGCACCTGGTGCCCTCGGCGAAGGGCCTGGTCGGGGACATCGCCAAGGACGGTCCGGTCGAGATCGGCTACGACCGGGTGCCCCTGCACGCGGCGTACTCGCTGGGACGGTTCTTCCGGCTCGTGGACGGGGAGCTGCCGCAGGTGACCCAGCCGCTGCTGTTGCTGCACAGCCCGGAGGACCACGTGGTGCCGCCCTCGGACTCGCGCCGGGTCCTGAGCCGGGTGTCCTCCACGGACGTCACGGAGATCCTGTTGGAACAGAGCTACCACGTCGCGACGTTGGACTATGACGCGGACCGGATCTTCGCGGAGAGTCACGCGTTCATCGATCGGATCGCACCCAGTGTCGGCGAGGAAGGGACGGCCACCGGTGGCTGAGCACGACCGTGAGGAGGGCCGCGAGCCCGACGACCGCGCCGCGGCGGAGCAGGCGGCGGCGGGTGAGGCCGTGCCCCTGGACGAGACGGCGGCGTGGGAGGCGATCGTGGCCGGGTACGGGGACGAGCCGGTCGACCCGCCCGGGGCGAAGCCGTTCAAGTCGGTGGAGGACCTGGCCCTGTTGGAGGCCGAGCCGAACAGGACGGACGACGGGCCGTCCGCCGCGCCCCCGAGCGACGAGGACCCGACCGGCAAGGACGCGGCCGACGAGGACACGGCCGACGAGCCGAGCAAGCCGCTGGGCAGCTCCGTCGCCTTCGCGCCCGGGGTCGCCGGGCCACGGGACTACAGCCCGCAGGAGGCGTCCGAGGAGGACTTCGACGGCGATGACGAGGGGCACTTCGTGCCGCCGGAGCCACCGCCGCTGCCCGCCTCCGACGCCACCGCCAAGTTCGGCTGGCTCGGGGTGCTGGGCGGCCCGCTGCTGCTGTTGCTGGCGGTGCTGTTCGGCTGGCAGATGACCTGGTGGCTGACCCTGCTCGGCGTCGGCGGGTTCCTGGGCGGGTTCGCCACGCTGGTGGGGCGGATGCGCGGCGACGAGGAGGAGGACGACGACCCCGGTCGCGGCGCGGTCGTCTAGGCCGCATTTGGAGTGGTGATCCCTTTGCGATGTGCCCGTGTTGGTCGATACTCGCGGTATGCAGATGGTGGTCCACCCCGAGTCAGGCTTGAGCAAGGCCACTTGGACGGAGCGGGACCTTGACGCGATGTCGTTTGACTCGTGCCAGATCCACGCCCTCGCCGTCACCGACGACGAGGGCCCGCCCGACGGCCTGACCCCCGAGGAGTTCCTTGAGCAGGACGACATCGATGACACCGCACCCTCGGCCCTGCAACTGCATCTCGACCTCGATTACATCGTGCGCCGGGTCGAGCCGTCGTCGCCCTGGCAGGACGTCAAGTTCTGGGTTTCACCGGCCACGCTGGTCTTCGACTGCATGGGGCCGATATCCGGCGAGCTGCGCTCCATCCAGCTGCCGCTACACATGAGGAGGCTGCAACAGGTGGGGCCGACACTCCCCCGCAGTGAGAGGCGGTGGTACCTGGAGGGCGACGGCTTCCTCCTGAAGTTCAGCGCCTGGAGTTTCACCCTTCACCTGCGCCAGCCGCCGCGATACGGCAGGCGTGTGCTGCGGATGGCCGACCGCGGAGGGATCAGCTTCGAACTGCGCTCCTTCGCCTAGAAAGTTTCTTTCGGATCAGCCCGGATCAGTGAGCGGGGTCTGGTGCCGTGGATCGCAAGGCGGAGGAAACGGACCCCGCCCCCACCCGGCCCGGCCCGGATCTGTCGTGCCGAGGGCGCGCCGGTACGGGCCCGGGCGGGGTGCGGGGTTACGGTCGGCGGCGTGGACGGTGACCGCCCGGGATGGCGCGCGTGCTTGCTCAGCGGGGCGGTGTTCGCGGTGTGCATGGCCGGCACCACCCTGCCGACCCCCTTGTACCCCCTGTACCAGGAGAAGTTCGGGTTCTCCGAGCTGACGGTGACGGTGGTGTACGCCGTGTACGCCTTCGGGGTCATCGGCGTGCTGCTGCTGACGGGCAACGTCTCGGACGCGGTGGGCCGGCGCAAGGTGCTGGCGTGGGGGCTGGGCTGCGCCGCGCTGAGCGCCGGCTGCTTCCTGTGCGCCACCGGGCTGGGCTGGCTGTACGCGGGACGGCTGCTGTCGGGCCTGTCCGCCGGGCTGTTCACCGGGGCCGCCACGGCGTACGTGATGGAGCTGGCGCCGCCCGGCGGCGCCGCCCGGGCCACCTTCGTGGCGACGGCCGCCAACATGGGCGGCTTGGGCTGCGGCCCGCTGCTCGCCGGGCTGCTCGCCCAGTACGCCCCCTGGCCGCTGTACCTGCCGTTCGCCGTGCACCTGACCCTGGTGGCCGGCGCGGCCCTGGTCCTGCTGCGCCTTCCCGAAACGGTGGGCGAACGACGGCCGCTGAGCGCCGTACGGCCGCGGCGGCCCGGGCTGCCCGTGCAGGTGCGGACGGTGTTCGGGCCCGCGGCGATCGCCTCCTTCGTGGGGTTCGCGCTGTTCGGGGTGTTCACCTCGGTCAGCCCCGCGTTCCTCGCACAGTCCCTGGACGTCGACGACCACGCCGTCAGCGGTCTGGTCGTCGCGCTGGCCTTCTTCGCCTCCACCGCCGGGCAGCTGGCGGTCGGCCGGGTCGGGGTGGGGAAGTCCCTGCCGCTGGGCTGTGCGGCGCTGCTGGCCGGGCTGGCGCTGCTCGCGGGGGCGCTGCACTGGGACCTGTTGGCGCTGGTGGTGCTGAGTGCGCTCGTCGGGGGCGGCGGGCAGGGGTTGGCGTTCCGCGGCGCGATGTCCGCGGTGGCGGCGGCGTCCCCGGCGGACCAGCGGGCGGCGGTGATCTCGACCCTGTTCGTGGTGGCGTACGCGGGCATCTCGGTGCCGGTGATCGGTGTCGGGCTGCTGACGGGACCGATCGGGCTGGAGAGCGCGGGGCTGGTGTTCATCGCCTGCATGACCGTCCTGGTCGTGACCGCGGGCGTCTATCTGCTGCGCCGCCCGGTACCCGCGGACACCTGACCCCGTGGTGGGCCGCCGAGGGCCGGGCCGGGCCGCGCCGGTCAGCGGGGCTCGGGGGGAATCCGGAGGGTGGCCAGGACGGGCAGGTGGTCGGTGGCCGCCCTCAGGTCCGCGGTCGTGATGCCCGGCAGGTCCTCGGGGACGCCGCAGCCGAGCACTTCGATGCCGTGCGTCGCGAAGACCGCGTCGATCCGCTGGCGCGGGGCCTCGGCGGGCGAGGTGTACTCGTTCCCCAGGGGTTTGGTGGCCCAGCCGTCCTGGAGGGAGTCCGCGAGTCGACGGAAGGCGGGGCCGTCGGGGCGTTCGTTGATGTCACCGCCGGCGATGGCGTGAGGGGTGCCGAGCTCCCCGAGCCGGTCGAGCAGCAGACCCGACTGGTCGAAGCGCTCGTCCTTCTGGAGCGAGAGGTGGCAGCTGAGCACGCCGACCCGGGCGGCGCCGAACCGGAGGACCGCGGTGGCGAACCCGCGGCGGTGCAAGCCCGGAGTCAGGGGGAGGAGGGTGTCCTCGGTGCGTTCCACGGTGGCCCGCAGCGAACAGAGCAGGGCGGGGCCGGCGGCGGTCGCTCCGCCGGACAGCACGTACAGGCCGCTCGCCGCGGCGAGTCGGGCCAGCTTCTTGCGCCAGCGGAAGAACCGCGGAGCCTCCTGGACGAGGACCACGTCGGGGGCGCGGGGGCCCCGCGCCCCCGGGCCGGCCGCCGGGGGGGGGCCCCCCCCACCGGACGGGTTTGGGATGACCCCCCCCCCCGGCCGAACCGGAC